>CAYXZQ010000006.1:0-51354 GCA_964469935.1 uncultured Methanosarcinales archaeon
CGATCACTGACAGGCTGAGCAACGCCTCTGACTCTTTCAGCCAGGCTGCAGGCAAGGCCCTGGGCCAGCAAGAGGGCGATGTCCGCTCAGCGCCAGGATGTCCCGAGACCTGCGATGACAATGATTCATGCACAGCAGACACCTGCGGCAACGAGACGAGATACGAGTGCAGGCACGAGCAGCTCATTTTATGCTGCGGGGATTCGGCATGCGAACAGGGCGAGACTTTCAGCACATGCCCCGACGACTGCCCGGAATGCGCAGCAGGCAAGTGCCAGAATGCAAGTTTCGATTATACGACCCAGAAATGCATAATCACGGATGTCACGCCGTGCTGTGGAGATAACGCATGCGAGAAGGGCGAGTCTTACAGCACATGCCCTGGCGACTGCCCCGAATGCTCGACAGACAGGGAATGTTTCAGGTCTGTTTATGATTATGATACGGGCGCGTGCAAGGAAAAGCCAATAACACCCTGCTGCGGAAACGACATCTGTGACATAGGAGAAAGCTGCACGTCATGTCCAGAAGACTGCGAATGCAGGGACAGGGTCGACCTGTCCGATTTCCCGGATTTCCTCGGTGACGGCACGCTCATAGTTGTCGGCGACAATGCCAATTCCCAGGATTCTCTCACAGGCGTATACATATCAACGACGCTGCTCTCTGACGGCATCGATACTGATCCTGACGTCTACAGCCAGTTCAGCCCTTCAAAGCTGAGTTCCCGCGATCTCATTGTCCTGGGAAACCCATGCGACAACGGGCTGTGGGAAGAGTACCAGGGAGTGGAATGCGACCCGGACTATTTCAGCCAGGGAAGGGCAGTGATAAAGCTCATCGAGAAAGGCGATCGGGAGATTCTCTTTATCGCAGGACATACCGCTGACGACACGAAGAAGGCCGCCGATTATCTCCTGGAACATCACCTGTCAGGCATGGAAGTTGAGCTTGATACCTCGGGAAGCAGGGCAAAGGAGATATGACTGCGCTGCGATTTCCAGCGGCAATCAACAGAAAAGATTATATATCACAGAAATAAAAACACTTCATGGGCACAGTCGATGATGTATACAAGATAAATTCTGAGGATGGACTGAAGAAGATGCTTGAGCAGAAGCTCAGGCACCTCAAAGAAGCCATCAGCCTCCAGAAAAAAGATTACAGGGAGATAAGGGAGGAATTGTCCAATGCAGAAAATCTTGAGAGGCTGATAGAAAAGCTGAAGAATATCTATGATGCTGTCATGATAGTGAACAATTCCCTGTTCAGGACAAGGGGCTCTGGCAATTTTCCTATCTACGGCGCTCCCAAGCCGTTCGACGACATGGCGAAACTGAACAAGAAGATAGAGGATTTCCTCAATATCATCATGAAGATAATCACCCACCTGAAAAGCGATGAAGAGAGCCTGGAAAGGTATGAGCAGGTGCTTGTAGCGGCAGAGAAGGTGACAGAGGCGAATTTCCACAGGAGATTCTCCTTCAACCCCCTGAAAGGTTTCAGGAACAAGGATTTCATCCCAGACCACAACATCATGCTCGGACATCTCAGGAGGGAAGTGGTCAATCTGGACAGCGAGATAGTCTCTTTTGAGAAAAAGATCAGGATCAACCAGTCTGAACTTGAGCTTTTCTCATTGTCTCTAAGATTATTTTCAAGGCTGAGGGAGGCGATGTCTGTCTACCTGGACAGAATCCCCAAGATGAGGATAGATTTTCCCAAGTGGTATGAAAGCACTGTGAAGAAACTGATAAAAGAACTGGACATCCTAGTGAAATTGATAGAGCACCTGGCGGATGACGAGGATTTCATAAACATGACAGACATTAGGATATTGAAGGTAATAAGGGAGATAGACAATGAAGACAGGCGCCTGCTGGAGTGATGCCCTTTTCATGAAGGCCGGAAATAATTTGCTGATTGCAGACAATACCGGAACATGGCATTGACGTATCGGAGAATGATTAATGATTTATTATTTTTATCCGGATTTAACCTCTAAAAACTTATTAAGTCTGGCTTAGTCCTGATTTCTCATGAGACCTGCATTTTTGGTTACGGTTTTAGTCCTGGTCATTGCCCAGTGCGCATACGCCATGCACATAAGCGAGGTTATGTACAACCCCGAAGGCAATGACAACAACAGGGAATTCGTCGAGATCTACCTGGACAATAACCAATCCCTCGTGAACTGGAGCATAGGTGATTCATCCTCGAATGACACTCTCGAGCCCCTATTCTTAACTGACTCAAGCTATGCGCTCGTTGTCGAGGAGGGTTATGATTATGAGAATTCCGACGTATCCTATTATTCTGCCGGCGCCACAATCGGGAACAACCTCAACAATGACTTCGATAAGGTGTATCTATACGACACATCAGGCTCGCTTGTCGATTCGATGAGCTATGACGGGACGCTTGCGAACAATGACGGCATGTCGATGGAGCTTTTCAACGGCTCATGGTACGAGTCGCTTGCCATCGGCGGGACACCGGGGCGAAAGAACAGCGTCTATGAATATTTCAGCACATTGTCAGGCAATGAGTCTGCAAACGTGTCCAACACCACGGCAGATGAAGAATGTAATGAGACAATCATCCAGCATAATGAGACCAATGAATCAATATCAAACGAGTCAGTCCAGGAAGAGAACCAGACATCGCAAACCAATGCGACTGAAGGAAACGAGACTTCTTATCAGCAGGTTAAGGGTTCCTGCAATATCAGCATCTCGATAACCTCAGGGAAGCTCATTTATGATGACGGTGAGAAAATACCATACAGGATAAGCCTGAACAATGATTCGTATCCATATATTATAGAATACTGGGCGGAAGACATGCAGGGCAACGTGGTCAAGAGCCCCTACAACACGACAAACATGAACCAGAGGGCATGGACTCCTGACTGTGGCAAGGGGTCTGCATTCCTCATCAAGGCGAGGATTGCAGAAGTCGGCTGCAATGATACATCTAATTTAGATAACCGCGCAGAGATGCCCATAGTCGTCCGGTGTCCGGCATCCCGGAAAGATGAAGAGCAGTACCATGAAAGCATAAGCATCGAAGGTATCAACCTAGGCTCTGACAATTCTGCAAAGTTCGGAGAGTCGATACGTGTCAAGCTGTACATCACAAAAGGCAGCACTTCAAAGACCGCAATCGACATGTACGCCGAAGGCGCCGATGGAAAGGTCAGCGAGACCACGAGCATGAATATAGACTCGAAAAACAGCGAGACCGCAGTGACTATTCCACTGCTGATAAAGCCTGACTGCGATGACGAGCTTGATGAAGGAGAATACACCCTGGTCGTCTCGGGGCTTGGTGTGGAAGACACAAAGGAGTTCAGGATAGAGGGGCACAAGTCAGGGTTGTGCAAGACAGTCACAAGGACTGTCACGAATACCGAATACAGGGAAAACGACTGCTCATGCCTGGATGTGAAGCCTGAACTGGTATACAAGCCCAAGCCGAAAATCAAGAGCTTCTACACTCTCGCAAAGAAATACTCGGAGAGGCTCAGGCTGTTTGCCAATGTGGAGTGCCCCGGGACATGCGTCCTCGACCTCTCGAACAAGACCCAGGTGATAGAGAAGAGAAAACTCCAGAATTTTTCAGGCAAGATAGATTTCAATGTAAGCGCCAGCAGGGCGTACGTTCTGCAGATAAGCGATGTCGCTCAAAGCATGAACATGAGCCCGGAGCTTGATTTTCCTGAGACTGTGCTGAGTGCTGCCGTTGTATCCGGCAAAGAAACTTCACCCCCTTATCGCGCAGGGGATCAGATTACAGGGGATGCAGTACGCGTGCCTGAGGTGCTGTATGAGAGCAGGAATGAGCAGTCGAAAAGGTGGGTTAAATTCTTCATTCTTGGTGCTGCAGGTATCCTTGTTGCGATAGTTCTCTTCAGGAAATTCTCCTAGGGCTGTCCATGAAAGCGATGCTCTCGTCGATAATCGAGATGTCCTTCGGCTCGCATCTGGACAGCTCTGCCTTGATATTTTCAATACCCCTGATGTCTTCGATGATGAAATCAGAGAATACAGCAACAAACGAATGCACCCAGTCCGCTATCTTCTGCCCCCGGAATACTATATCCCCCCTCCTGTAATGGGATTCCTTGGGCAGTACAGTGACAACCGGTTTCTTGAAATATTTTGCAATCACCATCTCCTGAGATGTTCCTACGCCCATAGTGCTTTCTGCATTGACGATGATGAGCGACGAGTCCTTGATATGGTTGCAGTCTGCCCCGAAGACAGCCATCGGGTCGCTCTCGTCAAGAAGGCGGTCATAGGGGTCTATGAACTCTGCATCGAATACATCTTTCAGGATCTTTATGTAATCTGCCCTCCAGTCCCTGAATGATTCTGCTTCCTTGTCGCCCTTAGGCACGCTTCCTGCAAGGTAGATCTTCATGATGTTTTCAGTTTAGGTTTGGTTATTTAAAGATTTTGATGACACGATTTTCAAACTCTGCCTGTGAAATCGATGAACCTGTCTTTAAGTTCCTGCGATGACCAGATGTCATTGTGCCCTTTGCCTTTTATGAGGACATATCCCTTTTTTTCAGAAGGAATGCTTTCATAGAGCTTCTGGGAAAGACGATACGGTATAAGGAAATCGTCTTCACCGTGCAATATGAGCAAGTTGCCATGGAAATTTTTCAGCCACATGATGTTGTCATACTTATCTCTCAAGAGCATCGAGGAAGGGTATATCCTGTACATCAACTGGGCCACATCATCCAATGTCGAGAAAGGGCTCACAAGGACCAGGGAATCCACACCTCCAAGATATGCCTGGTAGCTTGCTGCAGCCGAGCCAAGGCTGTAGCCAGCCACCACGACGTCAGAATAATTTTTTTCACTGATGAACTCACGGATGTTTCGAACATCATTAAGAATGAGATCTTTTGACGGCCTGATGCTACCGTTGGAGTAGCCCGTATATTCGACGAAGATGAGCGATGCGTTCGACTTCTCGAATATTGACCTCTCAGAGCTCATGTCGCATGCCGAACCGCCATTGCCATGGTAATAGACCAAGACCTTGTCAACAGAGCCCTGCCTGAAATAGAATCTCGTGCCGTTGAAGTACATCATATGGTAATCAGAGAATCCACTGCAGCCTTCAAAATTCTGGTGATCCGGATGGTAAAGCATCGCATTCTGGTCCAGATAAAGGTAGAATCCGAATATCACATATACCGCTATCAATGGAAGCGGGATAATGATGAACAGGCGTCGCATATTCATGATAATCAATCAGGTTAAAGCATCCTATAAATAAGTTTTTATGCGTAGGGAAGCCGATTATTTGCCTGTCCTTGATTCAGATAAATATATTAAACAGCTCAGGATATCATATTTGACAAACCCGGTGAAAATAAGATGCCAGATGATACGGATGCCGTTGTCCAAGTCCCTGTGGAGCGAAAATCCGCACCCCTGGGCCAGACACTGAAGCAGACCTTCCTCTCACTTCGCAACCGCAACTACAAGCTTTTCTTCATAGGCCAGCTCATATCGAATACCGGCAACTGGCTGACGAGAGTCGCACTGATCCTTCTCATCCTAAAACTCACCGGAAGCGGGCTTGCTGTCGGGCTTCTCACGGCATTCGAATTCGGCCCGGTCTTGCTGGTGTCTGCCTGGGCAGGAGCGATCGCTGACAGGCATGACAAGCGAAAACTGCTAATCCTCACTCAGAGCCTCGAGATGCTCCAGTCATTAGGGCTTGCATTCATGGCATTCATGCCGGACCCGCCGCTCTATGGGCTTTACATACTGGCGTTCGTCGGCGGGACACTGCTCGCGTTCGACAACCCGCTCAGGCGCTCGTTCGTGAGCGAGATGGTCCCTGCAGAGGACATACCCAATGCCGTGGTGCTGTACAGCATCATAGTCAACATCTCGAGGACATTCGGCCCGGCACTTGCCGGCCTGCTAATAGTCACCCTGGGTTATGGCTGGGCATTCACAATAGATGCAATAAGCTACATATCTGTCTTGGTATGCCTGTTCATGATGCGGCCGAAAGAACTCTATAAAGCGCCTGCAAGACCCAAGGCAAAGGGCGAGGTCCTTGAAGGATTGCGATACGTCCTCTCGCAGCCTTTCCTCTGGATAAGCCTTTCGATGTTCATCGTAATCGGCATGATGTCCTACAACTTCAATGTGACCCTTCCTCTTTTTGTCACTGACTCGCTTCACGGCACAGAGACGCAGTTCACGATCCTTTACTCTATCTTCAGCTTCGGCGCAGTCATCGGAGGGCTGTATGTGGCAAACAAGAAACTAGTAAGCATGCGACACATCATAATGGGGGCATCGCTCTTGGGCATTGCCTTGCTTGTGCTCGCTTTCATGCCAGGTGTCGTCACTGCATCGGCAGTCGCTCTTCTTGTGGGCATGGCAAGCATCCTCTACATGACTGCTACTACCGCAATCATCCAGGTGCAGGGCAGGCGCGACATGCACGGCAGGGTGCTCTCATTCCAGACAGTCATAATGGGTGGCACGAGGCTGCTTGGCGGACCGCTTCTCGGTTGGATGGCCGATGCAATGGGAGCCCGACCGCCGATCGTGCTTGGCGGGGCAGTATGCCTGCTGGCAGCTTTATTCGGCTATTATGCGTCCAGGGGTTATGCAACCAGCAACGTCTAAAGAATATTCAATTCGATTACCCGACAAAAAACTTTAAATAACCATCCCGCCCTCCATTGCTTCATGAACAAAAAAGACGGTGAGCTGTTCACGTTCATGGGCATGGTGAATTCTTTTGACGAGGCCAATGCGGTCGTGCTGATGGTGCCGTACGAGGGTTCTTCTTCTTACGGCAGGGGGTCGTTCGAAGGCCCGGAGCTCATCATAAGAGCGTCGCACAATCTCGAATATTTCGACCCTGAGTTTGGAGAGATAACAGAAAAGGTTAAGGTGCATACTGTGCAGCAGTTCGAGACAGAAGGTCTAGCGCCTGAAGCTGTGGCAGACAAAGTCTATAATGATGCAAAGATAATAATGGAGAAAGGCAAGTTCCCTGTGACGCTCGGGGGCGAGCATTCCATAATATTCGGAGCAGTGAGGGCGTGCCATGAACGGTATCCCGACCTTACAGTTCTGCAGCTGGATGCCCACGCGGACCTCAGGGACGAGTATGATGGGATGAGGTTCAGCCACGCATGCGTCATGCGAAGGATAAGGGAGCTTGGAGCTGGCACGGTCAGCATCGGGACAAGAAGAATTAGCAAAGAAGAGGATGATTACATCAAGAGCAACAACATTAGCACATTCCCGGCGCCCTTCAAGAAAGAATACATCCAATCGATTCTTGATGCATGCTCAGAGAATGTCTACATAACCATAGACGCAGATGGGTTCGACCCGAGCGTTATCCCTGCGACAGGCACGTCTGTACCCGGCGGCCTGTTCTGGCATGAGATGCTTGAATTATTCAGGGAGCTTTTCGAGTTCAAGAACATCGTGGGGCTTGATTTTGTGGAAGTATGCAGGGGCGGCTCGTCACGCTCTGAGGACACAGCAGCTGAGCTCGTCTTCAAGCTGCTGGGGTACAAGTTCTCAAGATGAAGGCCCAGATAATCTTTACAATCCTGATAGTTTCAATAGTATGCTTTTCAGGCTGCGCCCCAAAGACCCCGCCTGTCCAGAAAAAGATAGGGATTGTCGTTACAATCGCGCCGCTCAGGGATTTTGCTGAGGCTGTCGGAGGCGACCAGGTCGATGTCACCCGGCTCCTGCCTGTCGGCGCCGACCCCCATTCATGGGAGCCGAGGCCGTCAGACATAGAGGCGATATCGAATGCAGACATATTCATATATATCGGCGGGGGTTTGGAGCCATGGACAGGCAGCCTGCCTGACCTGGGGAACAAGACAGTGATAGATGCGAGCAGCATAGCCGACATCATAGACTCGCAGTCTGTAGAAGACCCACACCTCTGGCTTGACATAGGCAATGACGAGAAGATCATAGATGTGATAACCGAAGAGCTCAGCATAAAGTCGCCTGAGAACAGCGCCGTGTTCCAGAAGAACTCTGATGATTACAAGAAAAAGCTCAAGGAGATGGATGACAAATACCGGATCGGTCTCAACAACTGTAAATTCAACGAATTCATTGTCGGCGGGCACTCGGCATTCGGGTATGTTGCCCATAGATACGGGCTTACGCAGGTGGCTGTGGAGGGCATCGTCCCAGAGGCAGAGCCAGGAGCGCATGAGATAGCCCGGTTGGTCAATACCATAAACAGGACAGGTATAAGGTATGTTCTCTATGAGTCGACCGAATCGAGCAAGATCGCCGATGTCCTGGCTGCCGATACAGGAGCAAAGGCCATCCCGATGCAGACCGGTGTCTCAGGCAGTACCACATTTCTTCAGGTCCTGGACGACAACCTCAAGACACTCAGGACAGCGCTGGGCTGCCAATAGATTTATATTGTCAATGACATTATCTGAGTAAAGATGAAAAAGAAAAAGCATGAGATACTGAGGGTCGAGAACCTGAGCTTCTCATACGGCAAAGAAGTGCTTAGCGATGTAAGCTTCTCATTATATGAAGGCGACTACCTTGGGATAATCGGTGAGAACGGCGGGGGCAAGACGACTCTCATCAAGCTGATAATCGGGCTCATTAAGCCTGCCAGTGGAAAGATAACCCTCTGCGGAAAAGACATAAGGAAATTCAACAAGTGGGACGAGGTTGGCTACATCCCGCAGAAGGCGACGGGCTTCGACCAAAATTTCCCGTCGTCTGTCGAAGAGATAGTGTCCCTCGGTCTTCTTTCGAAAAAGAGACTGTTCAGGTTCATCACGAAGGCCGATATGGAAATAGTCTACAGGCAGCTGAAAAAAGTGGGAATGCTTGAGCAGAGGAAGAAGAAGATAGGCGAGCTTTCAGGAGGCCAGCAGCAGAGGGTGTTCATCGCAAGGGCGCTGGTCTCAAAGCCCAGGCTGCTGATACTTGACGAACCCACAGCGGGCATCGACCCGAAGACCCAAGGGGAGTTCTACGAGATGCTTGGGAAGCTCAACAAGGAAGGAATAACCATAATAATTGTCTCCCACGACGTGAGTTATATAACCAAGTATGTGAGCAAGGTCGCTTGCCTGAACAACAAGATGTTCTTCCACGGGACACACGAGGAGTTCTGCAGCTCGCATGTGGTCGACGAGATACTCGGCCACGAGAAGCACATAGTCTGCCACAACCATCAAAATGCTTGATATACTATTATACCCGTTCATGCAGAGGGCGCTCATCGCAGGAGTGCTTGTAGCAGTTCCCTGCTCATTATTAGGTGTTTTTCTGGTGCTCAGGCGGCGGGCGTTCATAGGCGAGGGGCTTGCGCACATATCCTTCGGCGGTATCGCTCTCGGGCTTCTACTGGGACTGAACCCTCTGATTGTCGCGCTTCTAATAACGCTTCTCGGCTCTGTGATGATCCAGCTGATCAAGGACAGGTCGAAGCTGCCGTCAGACACGGCGATAGGGATATTCTCATATACGGGATTTGCCCTGGGTGTGTTCATCATAAGCCTGACCAGAGGCTTCAACACCGACCTTTTCGCATATCTCTTCGGCAGCATCCTGACTGTAAGCAAATTTGACCTGCTGTTCTCTGTCATACTGTCCATAATCACAATCCTTATCATCATCCTCTTCTACAACAACCTATTCTATATCACGTTCGATGAGGAGACTGCAAGGACGGGTGGCGTCAACACAGGCATCTACAAGCACCTTATCGGATTCCTTGTCGCGACGACTGTAGTCATATCGATGAGGATAGTGGGCATAATCCTTGTCGCGTCTTTCATGATAATCCCTGCGGCAGCCGCGCTGCAGATATCAAAGAATTTCAGGCAGACTCTCGTGTATTCCATCATCATATGCATATTATCAGTGCTTATCGGGATGGTGCTGTCAGCGACATTCGATTTTGCAGCATCAGCATCCATAATCCTCGTCAATTTCATCCTTTTCATAATGATATTCCTTGCAAGAAAGACAGTTGCATAATGATATCCGAATTCAGCATAAGGACAGGGAAAAAAACCGAACTTATTGATATGACAGATAAGATTCAGCCTCTTGTCAGGGATATTGACGAAGGGATAGTGACTGTCTACGTGCCTCATACCACCGCAGGGATAACAATAAACGAGAATGCAGACCCTGACGTGAAAAAAGACATTTTGAAAAAGCTCTCAGAGCTCGTACCAGAGAAAAGCAGATACCTCCATGCAGAGGGCAACAGCGACGCGCATATCAAGGCAACGCTAGTGGGAAACTCTGTCACTGTCATTGTCAGGGAAGGAAGACTCATGCTCGGGACATGGCAGTCCATATTCTTCGCAGAGTTCGACGGATCGAGGACTAGGAGGGTCATTGTGAAATATTGAGTTTTCCAAAACACACTGTGTTCAAAATATCGCCAAAGGGCCACTGAGTGCTCTCTTTGCTCATTAGACGGCATAGCTATAGCACAATTCAAGCATTGAATGCGATTGGGTTGTGCGTAACGAACAGGAGATTTTGAACACAGCCTTAAAAATACAAATCTTTATATAGATTTGATTTCCGATTAAATAATCTAGTATGGGTAAGACAGATGCTAGGCTGGTTCTTGAGGACGGCACGACCTATCATGGATATCCGTTCGGACATGAAGGCAGTGTCGCGGGCGAGGTCGTATTCAACACAGGCATGGTCGGTTATCCCGAGGCTCTTACAGACCCTTCCTACAAGGGACAGGTCCTTGTCCTGACATATCCTTTGATAGGGAACTATGGCGTGCCAGGCGATTCCAGGTCAGGAGGTCTTCTTGAAAATTTTGAATCAGACAAAATCCAGATCTCCGGACTCGTGATATCTGATTATTCAAAGGTCCACAATCACTGGAACTCTAAGCTTTCTCTATCAAAGTGGCTGATTGAGCATAAGATTCCCGCATTGTGCGGAATAGATACGAGAGCGCTGACAAAAAAGCTAAGGGAGAAGGGCGTGATGCTTGGAAAGATTGTCTATGACCACGATGTCGAGCTTTCCGACCCGAATGAATCCAACCTCGTCGCGCATGTCTCCATAAGGAAACCGGTAGAGTACGGCAACGGCAAAAAGAGGGTTGTGCTTGTGGACTGCGGGGTGAAGAACAACATCATCCGCTGCCTGGTGGAGAGAGGGCTTAAGGTCATAAGGGTGCCCTGGAATCATGATCTCCTGAAATTTGGACCTGACGGGATATTCATATCAAACGGCCCCGGTGACCCGAAGATGTGCAAAGAGACCATTGAAAACATAAAGAAGGCCATGGAGAAGAAGATACCTGTCATGGGCATATGCCTGGGGAACCAGCTGCTCGGGCTTGCCGCAGGCGCTGACACTTACAAGCTGAAATACGGCCACAGGAGCCAGAACCAGCCCTGCATCGATACAGAAACCAAAAGATGCTATATCACGAGCCAGAACCACGGCTATGCAATTGATGCAAAGAAGCTCCCACGGGGCTGGAAGGAATGGTTCGTCAATGCCAACGACAGGACCAACGAGGGCATCATGCACAGTTCTGGAAGGTTCTGCTCAGTGCAGTTCCATCCCGAGGCGATGTGCGGGCCGACTGACACGGAATTTTTATTCGACAGGTTTGTGGAGATGCTGAGATGAAATACACGTTTGAAGAGTTTGTGGAGATCTGCAAAAAGAGCATGAAGTACGATCCATGGGCGAGGAAGAGGGGGCTTGTAGGCTACTGCGAGGAGATATACAGCGAGGCAGAAGAACTTGCAAATGCCGCGAAAAAAGAAGATTTCGAGAACATGCAGGAGGAGCTGGGGGATGTGCTCATCGATATCATCCATGCATGCCTTCACGCAGAGATGGAGGGACTCTTCAACGCAACTGATGTGATGGAGGGCGCGATGCGCAAGCTCAACAGGCGAAAGCCGTTCTTGCAGGAAGGCAGGCAGGTCACGCTGGAAGAAGCCAGGGAGATTTGGAAAAAAGTGAAAGAAGAGGAGAAGAATGGCTGAGTCAGGATATCATGTGGATGAGGACGACAATGTCATCGGGAAGGCGACAAGAATGGAAATCAGGAAGAAGAACCTACTGCACAGGGTGGTAATCATATTTGTATTCAACTCTGAAGGAGAGATATTGGTGATGAAACGGTCGGCGACAAAAGACAAACATCCCAGCCTCTACGAGCTCAATGTCGCAGGCATGGTCAATTACGGCGAGGACTATGACGAAGCTGCAAAGAGAGAGCTATACGAAGAAGTCGGTTGCGATACAGAGCCGGAGTTCATGTTCAGGTCAAGATTCGGGACTGCTATGACAAATGCATACAGGGTTGTCTTTGACGGTCCGCTGAAGCTGCAGGAGTCTGAGGTCGATTCAGCTTATTTCGTTCCGTTAGAAAATATGGAGGATGAGTTCAGGAAAAGGGAGTTCAGGGACGTGTCTGATGAGATTTATAATAGGCTGAAGGAGGAGCTAGGAGGAAAGTGAGATAAGGATGGATAAGAAGCCAAAGAAAGTCCTGGTGCTAGGGAGCGGGGCGCTCAAGATTGGGGAAGCAGGCGAGTTCGACTATTCCGGATCTCAGGCGCTCAAGGCATTGCGCGAGGACGGGATAAAGACCGTCCTTGTCAACCCGAACATCGCGACCATCCAGACATCCGAGGGCATGGCTGACAGGATCTATTTCCTCCCGGTCACTCCGTATTTTGTCGAGAGAATAATCGAGAAAGAGAAGCCTGACGGCATAATGCTCGGGTTCGGGGGTCAGACCGCTCTCAACTGCGGTGTGGAGCTTGAGAGAAAAGGTGTATTGAAGAAGCATGGTGTGATGGTATTGGGGACTTCTGTCAAGACAATAATGGATACAGAGGACCGGGACAGGTTTGTCAAAAGGCTTGGGGAGATAGGGGCGAAAGTACCCGTTAGCAAGGCAGTGAAGAGCACAAAGGAAGCCCTCAAGATCGCTAAAAAGATGGGTTATCCTGTGATGGTGAGGATCGCTTACGCATTAGGAGGACTCGGCTCAGGACCATCATATACCAAAGAGGAGCTGGCCGTTACGTGCGAAAAGGCTTTCTCATACACAGACCAGGTCCTAGTCGAAGAATATCTGCATGGCTGGAAAGAGATAGAGTATGAGGTTGTCCGGGACAGGAATGATAACTGCATCACTGTCTGCAACATGGAGAACTTCGACCCGATGGGCATACATACAGGTGAATCCATAGTGGTAGCACCGAGCCAGACCCTTTCGAACAAGGAATACCATAAATTGCGTGAGATAGCGATAAAGGTCATCAGGCACCTGGGGATAATCGGGGAATGCAATATCCAGTATGCGCTTGACCCTGATTCTGAAGACTACAGGATAATCGAGGTGAATGCAAGGCTTTCACGCAGCAGTGCACTGGCGTCAAAAGCAACTGGATATCCGCTCGCATTCGTCGCTGCGAAGCTGGGTCTGGGATACAGCCTGCCTGAACTCAGGAACTCGATAACCAAAGTCACTACAGCATGTTTTGAGCCAGCGCTTGACTACATAGTCGTAAAGATTCCCAGATGGGACCTGAAAAAATTCGTCAAGGTATCTAATAAGATAGGGTCGAGCATGATGAGTGTGGGCGAGGTCATGGCAATCGGAAGAAAATTCGAGGAGGCTCTCCAGAAAGCCCTGAGGATGCTTGAGATAGGTGCAAAAGGACTTGTTTGCAATGACAGTTTCAGGTTCAAGAACCTCGATGAAGAGCTGAAGAACCCGACAGATGAGAGGGTATTTGCGATTGCCGAGGCGATAAAGAGAGGATATGACATTGAAAAGATACATAATCTGTCAAAGATCGACAAATGGTTCCTCCATAAGATAATGAACATTGTGAAATCAGAGAAGAAGCTGAAGAGATGCAATGCAGACGATGTCCCAAAGGACATATTGGCAATTGCAAAAGCCAGGGGATTTTCTGATGCGCAGATAGGTTCGATACTTGGATGCGAAGCCAAAGAGGTCAAGAGCATAAGGGAAAGATACAGCATATTTCCATGTGTGAAGCAGATAGACACGCTAGCAGCAGAGTACCCTGCAAAGACCAATTATCTATATATCACTTACAATGGCGAAGAGGATGATGTGAATTTCTCAAAAAAGAAGAAAGTTATTGTTTTGGGTTCTGGTTCGTATCGTATCGGAAGCTCTGTGGAGTTTGACTGGTGCTGTATGAATGCAGTGTTCACACTGAGGAAACTCGGCTATGAGACCATCATGCTGAATTATAATCCAGAGACAGTGAGCACTGACTATGATGAATGCGACAGGCTGTATTTTGATGAGCTTACTATCGAGACTGTCATGAACATATATGATAAGGAACAGTCGGATGGGATAATAATCTCGATGGGCGGGCAGATTCCGAACAATCTTGCGCTCAAGCTCCATAAGGCAGGGGCAAAGATACTGGGGACAAGCCCTATGATGATAGATAATGCTGAGGACAGGTATAAATTCTCGAAGCTTCTGGATGAACTGGATATAGACCAGCCTGAATGGAAAGAGCTTGAAAAGATGGTCGATGTGAAGAAGTTTTCAGACAGGGTCGGTTTTCCTGTGCTTGTCCGCCCAAGCTATGTCCTGAGCGGTGCTGCGATGAGTGTTGCCTGGACAGATGCAGAGCTTGAATTGTACCTTTCTAAGGCAACAGGTATCGGCAAGGAACACCCTGTCGTCATAAGCAAGTTCATCGAGAATGCGAAAGAGATAGAGATAGATGCTGTTGCAAAGAATGGCAGGGTAATGGTCTATGCAATCTCGGAGCATGTGGAGAAGGCAGGTGTGCATAGCGGTGATGCGACAATGGTGCTGCCTCCGCAGAACCTTTATCTTGAAACCATTAGGAGGATCAAACAGATAACTTACAGGATAGCTGAATCATTGATGATCACAGGGCCGTTCAATATCCAGTTCATAGCAAAGGAGAACCATATCAAGGTGATAGAGTGCAACCTAAGGGCATCAAGAAGCTTTCCATTTGTATCCAAGATAACCAAGACCAATTTCATCGATGCAGCTGTGAAACTGATGCTCGGGAAAAAAGTGAGGATAAAGAACTCGACCCTCGACCTTGATTATGTGGGTGTAAAGGCCCCGCAGTTCTCTTTCACCAGGCTGAGGAAGGCAGACCCGATACTCTCAGTCGAGATGGCATCGACAGGCGAAGTGGCTTGTATAGGTGATGATATGAATGAGGCATTCCTTAAAGCGATATTATCCACGGGCATGAGGCTGCCGAAAAAGAATGTGCTTGTCACCATCGGCGGGGACAAGAATAAATACAAGCTTTTAGAGTCAGTTAGAAAGCTTGTGGGGATGGGATTCAATATCTTTGCGACAGAGCATACTTCGGAGTTCCTGAAAAGTCATGATATTGATAACAAGATGATATACAAGGCGCACAACCTCCATAAGAAGGACAATGTACTCTCCATGATGGACAGGAGGGAGCTTGATTTCGTCATAAACATCCCGAGCCTAAAGAGCAGGGGCAAGGACACTGACGGGTACCATATCAGGAGAAAGGCAGTGGATTACGCTATACCTCTCATCACTGATGTGAATGTCGCAAGGCTTTTTGTGGATGCAATCTCGAGGCTGGAGATGGATGACCTGAAGATAAAGTCCTGGGAAGAGTATAGATAAGGATAAATATTTATATTATTGTTTCCAGATTCTTATATATGTTTAAAAGAGGGCTGTTTGTAGTCATTGGTATTCTTATTGTTACAATATTTGTCTCAGCTGATGTCTGGGATGATAGGCCAATGGTGATTTGGCCAGACAATTTGATGATGAACGATGGCAGGGATGGCGGAATTAATTACCAGGAGACTGTCGATGCGATGCATGACATGGGAGCTAATACACTCATGTTTATCATGAACGCTGACTGGAAGTACCCACAACTGTTGGCTTTGCTTGAGAACACAAAGGACACTGACATCAAGGTCTGGGTCCAGATGAGGTTCTGGATAAACTCATACGGAGCTTGGGGATGCAATGGCCCTCCTGTCACAGACTGCACCGAATGGGTAAAGAACATGTCTCGTCTCTCTCTGCAATATCCGAATCTTGAAGCATTCTTCATAGATGACTTTCATCCTTTCAAACCTGCCAGGTCAAGCGTGCTAACCCCTGATTTTATAAGAGAGGTCATCCATGATAAGGATGGGATAAATCCTGACTTCAGGTTCATACCGGTGATGTATTTTGATGGCAGCGATCATTTCCAGGATTTTTCTCAGGGCGATACTTACGAAGAGACATTCCTTGACGGAGTCCAGTTCTGGTACTGGGATTCTTATAGATATTACATGAACCCTAATCCAGTCCAACTGCAGGGATATATTAATACAGCTTCACAAAAGATGGGTTCCAGGCATTTTACATCAGGTCTCTACGCATTCCGCGGTTCAGTATATGAGAACACACCTGTAGATGGGAACCCTGTGCTTGGCCAGTATTTCCATGACCCGGCAAATCTCAGAGAAATGCTTGAGACAGCCAGGGACAATTCTGACGGTGTCAGCCTCTTCTCGGCCCCTCTTATGATGAGTGATTTGGACTATTTTTATTCAGCCAGCGTTTTCCAGGAGACACCGAGCGATGACCCTGCTTATGACTATAGGCTTGAGAACTCTGACGGGACAAATTCCAGGGGGTGGTTCGTGTTCTGGTACCAGGGGATTGACACAAGCGTACCGGTGTCTTCTGGAGATACTGTGCGGGTTCAGTTTGGGATAAGAGATAATAGACCAGTAAATACTGAAGAGAAAAATTACATGTACAAGCAGCTGCTGATAAATGACCAGATTCTATGGGAGCTCCCATTGAACGATGATGGGACATCGAGAATGCTGGTTGACAAGAGTTTCACAGTGACTGGTACCAACAAGGCGAATATAGTTGTAAGGATTCTTGCCAAGAGGCCCGGCTGGAGCCCTATAAGGACAGCTTATGTAGAGACGCCCACAGTCCTCGTCAATGGTGTTCCTGTCTCAGCAAATTGGCAATTCAAGAGCGGACTCAGCGAAGAAGATAAATTCAAGGAGGCATACAATATCATCAGGGATGTATTCAAGGGCGAGAGTATTGAGAACTGTGCTGCTCTCGGTGGTCAATGCTGTGGGTCAAGAGAGAAATGCACGGGGACAACAAGTTTTGCAAGCGACTGCACAGATTGTTGTGTGTCAGGTACCTGTCAGATACCTACCTGCTCAGAAAAAGGAGGTGTCGACTGCTGCACTGCTTCTCAGACATGTCCTGGAGCTAACCTCGGAGCATCCTCTGACTGTTCTGGCATCTGCTGTTCTGAGTCCTGTATAACAACCACTCAGGAACTTGTAGGACATTGGACACTGGATACTTCAGATATCTCTGGTGGGATGGTCAATGACATCTCTGGGAATGAACTCGGTATGACTATCCAAGGTTCTCCTCAGAGTGTCCAGGGAAAAGTCGGCCAGGCGCTCTCTTTCGATGGTTCTGATGATTCCCTGGTGCATGCTGATGACTCTCTTCTGGACACTAACCAGATGACATTCATGGTCTGGATAAAACCTTCAGTCTCGATGGAAAATACATACAAGGGTGTAGCTGCAAAGGCACAGGAAGGTAAGGGCTGGTCCTGGCAGTTGAGGTACAATTCTCCAGGAGGTTATCTCGGGTTCCAGGCAAATGACATCACAGAAGGCTCTACATGGGCATCACTGGACCAGGCACTCACATCAAATACATGGTACTTCATCACATGCAGGTTCGATGGGACACATATATCCATCTTCCTCGATGGCTCAGAAATATCTTCAGCACCGTTATCAGGCATCACAACCACTTCAGCTGATTATTTCATCGGGATGGAAGGCTGGCCAACTAACAGGTTCCAAGGTGAGATAGATGATGCAAGGCTCTATAATTATGCATTGACAGATTCTGAGATAATCGATATATACAATTCTGCTGCAAGCTCTTGTAGATCTGCAGATGTGAATGCTGATGGGGCTGTTGATATATCTGAATTGGTAGCTTACATCTCCCGATGGAAATCAGGAACTGTGACGATATCTGAGCTGATGGTGGCGATTGGCGAATGGAAAAACGGCTGTTGAGACACTTTTTCCAAAATATTTCAATATCTATTATCTCAGTTATTCATAAAATGAAACCCTAGCTCAATATTGTCGCCTGGCTCATAGTCGTCCTTGTCTGTGTTGTCGCATTATATTACATCTGGCAGGGAATGCAGTCCTGAAACTGTTTCAAGCCCATGATTAGCCTGACAAATGTTTTCTAATCAATATGCCAATAATATTACCATGCTCTGGCAGCAATAAATATTTAAATAAAATGATAAACCTTGTTTCCAGGGGGGAAATTGAAAGACATAATATCTATCAGGGACCTGACCAAACAACAGATACTTGACATCCTCAATCTCGCGAAAAAGATAGAGACCCTAAAAGGGAAGGAGAAGCTGCTCTGCGGAAAGATCCTCGCGACCATTTTCTATGAGCCGTCCACCAGGACCAGGATTTCATTCTCATCCGCTATGCTCAGGCTCGGCGGAAGCGTCACCGGTTTTTCAGACCCGGCAGGAAGCTCTGTCGCCAAGGGCGAGACATTGTATGACACAATCAAGATGGTAGAGAGCTATTGCGACATCATCGCAATCAGGCATCCTGTCGAAGGCGCTGCCCGGCTTGCGGCTGACACTGCAGATATACCGGTCGTGAATGCTGGCGACGGTGCGAACCAGCACCCGACCCAGACCTTGCTTGACCTTTATTCGATAATGAAGAGCAAGGGAAAGCTTGAAGACCTCACGGTCGCGATGGTAGGAGACCTGAAATATGGCAGGACAGTACATTCGCTTGCCTATGCCCTGTCGTTGTTCGGCAGCGATATGATATTCGTGTCGCCGAAGAGCCTCAGGATGCCGGGCGACCTGACAGCGGAGCTTGCCCAGAATAAGATAAGGTTCTCAGAGTTTGAGGACATGGAGCCTGCGCTGAAGAGAGCGGACATACTCTACATGACAAGGATACAGAAGGAGAGATTTCCGGATAATGTGGAATACGAGAAGGTGAAGGGGGTTTACGTCCTTTCCGCAAAGATGCTGGAAAATGCCAAAAAAGGGCTCAAGGTCATGCATCCTCTCCCACGCGTGGGTGAGATAAGCAGGAGCGTCGACAGCACTGAAAACGCACTGTATTTTGAGCAGGCGAAGAACGGCGTCATAGTTAGGGAGGCAGTGCTTGCGATGCTGCTTGGGAAAATATGATGAAGAAACAAGTCATTAGTGCAATCAGGGAAGGGACCGTGATAGACCATATCCCTGCCCAGAACACTTTCAAGGTCGCTGAGATACTCGGCATTGAGAGGCAGAGCAATGTGATATCCGTTGCCTCGAACCTCAAGAGCAAGAAGATAGGGAAGAAAGGGATAATCAAGCTCGGCGGGGTCTTCCTCAAAAGAAAGCATGTCGACAGGATATCGATCATCGCTGCCGAAGCCACATTGTGCGTAATAAAGGATTATAAGGTCATTGAGAAGAAGAAGCTCAAGAGGCCGGGCAGGTTCGAGAACATTATCAAATGCTTCAACCCGAACTGCATCACCAATATCGAAATGGAAAAGACTGTTTTCGAGGTAGAGTCGCATGAGCCCCTGACAGTCAGGTGCTACCACTGCGAGCGCGCGATGGAAAAGGATGATATAGAGTTGCTTTGAGATGGACATATCAGTGGAATTGTGCAATAAAAGGCTTAAGAACCCGACCATACTTGCCTCAGGCATCCTGGGGATGAACGCCGACATCATAAAACAGGTCGTGAGGGGCGGAGCTGGTGCAGTGACTCTCAAGTCTACAGGAATCGAGCCGCGCGAGGGTCACCCGAACCCCAAGGTCCTGGTCTGGGAGCATGGTCTTGCAAACTGCTACGGCCTGACAAACCAGGGAATAGGTGGCATGGACAGCGAGTGGGAGCAGCTGAAAGGACTGGATGTGCCTGTCATAGCTAGCGTGTTCGGCGCTGAGGTTTCCGAATTCGTCAAGGTCGCTGATTACATGGCACAGAAGAAAGCAGACATGATAGAGGTCAATGTCTCGTGCCCGAACACGAAAGAGCATGGCATGGCTTTCGGACTGAAGAAGGAGTCCTGCTCAGAGGTAGTCAGTGCAGTGAAGGATGCTGTCGGGAAGATACCAGTAATCGCCAAACTCACGCCGCAGGCGCTTGACATCGCTGGTGTCGCGAAAGCAGCAGAGGAAGCCGGAGCAGATGCGATATCCGCAATAAACACTGTCGGCCCTGGGATGTTTATCAACATCGACGTTGCAAAACCAATTCTTTCTTACAGGACAGGAGGGCTGTCAGGGCCTGCGATTCGGCCGATTGCTGTGCGCTGCGTCTATGACATCTACAAGTCAGTCAACATCCCAATAATCGGCATCGGTGGCGTGACTTATGGCAAGGACGCAATCGAGCTCATGATGGCAGGGGCCAGGGCAGTGGGCATCGGAAGCGCTGCGTATTACCGCGGAATCGATGTCTTTGCAAGTGTCTCGGAAGAGCTCGAGGCCTGGCTTGAGAACTCAGGTTACAGCTCGCTCAAGGACATAGTGGGTGCTGCTCATGGATGAGATGGACAATATCGAGATGCCGGAGATTGTGAAGATCGACAGGATTGTGGATGAGAACGATACTGTCAAGACCTTTTTCTTCAGGTACAGGCTGGACTACGAACCAGGCCAGTTCATCATGCTCTGGCTTCCAGGTATGGACGAGAAACCGTTCTCAGTCAGCTTCTTCTCAGAAGAAGAGTTTGCCGTGACAATCGAGAGGAAGGGAAAGTATACAGAAAAGCTCCATAAGATGAGGCCCGGCGACAAGCTCGGCATCAGGGGGCCTTACGGCAATCCCTTCACAATAGTTAGCGGGAAGGTGTGTGTCATTGGCGGTGGTTGCGGAATCGCTCCGATATTGCCGCTTGTAGAAAAACTCGATAATCCCTCAGTCATTGTCGGGTGCCAGACAGAGAAGAAGCTGCTTTTCAGAAAAAAGATCAAGGATTTCGACGTATGCACTGACGACGGCAGCTTCGGCCACGGAGGGTTCGTGACAGAAAGGTTGAAGGAGCTTCTCAGGAAGCAGGCATTCGACATTGTCTATACCTGCGGGCCCGAGCCCATGATGAAGGCAGTGTTCGATCTCTGCAGGGAGAGGGGCATCGAATGCCAGGCGTCGCTTGAGCGGTTCATGATATGCGGAATAGGAATATGCAGCCAGTGCATGTGTGACAACCTCAGGATCTGTAAAGAAGGCCCTGTGCTGGACTCTGGACAGCTCGAGCAACTCAAAGATTTCGGTATGAGCGCCATGATAAAGACAGGCAAGAAAGTCCCGCTGAAAGAATATTACGCTTACAGGACCAAATATCCAAAATGATGCTCGAAAACTGCAAAATAATCCAAAACGGCAGAGAGACAGAGTGCGACATCCTGATCGAGGATGGGAAAATCAAAAAAATCGGCCATAACATCTATGACTCAGGCAAGAGGATAGATCTTGGCGGACTTCATGTTCTTCCGGGGCTCATCGACCCCCATGTCCATTTCAGGGAACCGGGGCTGACCCACAAGGAGGATTTTTTAAGTGGTTCTAAAGCAGCAGCTGCAGGCGGGATCACAACAGTTCTTGACATGCCAAACACAGTACCCCCAACAATTACTGTAGAGCTTCTTGAACATAAAAGAGAGCTGGCAAAAAAGAGTCTGGTGAATTTCGGGTTCCACTTTGGAGCTGCTGCTGATAATATTGACGAGATAAAGAAGGCGAAGAACGTCGCCTCGACCAAGGTCTTCATGAATCTGTCGACGGGGAAGATGATGATCAAGGACGATAAAGCGCTCAAAGAGGTGTTTGCAGCATCGAAGATCGTGACAGTGCATGCTGAGGGAAAGATGGTCGACAAGGCGATAAGGCTTTCAAAGGAATGCAAAAACAGACTTTACCTCTGCCACATATCGCAGAGGAGCGAACTTGAGACAATCAGGGCAGAGAAGACCGACAGGATATATGCAGAGGCGACTCCCCATCACCTGTTCCTGTCTGAGCAGGATGACCGCGACAGCTTCACCAAGATGATTCCCGGCCTGAAATCTGTAATGGACAGGGAAGCGCTTTTTGCAGCTGTGAAGGACAGGCTGATAGACACGATAGGTACAGACCATGCTCCGCATACGACAGGCGAGAAGCTGTCAGAGGAATATCCTCATGGTGTCCCTGGGTGCGAGACCATGCTTCCATTGCTTCTTAATGCCGTGAATGACGGCGATCTGAGCCTAGCAAGGGTCCAGGAGCTCTGCTGCCACAATCCAGCTAAGATTTTTAGGATTAAGAACAAGGGTTTTCTGCTGCCAGGCTATGACGCGGACATTGTAGTGATTGACATGGACCTTGCAAAAGAGGTTGACGAGGAAGAGCTTTTCACGAAATGCGGCTGGTCGCCATTCCAGGGCTGGACCCTCATGGGCTGGCCGGTCATGACGATCGTCAATGGCAACATAGTCTTCAACGACGGCGACATCGACGAGACACACAAAGGAAAGGAGGTAGAGTTCGGATGAAAGAAGAGATTGCAGGGATTCTTCTCAAGAAGAATGCGATAACGCTCAATGTGAAAGAGCCTTACACTTTCGTGTCAGGCGCAAGAAGCCCAATTTACACAGATAACAGGCTGCTTGCAGCCTATCCAAAGGAGAGGACAATCGTCGTGGATTCGTTCATATCTGTTCTGAAGGACATGGATTTCGACATAGTCGCCGGCACTGCAACAGCAGGCATACAATGGTCCGCGTGGATTGCTGACAGGCTTGATAAGCCAATGTCATACATCAGGGGCGGCAGGAAATCCCATGGCAAGGGCAGCCAGATAGAGGGGGCCGATGTCAAGGGGAAGAAAGTGGTTGTCATAGAAGACCTGGTGAGCACAGGCGGTAGCAGTCTTGGTGCAGTCTCTGCATGCAGGGATGCCGGTGCTGAAGTCGTCGGGATGGTCGCGATATTCACTTATGAATATCAGGCCTCCAAGAAAAGGTTCCTTGAAGAGAAATGCAATGTCGTGTTTCTCACGGATTTCTCGACACTCGTCAAGGTAGCTGCAGATAATGGCTATATAAAAAAAGACGAGCTTGAGCTCGTCCTTGAATGGAGCAGGGACCCGCAAGGCTGGGGGCCGAAGCACGGATTTGCCCTGGGAGAGAAGAAGAATTAAGATGAAGTTCGCGGTTTTCGGCTCGGCGATGAGTGCTACAAGCGAAAATGAGAGGCTGGCTGAAATGCTCGGTGCTGCGATCGCGGACAGCGGCGGAATTGTCCTGACCGGAGGCTGCGGAGGTCTCCCGCATGCTGCTGCAAAATCCGCAAAGGAGAAAGGCGCAAAAACGATTGGATATTCTCCTGGAAGAAACATCAAGGAGCATGAGAAGTTCGGCATGCCGCTGGACGGCTACTCTGAATTCATATTCATCCCTGCTGATTTCAGGTTCGCAGGCAACAAGCAGATATCGTTCAAGTACAGGAACGTGCTCACGTGCGCTGAATGCGATGCTGGAATCATCATCGGCGGAAGGATAGGCACGCTGAACGAGTTCACGAACCTCTACGACATGGGCAAGGTGATAGGGGTGCTCGAGGGGACCGGCGGCACAGCTGACATGGTCAGGGGGATAGTAAGTGCAGTGAACAAGGAGTCGGGAGCGGTTCTCGTATATCAGGCAGATCCGGAAAAGCTTATAAAAGAGGTGATAGGAGAATTGAAAATGAGGAAAGGTGATGCAGATGGATAAACAGGATGTCAGGAGAATTTTCCATTTAAGTAACATTGATTCGTTGACTGAGCAGTATTTCAACAGCATATTGAAGCATATCAAGACGTATGATAATGCTGTCCCGGGGTTCTTCAAGGAAGGGGATCAGTTGACAGTCAGGAAGGGCAATACACCTTCGGTTTGGGGGTACATGCTGGTTGAGGCTGAGGGCAAGACGTATCCAGTCAGGGTGCAATGCATCGCAACCGAGGCTGAGCTGCATCTTTGGATGACGGATGTCAGCAGAAAGTACCTTCCAGAAAACTCACCATTCCCTTATTTGGGTCAGAAGCTTGACGAGATTTCTGCCGGCCTCAAGAATAATCTTGTTCTGAAAACGCGTGGGGTGAAAAACATTGAAGCTTACAGATAAGGAGAAGAAAGCCAGGGAATACGTCTGCCTTGCGCTCGACATAAGCGACAGGGACGAGATACTGAAGGCTGTGGACGAGCTTTGGGACCTTGTAGGCTATTTCAAGATTCATTCAGCTTTCACGAGCCACGGGCCTGAGCTTGTCAGGGAGATAATAAAGAAAGGAGGGAAGGTGTTCCTTGACCTCAAGTTCCATGACATCCCCAACACTGTAGCAAATTATTCAGAAGCTGTTACAAAGCTCGGAGTCAGCTTCTTCAATCTGCATGTCGCAGGCGGCTCCGAGATGCTAAAGGCCGCAAAGGAAAGGGCAACAGAGACAGCAGAAAATCTAGGTGTTGCGAGGCCGAAGCTCATAGGGATGACTGTGCTCACAAGCATCAACAAGAAGATACTGAACAACGAGGTAGGCATACCTGGCGAGGTCGAGGACAGGGTGCTCAAGTGGGCGCTCCTTGCAAAGGAAGCCGGGCTTGACGGCATAGTCTGCTCTGCTGCCGACCTCGATGCAGTGAAAGACAAGCTGCCGAAGGATTTCTTCTACATAACTCCGGGGATAAGGCCTGTCGGAGTGAGCCACGACGACCAGAAAAGAGTCTTCACACCGTCGAATGCAGTCAGGTCAGGCTCGTCGCTGCTCGTGATAGGGAGGGCCATCTACAAGGCTGATGACAGAAGAAAGGCAGCGTACGATATCCTGAAAGACGTAGCCTCTGTATTGTGATTCCTGTTTTTTAGAGGAAATATACCATAAAGTTTATATATCAATCTTCCTGAAGTAAGGTATCTGATGGGTAAAAAGTGCATCATCTGCGGCGAGGAGGCGAAATACCATATCAAAGGCTCCAGCGAATATTATTGCGAAGACTGCGCAAAAGAGCATTTCAGCGACATCTCTGTGCTCGTCAGTGTCGAGGAGCAGGCGAAGAAGATAAAGCAGATGATTGACGACAAGACCCTGGAAGGGGAATGAGAAAGCTTTATATATTCCTGTTTTTCGCCTTGCTTCTACAATGGACTTATTCATGACAACTGGTGGGGATGTACTATTGTACTTCGTATATGCGACAATATTGATTGCGATTGTGTTTATTTTTGTTTTCAACAAGAGGATGATGAAGGAGCCGGCCGGAAACGACAGGATGAAGCACATATCCGGCCTGATCCAGACATGCGCAATGCAGTTCCTGCGCACAGAATACCTGTTTATAGGGATTTACGTGGTCATTGTCGGCCTGGCCCTGACATTTCTTCTGAGCTGGATAAGCTCTGTATCATTCCTTGTAGGGAGCATAAGCTCTGCTCTTGCAGGTTATTTCGGGATGAACAGGGCAGTGAGAGCGAATGCCCGGACGACCAACGCAGCGCAGCGCGGGCTCAACCCAGCGATGAAGGTAAGCTTCTCAGGAGGGGCTGCAGTTGGCATATTCCTGATTACGACCGGTCTTTTCGGCCTTCTGCTGATATCTACTGTTTTCCATAACGACCTTAATGCGCTCATCGGATATTCATTCGGGGTGGCATCAATCGCCCTCTTTGCGCGTGTGGGTGGAGGAATATTCACGAAAGCTGCTGACGTCGGCGCTGACATAGTGGGCAAGCTTGAGGCAGGCATACCTGAGGATGATCCCAGAAACCCGGCTGTGATTGCTGACAATGTAGGCGACAATGTTGGTGACACCGCAGGCATGGGTGCGGACCTCTTCGATTCGCTGATAGTCAATACTGTCGCAGCGATGGCGATTGGGCTTTTCCTTACAGCAGCGGACAAGCTCAAGATTGCGGCCTTGTCAGAGAGCGTACCTTATTATTTCCCGCTTTTTGTAATAAGCGCCGGTATCCTGGCAGCTGTCGTCGGCTCGTTCTTCTGCAAGACAAAGTCGGACAATCCTGCAAATGCGCTGACAAACGCATTCCTTGTCACGTGCGTCGTCATGATTGCCATCGTGGCTGCCTTAAACAAGCAGTTCTTCGGCAACTGGAACATATTCCTGACAGTGGTGATAGGCGTGGTCGCCGGGACCCTTTTAGGCAAGATTACTGAATACTACACTAGCTATGACTACAAGCATGTCCAGGAGATAGCCAAGAGCTCGAACATCGGCGCAGGAACTAACATAATCCATGGGTTGTCTGTCGGCATGAGGTCGACCTTCGGCACGATTGCAATCCTGATGATAGCCATTTACACATCTTTCCTCCTTGCAGGCGTATACGGCGTCGCGATGGCAGGCGTAGGCATGCTCTCGCTTGCTGCAATCATCATGGCAATCGACGTATACGGCCCGATTGTCGACAATGCAGGAGGCATCGCCGAGATGAGCGGGCTTGACAAGAAGGTAAGGGAGAGGACCGACAAGCTGGATGCGGCAGGCAACACGACTGCAGCAATCGGGAAGGGCTTTGCAATAGGAAGCGCAGCTCTCGCAGCCCTTGCGCTTCTCAAGCTGTTCTCGCATGACGCAGGGCTGACCGAAATCGGCATAAACATCCTAGACACGAAGGTCCTCATCGGGCTGTTCATCGGCGCGCTCGTGCCATACATATTCTCATCTTACGTGCTGCTAGCAGTGGGCAAAGCAGCTGTAAAGATAGCAGAAGAGGTAAGGAGACAGTTCAAGACCATCAAGGGCATAATGCAGGGAAAGACAGAGCCTGAATACGACAGGTGCATTGTCATCGCGACGAAATCAGCACTCAAAGAGATGATAATTCCAGGGCTTCTTGTGATCTTGACACCGATAATAGTCGGCCTCGTGCTGGGGGCGCAGGCGCTCGGCGGGGAGCTTGCAGGCACTCTCGTGTCAGGCATCCTGATGGGCATCCAGCAGTCGAACACAGGAGGAGCATGGGACAATGCGAAGAAGTTCGTCGAGAAGGGCAACCTTGGAGGCAAGGGAAGCCCGACGCACATGGCAACTGTCGTGGGAGATACTGTAGGAGACCCTTTCAAGGATTCCTCAGGGCCGAGCCTGAACATCCTCATCAAGCTCACGATACTTGTCGCGACGGTCTTTGTCGTGTTCTTTTAGATTATTTTTTTCCTCTTTTCAATAAAGGCTTTATCTTCGATTCAAACCCTTCAAAACCATCATACAGTTGGGCATCTATGCCTGCTTTTTTTGCTGCATCGACATATTCCAGCATGTCGTCGAAGAACAATATCTCATCAGGCCTGATAGCGTATTCTGACCAGAGATAATCAAGGATATGCCTGAAGAACTCGTTCTCAGGCTTTTTGTGGCCTATCTCAGCAGAAGTGAACACATGGTCGAACAGCTCTTCGAACCCCATATCTCTTCTCATGTATTCTGACCTGTATCGTTCCTGGTTTGTCGCAAGGCAACAGATTATCCCGTTATTCCTGAGATTTTGGATTGTTTCTGCCATCCTGGCATCGACACTTTCACATGCCTTGAGCCAGAAATCTACAAACTCATCCACCGTGCCTTTCCATTTCCACTTAGCAAACCATGGCCTGACAAGCTTCTTCAGGTCAGCCTTGCCGACCAGGCAGGTCTGAAATCCGCTTCCGAAAAACGGAAGCATTTCATCTTCTGAAACACCGAACCTTTCCCTGTATATGGTGCTGAATCTCTCTGAGTCCACAAGGACGCCGTCAGCATCGAACAGTATGCATCGTACTGCCATATATGGAGAAATGCCTTCTTGATAGATAAAGCTTGCGGAGATCAATCCAATTCATGGCTTCATATGCACTCGATTTGTTACCTTGAGCATGGGATATCAACCTTTGATACGTAATACAGTTATGTAATCGCCATATCCTGATTCAGCCAATGGCCATATCTTTCTTGTCTTCACGTCATTGAAATACTTCTCAAAGACAGGCTGACGTTTCTTGATGGATGTCTTGAATTCCTCCATCTTGACATCATTGTGCCAGATGGCGGCTGTCTCCAGGATGACTTTTTTAGGAGCGCCATTTAGGGTGGTCTCTTTCAGGTATTCATAGCCTAATTCCGAAGCAGCCTCTTTTCTTTCTATCTCGTCTGCAAAATCGTTGATATAGCAGTCGGAGATCAGCATGAAACCGGACTTCTTGACCATCCCTGCCATGTTCCTTATCACTTTTTCCTGGAGCTCATAAGGAATGTGGTGAAGGGCGCCTGTGCAGATGACTGCATCATACAGTTTCTCAGGCTGCCATACAAGCACGTCCCCTTCCACGAAATCGATTTGAGTGTAAAGCTCTCTAGAATGCTCGATATATCTTTTATCATTGTCTACGCCCAGGAGCCTGAGGTCAGGCCTTTCTTCTGCAATCTTTCCAAGCAGATATCCAGGACCGCACATAAGGTCGACAAGGCTTCTGTTCTCAGGGACATGCCTGCATATGTAATCAAGCACAGATAACAGGGACTCTTTATATGGCATATACATGAGTTCCTTTTCATAAGTTTTCGCGTCAGGAAGTTCAACCATACCACTGGAAAGTGAATAAATATTATAAATTTTTTGCTTATGTATTGATTACTGTATAATAATAACATATTTAAATTACAGTTCATTTTGTCTATGTCACATTGCCGGCCGAATGCAGGAGGCGGTCATTTGAGTTCCTCTCTGGGCCGTGACAATGGCATCGAGGTTTCATATGAGCAGCCTGATAGAAAAAATCAACAGCACGATTTCGAGATGGGATATGCGGATAAGAATCGAAGAAATCTTTGACGGCTCCAGGCAGGTATACGTCATTCAAGGCGGCGAGTCTGCAAGGAAAGAGATCCAGAACATCGAATTGAAAAAACTGGATTCAGTTACTGAGTTGATTGAGATTTACAAGGATTTTGAAATAATCCCGTTAGAGCTTTCAGACAAGTTCGAGAATTATAAAATGCCAGGCGAACGGAATGAAAGGTTTTATGATTGCAGGGATTGGGCATTTGACAAGGCAGGTCTTCCCCAGCTCACATTCAGGCAGTCTTTCTGCAAGGCAGACATATTGGTGGCGAGAGATCTCCATGGGGTGACCTGGATACCTGATCCGGAAGAGGATGCAATCGTCATGTATTTCAATCTCATCAAAGGTCTCAAAACCTCATC
Organism: uncultured Methanosarcinales archaeon; assembly: GCA_964469935.1. Lineage (GTDB taxonomy): Archaea > Nanobdellota > Nanobdellia > Woesearchaeales > DSVV01 > CAYXZQ01. Next base: position 29,403 of record CAYXZQ010000006.1, read on the forward strand.
TCCCGATGTCAAACACTGGGGAATCCTGTCAGGTGTCAACGGCAGGATCATTGTGCAGTCAAAATGGGGAAAAAGACATGTTTACGAGCACCCCCTCGAGATGTCTCCTGCCGAATATGGAGATCATGTGTTCTTTTTTCGGAATAACAATTCTCAGCCAACAAGGTGATACTGGCCAAGAGTCTGCTGAAATGTTTCCAGATTCTCATAAGTGAATAAAGGTCTCCAAAATCTCAGAAATTTAACCACTTATTAGTAACAAAAAACCGAAACATTTATATATGAGTACGTCTATTAACCTCATATAGGGGGGTCGATATGAATAACACTCTAGACACGGAGCTAATCAGGGAAAGCAGGAGGGATTTCCTCAAGATTGCAGGATTATCCGGGCTCTATCTAGCCATACCTGTGAATGTCAAGGCGTCCTCTGCAAAATATCCGAAACTGAATTCAGGCCTCACTATAGACCAGTATGTTGAAAAATATTCAGACAATAGGGAGATATCGGAGGGGACAGAACATCTGCTTGAGGAGCACAAGGGCCAGATTGTCAGGTATTCACACGAATACCATGTCCCTGCAAACCTCCTTGCAGCTGTCATCGCAAAAGAGCATGAGAGAGGAGCAATAGAGAACGTGACGAATAAGATACTCGACTTTGCTAACAGGTACACTTCTGTCAACTCTTCTGCAGGCATTGCCCAGATAAGGGCCAGCATGGCTGTAACCCTCCTTAGAGGGCTTGTCAAGGACAAAGGCGCTTTGTACTTAGAGAATATGCTGCATAAGGATCTCGGTGGCTTCATCAAAAAGCTGAACAGTTCCAAAGATAAAAAGGAGCTCTATGAGCCGGTGAAAAAGATGCTGGAAAGCTCGGATGAGCTCTCGATAGAGCTTGCAGCGAGGTTCGTAGGCATGCTCAAGCACGATGCAGAGCGCGCCCATGGAATATCAGAAGAACATTTCCTGTCTGACCCTGTCGCAGTCTCCCTGATATTCAGGGGCTACACAGGCGGGGAGAGGATGATGAATCACATCGATCCGCAGAAGGTCGATAAGGACGTCTTCTACAGGGCAAACCGCGCAATGTCTTATCTCCGCTCAGATTCGGCAATAAACAGGATGTTCGCCGGTGAACAATACAGGGTGAATCCAGGTATTGGAATACACAAGGCAAAAGTGTCCTCAGAGTACGACAAGGTCGCTGAATCTTTCAGGACAGCCTTCAGCGAGCCGGGCAGCAAAGCTGTCTACAGGAGCGAGGATCTGATCAGGACATACAGCCTTGCCATGAAGGCAGCAAAAAAAGATACAGAAAGGCAGCCGGAATACAGGAAGATGGCCGCATATGCCCTGGACAGAGCCGCAGTCGAGCTCATGGGTTCAGGGGCGAAGAACGTCATGTTCAGGGACCCCGCCGTGCTAAGTCCTCTCAGGTGCCGTTTCAAGCCTACAAAAGAGCTCATGAGCATAAAGGACCAGATTTTGCCCTGTCTGCTGGATAATTACAGGAGCCTGAGCAGGGAAGTCGGGGGAAAGACAGTGGATGTGCCTTATTTCGGTAATTCAATAAGTCTGCCCAAATATCATGATATGAGAAAAAAGATCAATAACTGGAGATAGGAGTCAAGATGATAGGAACAATCAAGCAGATGCCATCGTACGTCAAGTACGGGATAGTGATCCCTACCGCTGTCTGGTTCACTATTCAGCTCGGCAGGTTCGGCTGGGGTGCCGGTTTCGAGCCAGCCTATGAACTTTATAATGACAGGCCTGCAGCCCATCTAAACCAGGGGGAGGATACGGCTGTTTCATCACTGACCGATGCGATTGATGACGAAAACACTTATTCCCGAGGGAACCTGCACGAGGATATCGGGAATATCAAAGAGTCTGAACTCAGGGAAGAAATCTTTTCAGGGCAGAAGAGCCTGGAAAAAGAAGTCCTGAAGGAGGCGAAGGGCATATTGGCCACGAGGTTCAACAAAGACAGCAGAGTAATCAACGGAAAACAGGTTCCTGTCAGGAACAGGGTATTGGAGCTTGAAGATGCGATTTCCGACCTGACCCAGTATGATGATTACATCACCGAGGCATGCGATAAGTATGATGTTGACAAGACATTGGCCTACGCTGTCATGAAAGTCGAGTCCTGGTCAGATGAGCGCGCAGTTTCGAAAACAGGGGCTGCAGGGCTTTTCCAGCTCACGACAGCAACTGCAAGAGGTCTCGGGCTTGAAGTCAACTCTGTGAGGGATGAGCGCCTGGACCCGGAAAAAGCCATCGATGCCGGAGTCAGGTACATAAAAAAGCTCCAGGAAATGTTTGGGAAGCAATACCTTGTGCAAATCGCATGGAACTATGGCATGGGGAACACGAACAAGCTGAAGAAGTACTGGAACAACCTCCCGAAACTGTACATGCACATCCCTGACAAGAAGAAGAGGGCTGAGGTCATGAGCCATGTAAGGAAGGTCCTTGCAACAGAATACCTGCTTTTGAAAAAGAAAATCTATGGGCTGAGCATAGATAAAAAACCGCTTTATTCGGAAAAGATCGCAGATGCGCGGCTCCACACAGTAAGGAAGGGAGACACGCTGTATAAGATTGCACGGGAGTACCACATGGATGCCAGTGAAATAAAAGAGTTAAACCCGGGGCTAAGGAAATTCGGACATATCAGACCGAGAATGAAGATAAGAGTTCACTAATCAGCTATTTCTTTGCTCTTTCTACAAGTGCCCACATGGCCCTTGCAGCCTTCCTCGGATCATTGTAGTCCGGGATGTTGTGCAACTCAAGAAAATTTTTCCCGGCTTTTGAGAATTTCCCGCCCATATAGACGCAGATAATGGGCTTTTTTGGCCACTTTTTCTGTGCTGCGACGACGACTTTCGCGTCCTCGACAGGGTCGGTCATGGTCTGCAGGGTCTGGAGCACTATCATGCCGTGGATGTAATTCTCTGAAAGCAGGGTATTGACAGCGACCTGGTACCTCTCAGGAAGTGCATCGCCCACGATGTCAAGCGGGTTCCTGCCTGAATATGCAGGATGCATCTTACCTGACTCCTCAAGCTTCCTTATGGTGCTTTTCCTGAACTCGGCAAGCTTCACGCCGAACTCTTCGCAATAATCGGCAGCGAGCACTCCGCATCCGCCTCCGTTCGTGACAATCGCGATGCTGTTCTTCTTGCACGGAGGCTGCTCTGAGAGGGCCTTTGCAAGGTCGAAGAGCTCCTCGACATTGTCAGCCATGATTATTCCTGCCTGCTTAAAAGCAGCCTCGTACACCTTGTATGAGCCTGCAAGGCTTCCCGTATGCGAGCTTATTGCCTTTGTCCCGGCCATGCCTCTTCCGGCCTTCAGGGCGATGACAGGCTTCTTCCTGGTCACATTTTTTGCGATATTGAGGAACCTTCTGCCGTCCTTGACGCCTTCGATGTACAGGGTGATAACCTTGGTCTCCTTATCTTCCGCAAGCCATTCCATGAAATCCTCAGCATCCAGGTCAGCCTTGTTGCCGTAGCTGATAATGTTCGAGAACCCGTACCTCCTGTCGATGGCCCAGTCGATCACGCTGTCTGCAAGGGCGCCTGACTGGCTCACGAAAGCGACGCCGCCCATCGGAGGCATTGTCGGGGCGAAGCTTGCGTTCATGCTGTTCTCCATCCTGAGCACACCCAGGCAGTTTGGCCCTACGATGCGGATCTTCCCTTTGCGGGCAATGCTCACGATCTCTTTCTGGAGCCTCTTGCCTTCCTCGCCGAACTCGCCGAAGCCTGCGGATATTATTATAGCTCCCTTCACGCCTTTTGCGACGCATTCCTTCATGACCCCCGGCACGACTCTGGCAGGAACTGCGATTATGGCCAGGTCAATGCTTCCTTTGATGGCAGAGACAGAAGGATAGCACTTTTTGCCGAGCAGCTTGTCAGCCTTGGGGTTGACCAGATAGACTTTTCCTTTGAACGGCCTTGAAAATTGGCTTTTGAACACAGCCCCCTTCAGGAGATTGACCAGTATGCCATGGCCGACCGACTCTGTCTTTCTTGACGCGCCGATGAGGGCGATGGATCTCGGCCTGAATATGCTGTCAAGCCGGCCCTTAGTCATTTTTGAGTATCCTCGCATCTACCACTTTTGCATACCTGTCGTTCACTATGACCGGGTTGAAGTCGATCTCAGCGATTTCCTCCTCCTTGACAGACATTTTCGATATCCTCGATATCATTTGAGCAAGGGCAGGGATGTCAACGGGTTTTGCACCCCTGAAACCTTGAAGGATCCTATGGCCTTTTATCTCCCCCATCATCTCCCTGATGTCTTTATTGCTGAGAGGGGCGACCCTCATTGAGATATCCTTGAAAACCTCCACGAGCACGCCTCCTATGCCGAACAGCACGACCGGCCCGAACTGCGCGTCCCGCTTCATGCCGATTATTACTTCAGTTCCCGAGAGCTGCTCCTGGAGCATGAAGCCAAGCTTTTCGTCCGGATATTTCTTCCTGAATCTCTTTTCAGCCTCTGAAAGGCGCTGCGCAAGCATTGTCCTGTTCCCTATACCTGTAAATACAGCTTTCTCTTCTGTCTTGTGGACAATCTTTTCAGAAACCAGCTTCAGGACAAGCGGATAGCCCATACCTGATTCGAGGGCTGATTTTTTGTCTTTGCATAATACGGATCTTGCCACAGGAATCCCATACTTGTGCAGAAGTTTAAGTGCCTCTTTCTGTCCTTCAAGCCTCATGCTGAAAAGATGAGAGAAATCCTCATATATATGTTTTTTCAATAGAGGAACCGCAAATATTTTTCAAATCAGGCAGAATTTTTGATACCACCGCATGATGCATAATAATATTCATTTAAGGATTATGAATGAAATTTTGTCCGCTTTCAGTTGTGAATCGCAATGATGCCAAAAAAATGTAGGAAGATTTAAATATTAGTTATGTTTTTAATAGCATGTTTGTTTTAACTTTTGAGTGAAAATAAAAATTCATGATATCCTGATGAACACTCAGGATAGGTAAAAAATCGTAACATTTTAATAGTAGTACTCGCTTTTTATCGCCAGTTGGGGTGGACAAAAGTTCTGCCGAAAGACGGTAAAAAGGAGGGGTGAACAATGATTGTGAAAGAAGAATTTTTAAGCAAGCTGAGGCGCTATTTTTCATTGAACCTTTACGAGGTAAAAATCTGGGCAGCTCTGCTGTCGAGGGGAGTGTCGACAGCAGGCGAGCTTTCTGATATCGCAAATGTACCGAGGTCGAGGAGCTATGACGTCCTTGAGAGCCTCGAGAAGAAAGGCTTTGTCGTCATGAAGCTGGGAAAACCGATAAAATACCTGGCTGTCCCGCCCCAGGAAGTCCTGGAACGCGTCAAGAAGAACATGAAGCAGGAAGCAAAGGAGAAAGTAGCAAGGCTTGACGACCTGAAGAATACCGAGATACTCAATGAACTCAATGCCCTTCATACCCAAGGAGTAGAGCTTGTTGAGCCGACTGATCTGTCCGGATCGCTCAGGGGAAGGCACAACCTATACAATCATCTCGAGCTTACAATCAGGAACGCAGAGGAGTCAGTGACCATAATGACCACTACCCAGGGTTTCATGAGGAAGATCGAGGGGCTCAAGCCGGTCTTCGAGAAGATAAAGAAGAGAGGAGTGAAGATAAGGATTGCAGCGCCGATTACAAAAGAGGCCATGTCGGCTGTCAAGGACATCCAGGAGGTAGCCGAGGTCAGGAGCACGGATTCAAGGGCCAGGTTCACAGTAGTCGACGGAAAAGAGATAATCTTCATGGTGATTGACGACTCAGAAGTCCATCCTACTTACGACATAGGGATCTGGGTCAACACTCCGTTCTTTGCAAACGCCATGCAGGAGCTATTCGACCTCGCATGGAAAGAGATGAAGCCCATAGCAAAGGTCAAGTAAATATTTTTTTCTTATTCTTTAAATTCATTAAGATCTCTGCCCTTGTCGCATGTTGTCAGGGGATTATCATGCTGGTTAAGTTTTTATGGAATATATAAATAAAATTCATAAAATTTATATATGAGTTATGCATTATAATGCATAATATGGCCAGACCAAGGAAGTTGAGGATGGTGAATTTCGAGCCCGGAGTTACGTATTTCAAGCCCAGGGCCGTGCCGCTTGCGCATCTTGAGGAAATCGATATCACAGTCGATGAGCTCGAGGCGATGAGGCTTTGTGATGTCGAAAGCCTGAGCCAGGAAGAAGCAGCAGGGAAGATGGAAATCCACCAGTCCACTTTCCAGAGGACACTTGCAAGGGCCAGAAAGAAGGCGGCTGATGCGCTTGTGAACGGGAAGGCCATAAAGATCAAGGGGGGTGACTATAAGATGCCGAGAGGAGACGGAACAGGGCCGATGGGAGCAGGGCCCGGAAGGGGCTTTGGCAGAGGATCCGGAAGAGGCAGGATGGGAGGCCCATTAGCAGCTGGGCCCGGAGGGGATTGCGTATGCCCAAAATGCGGCCATCACATGGCGCATGCAAGAGGGCAGCCGTGCAACCAGACAAGGTGCCCGAAATGCAGCACCATGATGACCAGAGCGTGAGGAGGAACAGGATGAAGATTGCAATAACCGCAGAAGATGAGACAATGGAGAGCAGGGTCGACCAGAGGTTCGGCAGATGCAGGTATTTCCTGATTGCAGATACAGAAAGCCAAGGGTTCTTACAAGCTGTAAAAAATGAAGGGGCTATCCAGGGCCACGGCGCCGGAATAAAGGCAGCCCAGCAGTTAGGCGAGCTTGGGGTAAAGGCTGTATTGACAGGCGATGTCGGGCCGAATGCGGCAGATGTCCTAAAACAGCTTGGGATAAAAGCATACAATGCCTCAGAGACTGCAAAGGAATCTGTCAGGAGATTCAGGAACAATGAGCTCAAAGCCATTGCTGAGCCGATTGAGCCAAGAACAGGAGACGAATCAAGGCAGATAAAAGAGGGCAGGGAAGATATGCCATGGCACGCTAATGAAGAGAGGATATTCTTTCCATTGCTCGATGACAATGGCATGGATTCGAGGATATCGCCTCATTTCGGCCATGCGCCCTTCTTCGGCCTGTTCGACACTAAGACAGGAGAATTTACCATAACAGGCAACACTCTGAGGCATGATGACCCGGGGAAATCGCCTGTTGACCAGATAATTGACGCAGTTAATCCGACATCTGTCTTTTCCCAGGGCATCGGCGCAAGGGCGGTGATGCTCTTCAACAAGAGGGGCATATCGCTAAAGACAGGGCCATATGAGAATGTCAGGGATGCTGTTGGCAACCTGGACAAGCTGGCTGAGCAGACATCTGACTGCGGACACGCTCATCATCACGGACACGACTAAAGGAGGCAGGAACATGGAAGACATGAAAGAGGTACTTGGAGAAGTGCAGAACAGCCTTGGGCACCTTGGAAAAGAATATCCTGGGTTCATGAACGCATTCGGAGGCTTCATGGGCGAGGTCGAGAAGGAAGGGGCTCTTGACAGGAAGACAAAGGAGCTGATATCAGTGGCGCTGAGCATCGTCGCACATTGCAGGTGGTGCATAGCATACCATGTAAAGGGTGCGCTCGATGCAGGAGCGACAAAGGACCAGGTGATGGAAGCCTGCTTCGTTGCTTCGCTCATGGGCGGAGGGCCTGCACTCATGTATACGCAGCTAGCTGTCAAGGCTCTTGAGGACCTTTCATCCTGAAAATATTTTTTGTTTTTTTTATTTTCGAAACTTTTGAATCGTCAAGATCATTTCTTGGATGTTGAAGATGAAGATAATCGGGATAACAGGGGGCAAGGGCGGCACAGGAAAATCGACAGTAGCTACTGCTCTTGCTTTTGAGCTTGCAAAAAACCACAAGGTGCTCCTGGTCGATGCTGATGTCGATTGCCCAAACGACCATCTGCTCTTAGGCATGAAGATGCAGCAGCACAGCATTGCCCTGCAGAGGATACCTGAGTGGGACATGGAAAAGTGCACGAGATGCGGGCTCTGCGGGACTGTCTGCAGGACAAATGCGATTGTATCCATAAAGGGCAAAATTCCGATATTCATGAGAGCCCAGTGCAATGGCTGCGGTGCATGTGCGATAAAATGCCCTGCCGATGCCATAGGCTGGGGCAAAAAAGAGATTGGGAAGATATTCACAGGAGAGGGCCATGGGGTCACGCTCCTGTCTGGAGAGCTGAAATCCAATGAACCTGTATCAGAGTCCGTGGTGAATTCACTGAACAGGATTGTCAGGGAAAAGAGCATTGAATATGATTACGTCATCATCGACACTGCTGCAGGGACGCACTGCCCTGTGATTGCAGCGCTTGAGATGTGCGATGTCGTCTTTGCCGTCACTGAGCCGACGCCGCTAGGAGCCCATGACCTTGAGCTGATATTGAAACTTCTTGATAAGCTTGAAATCAGGCCGGACGTTGTATTGAACAGGTCCGATATAGGAGACAGAGGTCTTATCGCAGACCTTGTAAGGGAGCGCGGCCTGGACATCATATCAGAGATCCCTTATTCGAGAGAGGTGATGGAAAGTCATTCCTCAGGCAGGCCTATTGAGATCCCGAGCATATCAGTAATGATCGAGGGCATAAAAAAATGAAAGACAGGCTGAAAAAAGGTCAGAGGGCTGCAGGAATCGCGACCATCGTGACAATATTCCTTTCATTGGCAAAGGCCATTGCAGGTTTTTTATCTGGAAGCATACTGCTCATTGCAGATGGAGTGCACAGCGGCGTAGACATCATAGCGATATTTGCATCATGGTTCGGGCTGAAAATCTCGCAGAGAAAGGCAAACAAGAAATTCCCATACGGATACTACAAGGCAGAGAACCTCGCGACGCTTGTTGTTGTGGGCTTCATATTTCTTGCAGCCTATGAGATATTTATAGGGAGCTATGGAAAGCTCTTTACAGTGACTGAGCTCAGGCTGCCGGCGATTGCCCTGGCAGTCCCTCTATTCTCAAGCGCATTGTCATATGCAATCGCTCACTATGAGCATAAGGTAGGCAGGGAGATAGGCTCGCAGAGCCTGATTGCAAATGCCCAGGAATCAAAGGCCGATATCCTGTCATCTCTTGCGGTATTTGCCGGAGTCCTGCTCTCATATTTCCATATAAGGTACATCGAGGGAATAATCGGCATGCTGCTTTCTCTTCTGATTGTCAAGATAGGCATCCAGAACGCCAGGTCAGCTGTGCTTTCGCTCATGGATGCAAGCCCTGACCTGGAGCTTGAGAAAAAAATTGAGAAGCTGGTCATGGAGACTCCAGGGGCAAGAGAGGTGAGTCATATCAGGCTCAGGCAGTCAGGACTCTTCGTGTTCGGCGAGGCCAGTATCCTTGTCAGCAGGAGCCTGGATGTGAACAGGGCGCACGGGATATCTGAGATAATCGAGGCCGAGATAAAGAAGAATTTTCCGACGATCGAGTCCTTCCTGATACATATTGAGCCTCACAGAGGGCAGAAGCAGAAGGTCCTAATACCGATAAAGGATAAAAAAGGCCTTGATTCGACTGTCGTGGGCCATTTCGGCAGGGCAGATTATTTCTTGTATGTCATGCTAAACGATGGGAAGACAGAGTCATGGAGCATCAAGACGAACCCTCATGTTAAAAAGGAAGTAAGGGCAGGGCTTTCTGCTGCAAAACTGGCCTTGTCTGAAAAGATCGATGCGGTCGTGCTCCAGAGGATAGGGGAGATTGCGTTCCACACGCTCAGGGACGGCTATGTCGACATGTACAGGACTGACGGGAAGACGGCAAGGCAGGTCATTGGCAACCTCATGGACAAGAAGCTTTACAGGCTGGACAAACCAACGCATGCAAGCGAAAAATGAACAAGATAGGATGATCAGGAAAAAAACCAGGGAGGTCTGAAGATGAGGACGATAACGATACTTTCAGGCAAAGGCGGGGTGGGAAAGAGCAGCATCACCGCATCGCTTGCAGTGGTTTTGTCAAGGAAAAATAAGATAGTCTGTACAGACTGCGATGTCGACGCCTCGAACCTCGCCTTAGTGTTCGGCATAAAAAATGAGGATTATGTAGAATGGAAAGCCCTCTCGACCAACCAGAAGGCTGTATTCGACAATGAAAGATGCATATCATGCGGAAAATGCAAAGAGAGCTGTTATTTTGACGCTATAGAGTCTGAAGATGGCAAGCCGAGGCTCAAGGAGTTCAGCTGTGAAGGGTGCGGTGTCTGCGAGATGGTATGCCCTGCAGATGCAATAAGCATGGTCGACATAGACAATGCGAAAATAGGTTATGCTGGCACCAGATACGGTTTCAGGGTAGTTTCAGCGCAGCTTGAAATGGGCGGCTCCGGCTCAGGAAAGGTGGTGAGCGAGGTAAAGAAGAAAGCCAGAGAGCTTGCAGGTGATGCAAAAATCATGCTTGTAGACTCAGCAGCAGGGATAGGCTGCCCTGTAATAGCGTCTGTCACAGGAAGCGATTATGCAATAGTAGTCTCAGAGCCTACGCCATCTGGATTCTCTGACATGAAGAGGGCAATCGATGTCGTCTCCCACTTCAGGATACCTTATGGAATCATCATCAATAAATTCGACATCAACATGGATTTTACTGCGAATATCGAGGATTTTGCAAGGGAAATCCGGACAGAAGTGTTGCTGAAGATACCTTATGACAAGGCATTTGCCCAAGCCCTGGTTAAGATGGTCCCGATTGTTGAGCATGATAAGGCGTATGAATTGATTTTCAGCAGATTGGCAGATGGATTGGGATTACAATAATCTTTATATATTCCCTCTATAATCTCTCTAATGATGGATATAAATTCGCTTATCGACAAGCTGCATCCGCTGGAGAGGAAGGTCCTTCCCTCCCTCGAGAAATCTTCATCATTGACCGAAATTGCAGAGCTATCCGAGCTAAAGAAGGTCGAGGTCATGCGGGCCCTGCAGTGGCTCGAGAACAAGAAGCTCGTGACTCTTAGGGATGATTCAGCTGAGATGATAAGCCTCGGGGCTAACGGCAGGAAATATCTCAAGAAAGGGCTGCCCGAAAGAAGGCTCCTTGACAATATTGATGGTGATATGCTTCTTAGCAACCTCACGGAAAAGGCGGGAATCTCAAAGAATGAGGTAAACATAACAATAGGTGTCCTAAGAAAGAGGGCCGCAATCGATATAGAGAAGCTTGAGGACGACCTGAAGATAAGTCTGACCCCGCAGGGCAGTCAGCTCAAGGCGAAGCAGTCGCTCGAGGAGAAATTCCTCAAAAAACCCTTCCCTATGAGGCTTGATGAGTTGAAGGATGAGGACAGGTTCGCTTTCACTGAGCTGAAGAAGAGAAAGGACATACTGAAGCTAGAGAACATAAAGACAAAGTCAGCCGAGCTCACGGACCAGGGCAAAGAGGTGCTCAAGCACAATCTTGATGTGGATTACATCGAGCGCCTGACACCGGCGATACTCAAAGCAGGCCTTTGGAAGAACAGGAAATTCAGGAAATACGACGTAGAGATAAATGTGCCTAAGATATCCGGAGGCAAGCGACATTTCGTCGACCAGGCAATAGCATATATCAAGAAAGTGTGGCTTGAGCTCGGGTTCGTCGAGATGGAGGGCGCCCTTGTCCAGACCTCGTTCTGGGACCTGGACGCGCTTTTCGTCCCGCAGGACCATCCAGCAAGGGATGAGCAGGACACGTTCTTCATAAAGGACCCGAAATACGGCAAGCTGCCTGCAAAATTCAAGGACAGGGTACGCCTGGCGCACGAGAATGGCGCGGACACAGGAAGCAGGGGGTGGCAGTACAAATGGTCGCCTGACATCGCCAAGGAGAATCTTCTGCGGACCCACACCACAGTCTTGTCCGCACAGACCATATCAAAACTCAAGGAAAGCGACCTCCCTGCGAAATTCTTTTCAGTCAAGAAAGTATTCAGGAACGAGACCCTTGACTGGACACACCTCTTCGAGCTCACCCAGGTAGAAGGGATAGTCGTCGACCCTGATGCGAATTTCAACCACCTGATAGGCTATCTCAGGAATTTCTTCGAGAAGCTGGGATACCCTGATGTCAGGGTGAGGCCGGGGCATTTCCCATATACCGAACCTTCCGCAGAGGTCGATGTCTGGCACCCGAAGAAGAAGAAATGGGTGGAGCTAGGGGGCTCCGGGATGTTCAGACCGGAGGTCGTGACGCCCCTCATGGGAAAGCCCGTTCCGGTGCTTGCCTGGGGCCTCGGGCTTGAGAGGTCGATAATGGAGAACTTCAACATAACTGACATTAGGATGCTGTATAAAAACGACCTGAAGCAGCTCAGGGAGATGAAAGCATGGATGAGGTGATGCTCAGATGGATATTATAGGAATGATAAGATCTTTTTTCAGTTCGCCTAAGAACTTTTTTAGCGCTGTGAACAAGGATGAGGGCTACAAAAAGCCCTGGCTTTATTTTATGATAATAATGTCGGCCTATTATGCATTGGCCTTGGTTTTTTCGATTCCTTCATTGATGATTAGCATGAAGACAACAGGGGCTGGGCCGGTTGGAGCGGTCCTTGGCATCATAATCATGCTCTTCATATTCATATTCAGCCTTGCGCTCGGAGCAGGGCTCATATTCGTCTCGGCCGGCATACTTCACCTGTTCCTGCTCATCGTCGGAGCGAAAAAGGGCTACCTGCAGACTTTCAAGCTCGTGTGTTACGCCTCAACACCCATCATTATCATTGCGCCGTTCATAATCCTGAACATTATCCCGTTCATCGGATTCATGATGTACATGTTCCTTGCTTTTGCCCTGATGATATATGTGATGGTCATAGAAGTGATAGCTGCAAAGGTACTGCACGGGCTTTCGACTGCACGGGCTGTCGTCGGGGTCGTGGTTCTGCCGCTTGTGCTTGTCCTTATAATCTTCATGATAGTCGCTATAGTGGCGGTAGGGTTTTTCCTCGCGTTAGCCAAATCAGGCGGGCTAACTGGGATGGTGACAGGCTCCCTCTGATGAGGATGTTTTGATGATAAATATGGACGAGAAGATAAAAAAGGCGATGGAAAGCTTTGAGAGAGGCAATATCACCTGCCATTTCGCTGAAGACAGGGACAAGGCAAGGGAGATTGTGCTCTCCATGATAAAGAAGGACGATGTCATCGGGTACGGTGGCTCTCTTACGCTTGACGAATGCGCAATCCGGGACGAACTCAGGAAAAAAGGCTACAGGATGCTTGACTGGCAGAAGGACGGGACGACTCCCGAAGAGAAACGCGAGATACTGGAGAAGACCATGACATGCGACGTGTTCCTGTCAGGATCGAATGCCGTGACTATGGACGGCAAGCTCTATAATGTGGACGGCAGGGGAAACAGGGTGTCTGCTTTGACATTCGGGCCGAAGAAAGTTATTGTGGTTGCAGGAAAGAACAAGCTCGTCAGGAACCTGCTTGAGGCAAGGGAGAGAGTGGATACTGTAGCCGGTCCGCTGAATGCAAAACGCCTCAACAGGAAGACAGGATGCATCGAGGCGGGGTTCTGCGTGGACTGCGACACGCCTGAGAGGATATGCAGGCATTACATGGTCACGGACAGGCAGTATCCGGGAAGGATGAACCTGATAATAGTGGATGAGAAACTGGGATTGTAAAAAAATGCCTACGATAACAGTAAACAGGAAGGAATTCGAGAAGCTTACAAAGAAGAAGCTCCCGGAAAAAGAGCTCAAAGAGAGGATAAGCTACCTCGGGACCGACCTTGACGACATAACCAAGGACGAGATCACTGTTGAGATTTTCCCCAACAGACCCGACATGCTCTCAGTGCAGGGCTTTGCCCGCGCATTCTCATCTTTCATCGGCGCAGAGACTGGCCTCAGGCAGTACAAGGTCATAGATTCAGGGAAAGAGGTCATAGTAGACAGGTCCGTCAAGGATGTCAGGCCGTACACTGCCTGCGCAATCGTCAAGGGAATCAAATACGACGATGAGAAGATAAAAGAGGTCATCCAGCTCCAGGAGAAGCTTCACGTGACCTATGGCAGGAACAGGAGGAAGGTGGCAATAGGCATATATCCGTTCGAGAAGATTAAGCCGCCGATAAGGTTCATTGCCAGAAAGCCAAGGGACATCAAGTTCCAGCCCCTGGAATTCCCGAAGCCGATATCAGCGAACCAGATACTCTCGACACATCCGGCAGGCAGGGATTACGCCCATCTGCTCGAGGGCCAAAAGACATTCCCGCTGTTCATCGACGCGGATGACAACATACTGTCGATGCCGCCCATCGTGAACTCCCACAACACAGGAAAGATTACCGAAGCCACAAAGGACGTGTTCATAGAATGCTCGGGATTCGACTTCAGGGTGCTTGAAAAATGCCTCAACATCATAGTCTGCGCGCTTGCAGAGATGGGTGGGAAGATATATTCAATGAAGCTGAAATATGCTGGCAAGACACGCACCACGCCGGACTTGAAACCGACGGACATGAAACTCGACCTGAAATTCATCAACAAGTGGCTCGGCCTCAGGCTGAAGGACAAGGATGCAAAGAAATACCTGGAAAGGATGGGTTATGGCTACAGCGCAGGCAAAGTGAAGGTTCCTGCTTACAGGGCTGACATCCTGCACCAGGTGGACCTTGCAGAGGACATCGCAATCGCTTACGGGTACGAGAGATTCGTCCCTGCAATCCCGAATGTCGCGACAATCGGTAGGGAGAGCCCGTTTGAGGCGTTCAAAGCAAAGGTCGCGGAGATTCTCGCAGGTCTTGGGCTTCAGGAAGTAAATACATACAACCTGACGAACAGGGATTTCCAGTGTACGAAGATGGAGGTCGACATGCCACTGATCGAGCTTGCGAACTCGCTATCATCCGAATTCGATGTACTGAGGGCATGGATGGTCCCCTCGATGCTCGAGATATTCAAGAACAACAAGCACCACGACTATCCCCAAAGGATATTCGGCATAGGCACGGTGTTCAAGAAGAACCCGAAATTCGATACGAACATAGAGGAGAATGACAGGCTCTGCGTAGCAATATGCAGCGACAGGACGGATTTCACAGAGATAAGGCAGGTCCTGGACTACCTATTCAGGCAGATAGATGCGAGCTACGAGGTCATCGAGGCTGTGCATAATTCATTTATCGACGGGAGGGTTGGACGGGTCGTCACAAACAAAAAAAAAGTCGCGTACATAGGCGAGATATCACCCACAGTAATCGGCAATTTCAGCCTCGAGATGCCTGTGACAGTGCTTGAGCTCAATCTCACAGAGCTTTTCAGCACCCTCAGATATTAATTCTACTTGAAATACAGAAAAATCAGATTATTATTTCTTGCCGGCAGATTTCTTCTTGGCGACAGTCTTTTTCTTCTTTGCAGGCAGTGTTGCATTGTCTTTCTTCACTTCTTTGACTATCTTTTTAGGCGTCGTTTTCTTCTCGACAGGCTTGGGCACTGCTGCCTTCGGCTTTTTCTCTTCTGCCTTGGCAGGTTCCTTAGTAGCCGTTTTCTTTTCCTGCTTCTTCTCTTCCTTCTCCTTCTTTTTCTGGTCCCTTTTGGCCTTCTTCTCTTCTTTCTTGTCCATGGGCCGCTCTTTTCTTGTCTTTGTCTTTTTAGGCTTTTCTTTCTTTTCCTTCTTCTCTTTCTGGACCTTCTCCTGGCAGTCTATTCCTTCTTTTGCCAGGGCCGATACGACCTCTTTGTTCGAGGCGTTCTTCTTCAGCTTAACGACCGATTCAAGGGGCAGAAGATGCGAAATGTTGCATTTCCTTCGCCTTGTCTGGCCGTCTATCATGACGTAGACTTCGTCGAGAACATCGATTATGACGCATTTCTTGCCAGCATCCCTGCCGGCGGTCTTGACACAGATCCTTCCAACTTCAAACATCGGCTCCACTCCTTGCACTGTCTATTATCTTCTTTCTCATACATGCTGAGCAGAGCACTCCGCCGTAGGGCCTTTCCGGCCTCTTTTTGCTCTTGGGCATGTTCTGCATCCTGTATGGCCGTTCCCTTGCCACACCTTTCAGGACAGCGCCGCAGCTACTGCATTTGCCTGGTTTCGGCTTCCTTTTCCTGTATGTGAGCTTCGTCTCGCCGCCCGGGGTCCTTACAAACACCTTCCGAAGCGTCCCTGATCTGTGTCCTGGTCTTGGCATTCTCAAACCTCTTTGTCCATGGAAAAATAAGTCATTTAAAAAGCTTGTGGTGATTGTTATTTTTGAGAGGTAAAACCCGCCCTTTCAGTAAACCTTCAGCACCTTCCTCAGCAGCATGCTGAATATTATCGAGAAGACTATGTAGCTTCCCAGCCATCCGAAACCACCTATCCAGGGTATGCTTCCCACCAGGGGCACTTCCTTGAACGGCTGAATCTTCCTGTTGCTGATAGTGAGTGTCTGGAGCCCCGAGTCTTTCGAGAGACCGAGGTTTTTAGCGCTGAGCACAGGGTTTGCATACTGCCTGTCATTGATGCTGTTCGTTATTATCAGGCTGTGGCTGAATTCTGTCCCGTTCATAGTGTAGTCCATCGTATAAGTGCCAGCATCACCCTTCATGTCCCATTGGACGCTGTTGCTCTGGATAGTCTGCGATGGGTCATCCAGCAGGGTTATTCCCTGGGGCGCGGTCAATGTTACCGTGCCCACAGTCCCATCGGCGAAATTGATGTTGATTGAAAACTGATTGCCTGCGACCAAGGGATAATATGCCATATGGGCGTTGAGCCACCCGAAGATGAGTATTATCGGGATGAAGGTGAAGAGGGTAGGCTTGAAAGAATGCATCATGTACTTGGTGTTAGTCTCCATGGCCTGTCTCTGGATCTTCATCATCTGGTCAGGCTTGTCCTTGAGCTCCTTCATCTTCTTTTGGAACTCCTTTATCTCAGACTTGAGGTCCTTCATCAAGTCCTGGTCAGTCACCTTCTTGTAGATCAGGACTATCATCAGGGAAATGAGAAAAGAAATGAGGATTATCGCGAGCAGAGGGTCCATCTTGAGGAGTGGTGAAAACACCGGGTTCAAAAGGTCGCTGAATGCCATTTTTTCGCTCTTTTTTTATCTCGATAAAACTTCTATGTTGCCTACTCCATCATCTTCCTGAGTATGGGGTGCATGTCCATCATGTGCTGCTGGGCAATCTCCTCATAAAGACTGTAGACGATCATGACTGAAAGCAATATGCCTGTCCCCCTTGACAGCGCACCCGAGAGGTCAGCCATCGCCGCAAGTATTCCTATGACTATCGCCCCCATGAATGTCAGCGGGTTGATGTACCTGTCCAGCAGACGCTCAAGGACACGCTGGTCCTTTCTGAATCCGGGAATCTGCAGGCCTGATGCCATTATCTGCTTTGCCTGGCTCTTTGCATCCATCCCTGCTGTCTGGACCCAGAAATACGAAAAAATTATGCAGCCGATTATCATGGCTATCACGTAGATGAACGCCTTGAGATATGTGCTCCAGCCTATGAAGATGCCGCCCTGCCTGATGATGTCTCCGACTATGTCAGGAGGCTGTATCCACGCTACGATGCCGTTGTTGCCCACCAGCCATGATTTGATGCCCCACTGCTGGAGGAGTCTCACCCACAGCTGAATGTTTGCGAACAATGCTGATACAAGGATGACGGGGATGTTGCTTGTATAGACGAAGCTCAGCGGCCATCTTATGCCGTGGCCCCTTACCCTTCCGAAAGACAGGGGTATCTCGACTTTCATGGACTGCGCATATACAGCGACGATGAAAACCACGATGGTCGAGACGATGGCTGCGACTGCAAGCCCTGCATTGATGGGGTCTGATGCTGCAAGGGCCTGGAAGAACTGCCATACCTTGCCCACACTATACGTGTAGCCGCTGCCTGCTGTCGTGCTCTGCGCCCAGGAAAAGGCCCTTACGAATATCTCCTGAGATACGCCTGCCGCGATGAACAGGCTGATGCCTGAGCCGAATCCCCATTTCGACACTATCTCGTCCATGAAAAGTATGAGCACGCCCCCCAGGAACAGCTGGAATATGAGCACAAGCTGGAGCTGGAACTTGAGGGCTCCTGTGATGTTTGCTGCAGGGGCAAGCCCTCCCATGAACACGTATATGGATGCCTCGAAGATTATGAAAAAGATAGAGAGTGCCTTCTGTATGCCCTGGAAAGTCTGCTTTCCCTCGTCTGTCGTCAGGTCGAACTTGAAGATGCCCGAGCCGTTGAGCAGCTGGAGTACGATTGATGCAGTGACAATCGGACCGATCCCAAGGGATATTATCGAGCCGAAGCTTGCGCCGAGGATGATAGAAAGATATTCGAACTGCTGCAGAGAGTTCTGGCCGAGGCCGAAAAGCGGTATCAGTCCGAGGACATAGAACAGTACGAGTATGATGCCTGTCCATTTGAGCTTTTCCTTGAACGAGAGCCTCTTCTGCGTCGGAGGCGCGACCTCCGGGAGGTTGTTCAGGATGTTCTTGAAAAAAGACATTTTATTCTTCTTTTCCTTCCTTGACTAACACTTCGCCGCCTAGGCTCTTGACCTTCTCGACAGCCTTCTCTGTCGCAATATCGCACATTATCCTGTATTTCCTTGTGACGGCTCCCTTGCTCAGAAGCTTGTGATATCCAAGGTCGTGCAGATCCAGGGCAAAAAATCCACCCTCCTGCCTCATCAGCCCTCTTTTTATGAGATTTTCAGCCCTTGCTTCTATGTAATGCATGTTCACAGGCTTTGCGATGCCTCTCTGGACATGCGATGTAAAACCGTGCTTTCCGAAGTATTTCTTATTCTTCCATATAGAGGGCTTCTTGCCGTCGCCCCGCTTGCCTGAGCCTGCTGCCCCTCTTCCGCCCCTGTTGCCTGCGCCCCTCCTCTTCTTCATGGAGCCGCATCCGTGGGTTTTTGACCCTCTCTGCCTGACATTTTTCTTCTGCTTGTAGCGCATCTTACATCATCCTCAGTATAAGATCCTTAATCTTGTCTCCCCTGTAGCCGAGGGCGCCTCCCTCGCTGTATCCTTTCTTGATGCCTTTTTTCTCAAAACCGCCTTTTGGCGGGCTGAGCCTAAAATACGGCTTAAGCTTCTTCTTGTCATCTGGGCGGGGCTCCCCTCTCTTCTCAGCCAGCAGCCTGACTGTATCATCATCCACCTCACCCCATGCGACATAATCCTTGACTTTTTTGACCATGCCGATGAATGACGGCGTCTTTTCATACACGACACAGTAGTTCTGCCTATAGAGCCTGAGCATCTCAAGAGTATCCTTGATCTCACCATCTACCCTGATGCCGCCCCTGATCCTCACAATCGCTATCTTTGCCATCCTAGTTTTCCGCCCTTCCTTCCTTGATGCTCAATGCCTTGACATGGACAGGCAGGACCTTAGTTGCCGAAAGGTTTTCGACGGCCTTGATGCATGCCTTTATGAGATTGAGCTTTGTCTTGGTGTGCCCGAGGCTCTTTGACCACACATCCTTTATTCCTGCAAGCCTGAGTATCTTCTGGCATTCGGGCTCGATGCAGAGTCCGGTGCCCTTGGGCGCCGGTATAAGGGTCAGCTCTACCGAGCTGACCTTACCTTTGACCTTGAACGGGATGCTGTGATGCTGTCCGCAGCTACATTCCCAAGATCCACAGCCACGCCTTATCTTCATAACGTTGAGCTTTGCTTTCCTGAATGCCTTCTCCCTGGCAGGCACTGTCTCCTTGGCCTTGCCATAACCGTAACCGACATAACCGTCCATGTTGCCATGCACTGCGAATGTCGCGAACTTCGGCTTGTTGCCCTCCTTGGTCTTCTTCTGGGTCTGCTTGAATATCCTTCTCTGGCCGCCGCCGAACTTGCCTTTCGACTGGCCTATCATGAGGAGCTCTGTCTCGCAGTTCGGGAGCAGTATGTCGACTATCTCTGTTTCCATGATCTGGTTTCCCCTGTCAAGTATCTGGTCTATGTCAGTTATCTCGCCATTCTTGACTTTCCTTCCGACCTCTGTCTTAGGTTCCCAGCCGCTCGAGTCGAAGCCAACCTCTTTCTTCTCCTTGACTATCTCCTCTTCCTTTTTGATGTCGTCCCTCTTGACTACCTCGACCTCTTCAGCGTCGCCAATCTCGATTATCTTCGGCGCCTTCTCGATGAATTCAGCATCTCCTGACTCATCTGCGTCAGCAGCCTTGACTTCTTCTTCCTTTTCAGGCTTCTTGCTGCTTTCTTTGCCCTTCTTTTTGTCATCTGTCATTTTCTATCGATGTTCTCCTTGACTTTCTCAATATCTGCTTCCATGTCAGAGGCATTGGTCTTGTTCTTGGCGTATGCTGAAAACTGGTTACCAGAACCCTGGCCCTGCTTTGTGATGCTTTCAAAATAATTCTTGATATGCGTCCCTTTTATGAAACCGTCGGAGGGGATGACCTTGTCGTTATGGGCCACCTTGACGCCCGCGTCGACTACGCCTTTGAGCGCAGCATATATCCTTGCGCTTCCTGACTGCAGGCCGATGTCAAGTATGGTCTCGTCGACTTTCTTTGCAAGCACCTTCTTGCCTGCAAGGTATCCTGCAAGATAGGCTGCTGGGATGTTTCCGCAGCCGTATTTCCAGCCGTATTTCTTCAGTTCACTCGTATGCGCGCTAACGACCACCACATCACCAGCAGTCCTGTATGAAATAAGCTGGACCTGCATGTGCTTGAGCGATTTTCGGACTATGAGCCGGGGCATCGATGACATCAGAAGCCTGAGCCTCATCTTGTAGTCTGTCCTGCCTTCGCGCTTCCTCCTGAAATATACAGTCATCTTTGTTTTTCTTGCCATCTTATTTTGCCTGCTGGTTCTTCTCGATAAGCGAATTCTCGTTGATGTATATCTTGATATGGCGCTTGCTCCTGAAAAAGCCGCCTTTTGATTTCATGTAGAGCATCCTGTGACTCTTCGGGCTTATCAGCTTGCTGTCTTTTAGCTCTTTCAAAAAATCCCTCTGGGAGCGGATGCTGTTCATCCACCTCTCCTTTTTCGGAGTCCTTGCAGTCGCTTTGCCCTTTCTCTTGCCCTGGCCGCTCCTCTGCCCCCTGGATTTCTTCTGCCTCCTCTCGTTTGCCCGGGCCCTTGATACACCCTTCTTCTTGACAGAGGAAATTATGCCATCCTTGATGAGGCCCCTGAGGTCGTCTTTTGTGATGGCTTCCTTTATCTCTTCCATCTCTGCCGGGTCAAGCCTCACCCTCTTTGGCGATACCTTCATGAGCCTTGCAGCAATCCTCTTTCTTGTCTTGTATATCATTTTCTAGGGTTCACTGGTTCCTCTGGGTCAGGACCTTGTCCTTCTCAGTCTTTTCCTTCTTCTCGAGCTTCTTTGCCTCCTCGGCAAGCTCTTCGATGGACTTGTCCCCTTCCTTCTCCTTTTTCTTCTTCTCTTCCTCTTCCTTCTTCTTTGCCTGCTCCTTCTTCTCCTTCTCTCTCTTCTCCTTCTCTTTCCTGTCCTTTGCCTTCTTCTCTTTCTTCTTCTCTTGGGCCTCTTCGAATTCTTTAATATAGGAGCTGACATCCATCATGTTAAGGACTGTAATGCCCTTGCTCTGAGCTAGCCTTGCAATCTCCACCCTGTTCTTCTTTCCGACGGATTTAGATATTATTATGCCCTGTGTTGCAGGATCAAGCTTCTCGAGCCTTGCAATGTTTCCGACCATCACCATCTCAAGGCCGCTCCTGTCAAGGCCCCTGACCTTCAAGGGCGATCTCCAGCCGATTGTCACGTTTCTCCTGTAGCCCCTGAGGTTCAGCCTCATCTTGTTGTCGATGCCCTTGGGCTTTCTCCATTTCTGCCCTAGCCTCACCTTCTTGTGGCCGTCCTGCCTGAGAAACGTCGGCTTCTTCCTCTTCAGCTGCCTTCTTGCGGCAAGCAACTGTTCATTTGATTTCTTTTCCATCTTTATTCACGATATATATGCCGTCCTGAAATATCCTCT
>CAYXZQ010000007.1:0-47653 GCA_964469935.1 uncultured Methanosarcinales archaeon
CAGACGCACACGAAGTCTCCCTCGCATGCAAGGTTATAGATGTCAAGAGCGAGAATCTATGCGACCCTCCTGACCTCTTTTCTTGCTGGGATGCTCTGCTCGTCAAGCAGCATGCCTACACCGTTCCTGGCTGCAATTTCATTCAGCACAGCTGCAATCCCGCCGCGGGTCGCATCCTTGGCGCACCTAATCATACCCCTGACAGAATCAATCTCATCCAGCAGGGGCCTTGAGTCGCTCTTCACGTCAGAGCTGAAGTTAAACCTCTTTGACAGGAGCGCTGCAGCGTGCTCGCCGATGCCTCCTGAAATTAGTATCCTGTCTCCGGGGACAGGCTTTCCTGTCAGGAGCTCGCCCTTTTCAGCGACGCCTACGCCTGAAGTGTTCAGTATCAGCTTGTCCAGCTTTCCCCTCTCCATGACTTTTGTGTCCCCTGTCACTACGGGGACTCCTGTATCCTTAGATATCCTCTTGACAGATGCCATTATCTTCTCCAGCTCCTGGACAGGGAAACCCTCTTCGATGATGGCTGCGATAGAGAGGCCGAGTGGCCCTGCGCCCATGACAGCAAGGTCGTTGATTGTCCCGCATATGGCAAGCTTTCCGATATCGCCGCCGGGAAAGAAAAGCGGGTCCACTATGAACGAGTCTGTGGTGAATATGATATGGCTGCCACCTGTCTCAATTGTTGCGGAATCATCATCATAACTCTTCCACCTGCCCCTGAAGAAGGGCCCAAGGCTCCTTATCAGCTCATCCATCTCCCTGCCGCCTGAACCATGGGCCAGGGTTATTATGTCATCTTTCATTTTCCTGCATCATGGTATATTGCGCATGCGCCTTCGCTCGATACCATACACGCCCCCTTGGGGTCCTCTGGCGTGCATGACACATTGTATAGGGTGCATCCTGTCGGCTCTATCGCTCCCCTGAGCACGTCGGCGCACCTGCATGCTGTCTTTGCAGGCGCCGGTACGCCTCCTATAATTTTCTTGTATTTCAGTTTTGCATCCAGGCTTCTGTCCTTTACCTCCAGGCCTGATGACGCTATGTTCCCGATTCCCCTCCATAGGGAATCAGATGGTTCGAATACCTCATCCATGAGCTTCCTTGCGACCGGGTTGCCTTCCGGCCTCACAGCCTCAGGGTATGCATTGACAACTTCCGGCCTGCCTTCCCTGATATTTCGGACCAGCTCGTCCACTGCCCGCAGGACAAGCTCGGGGGAAAAACCCGCAACAGCCTGGGCAACTCCTATCTCCTCAAAAGGCACTGTGCCTGTGATTGTCGCGACATGGCCGGGGTCGATGAATCCGTCAATCCTCACCTCGCCCGCAAGAAGCGCTTTCATTGCCGGCGGGATCAGCCTGTGGACAGAGTATACGCAGACGTCTCTCCCCAGGAGATACGCTGTCATGGGCGCTGTCGTCTCAAAGCCGATCCCGAAGAACACTATTTCAGGGTGACTTTTCCTGAGTACCAGCACCTCTTCGGCAGAGTAGACCTCGAAGACCTTCATCCCGGATGCCTTTGCCTTCTCAAGGCTCGAACCGCTTCCGGGGACCCTGAGCATGTCCCCATATGTCGCGACAGGGATGCCTATTTCTGCCAACGCAATCATGCAGTCTATGTCATGCCTGGGCGTCACGCATACAGGGCATCCAGGGCCGGAGATCAACCTGACATTATCAGGGAGCATCTCCCTGATGCCGTATCTCATGATGGTCCTTGTATGCCCTCCGCAGACCTCCATCAGGGTCATGTCCCTGCCGACAGCCTGGGCATTCTTCCTGATGGACGACAGATGCTCCTCAAGGGCCTTGTCCATGCTCCACCATCCTCCTTGCATTTATAAGGCTCTCGTCGGCTGTCACCGTGTCGATGACCTGTATCGCGAATCCAGCATGAACGAGGACGAAGTCCCCCACAGACACTTTTCCCAATAGCGAGACATTGGCCTCCTTCTGCACCCCGTCATAATCGACCACCGCAGAGTCATCCCTGATGCTCAGGACCTTGCCGGGTATTGCATAGCACATGGACAGAACATAATTCAAACTACATTAAATAATTATTGTTCAGGCAAAGAAGTTCAGCGCCGCATTGCAGCATCCTAGGAACTTGATTTCCTGCCTCTTTATGAGGTATATGGGAATCTTTGCGAGGATTTCAGACATTTTCTCATGCTGCTCGAACTCCTTCATGAAATTCATGAGTATCCTGCTCTTGTCGCTAAGCCTTTTTATGCTGTTCCAAACCAGCCTGTCTGTCATGAAGAGCCCTGTGTAGCATTCGCTTGTTAGGGCCAGGCCCTTGCAGAACCTCGCGTAGAAGGTCGTGAACATGTCCACTGTATTCCTGCACGTCCTGTTAATGTGATAGCTCATCACTATCATGTCAACCTTCTCACCAGTCTTCAGATTCTTGATCTTAGACGTCTTCGCGCTCCGGTCAGACCTTGCGTAGTAGCTGAATATGTTCTCCAGGCCCCTGTCCGAGAGCACCCTCTCGTATTCAGGGTGAACCTTGCTCCTGCCCGGAGCCTTTGCCTTCAGGAACCTGAGCAGCTCCATCTCGTCTCCGCTGTCGATTATCGTGTCAGCGTGACCTCCCTCTGAAGACAGGGGGCGGTGCATCTTCCTGTTTCCGTCGTAGGGGGCGATGGTCATGCCGAGACCTGTCCGGATGCCTACTACAGCCAATGTGTCTGTCTTTGTCCCGGGCCATGTCCTGTCCATGCCCACATGCGGGACCTTGATGACATCATCCTCGAGATCCAGGAAATCGACTCCGTAACCATAGGCCTCGAAATTGTTCAGGAGCAGCACCTTTTTAAAACCCGTCTTCGAGATGACGTCGTTCCTGTCGATCTCGATGCCTGAGTTAGTAAGCTTGATTTTCGCCCTCTTGCCGAACACTGGCCCGGGCGCTGCTATGACGCAAGTCCGGGCATCTGCCCTGAAATGTTCCATTGCCTGCTCTTTGAAAATGACCAAGAAATCAGTTATGTTCACCGCATCCCTGACAGCTCTCTCTTCCTTGAAGAGTATCGAGAAATCATTACCCTTGCCTATGCCGACAAGCGCAGCTTCAAGAGTGCTGCCTGAGATATAAGCCGCAATCACGTATTCTTGAAAGCCCTTGCCGGACTGCCCCTTAGGTCTCTTCAAAGCATTCTCCTCTTTTTCAGTTGTTAAGGTTGCAGTATATAAATATTATATAAATCTTATGAAATTTCGGATATCCGATGCAGGATTAGTCCAGGCCGTATCTCTCCCTGAGAATCCTCGCTGCGGCCCGGATATCGTCGGAATCGATGCTGATATCATATGCAAGGTCGCCTATGGAGTGCATGTAGAGCGGGTCGTAATACTTCTCGAGCAGGACCTGCATGAACATCCCTGTCTCGCCCTTGTCGAGGAATCCAAGAAGCTCTGAGACTGTCTTCTTCCCAAGCCTGCTCTCAAGCCCTTTTGTTATCTCCCTGACGTTTGCAACATCTCTGGGGCTGTCCGCGTATATCGATGCCAGCCTCTTCACCCTGCTCCTGAGGGTGCATCCCACCCTGACATTCACGCCTCTCTTCATCGCCGAGAAAAGGAACCCCGGCATTATTATATTGCCTATCTTCCTGCTCTCCCCTTCGATGAGGATGTTTTTTCTTTTGCTGAGCCTCTGCAGTTCCTGGAGCAGGAGAGACTCGAACATCTTCTGGGTGTGCGGAAAAAGCCCGACGGCACCGTAGACAGAGCTCCTGTGCCGTGCCAGCCCCTCTAGGTCCAGGCTGTCTTTGAATTGCTTGAGAAGCTCAGTCTTGCCGCTTCCTGTGAGGCCGTGGAGCACGACTAGCCCGGGTTTAAGGGAAAAGCTCTCGAGCTGCTCCCTCACGTGCTTCCTGTAAGACTTGTATCCTCCGGAAAGCTGGAAGCATCCGAGCCCCATGCTCTGTGCAAGCCCTGTGATGGTCTTTGAGCGCATGCCCCCTCTCCAGCAGTAGATGACTGGAGTCCTCTCGTTGAATTCCAATAGCTTATTTTTTATGCTCTCTATCTTCCTGCCGTATATCTCCATGCCCTTCTCAATCGCGAGCTCCTGGCTGACCTGCTTGTACATGGTCCCGATGAGTGCCCGCTCCTCATTGTCGAATATAGGGATGTTGACTGCGCCCGGGACATGGTCCTTCTCGAACTCGACAGGCGCGCGGGTGTCTATGTACAATGCATCTTCGATATCAAGACTTCTGGCGTAATCAATCTTTTCGACCATGCTTGAAAGGGGATTGACGCATCGTATATTAATATTTATGAAAACTTTATATAACCGGGTCTTTTCCTTCAGGCCATGGAAGGGCTTGTCATATGCCACAGGGGCGTCGAGAGGACCGTGGAGAAAGAGATAAGGGAGCTGCTGAAAAAAAAGCCCACAGTCCATGAGACCGCGCTCTCATTTTCCGTGAAGGATGAGAAAGAGCTTGCAAAGCTCTGCTACAGGTCCCAGTCAGCGCTCAGGGTCCTGCTTCTTCTCGGGACTGCCAGGGCATATCCTGAGCAGGAGAAGACCCTGAAGTCCATTGACGGCTCCATAGCGAAGATGGAACTCTCGGGGTGGCTACAAAAAAGGACATTCAAGGCAGAATGCAGGCGGGTCGGGGAGCATGAATACTCGGGCCCGGACATCGCAGCGGGAGCAGGAGAGAGCATCATCAGGAAGACCAAGGCCAAGGTTTCGCTAGACGAGCCGGATGTTGTAGTCTATATATACATCCACGGCAAGGACTGCTATATCGGGCTGGACCTTTCAGGTTTCGACCTCTCGAAGAGGGACTACAAGGTCTTCATACATCCTGATTCATTGAATTCCACAGTGGCATATGCGCTGTTTCGGGAGAGCGGCTTTGCCAAAGGGACGATGCTCGACCCCTTCTGCGGGGCAGGGACAATACCGATAGAGGCAGCGCTGTACCTGAACAGGATATCGCCTCATTTCTACAGGAAGGACAGGTTCGCCATGCACAGGTGGTTGGACTGCAGTCTTGAGGAATTCGACGAGAGGCAGAAAAGCGGCACAGGGATAATCGCTTCCGACCATATCCTCAAGTCGGTCAGGTCGACAAAGAGCAATGCCAAGCTTGCAGGAGTCGAAAAAAGCATAAAGACCACCAGGATGGACATCGAGTGGCTTGACACGAAGCTTGACGAAGGCTCTGTGGGCATCATAATAACCAACCCGCCTTCCGAGTCAAAGGCCCATGACAGGAAGCAGGTGCAAAAGCTCTACAGGGAATTCTTCCACCAGGCAGAGTACATACTCGGCAGTGGGGGGAAGATCGCTGCGTGCCTCTACAGGGACGAGGCTTTCCTGTCCGAGGCAGGGAGCTTCAGGATTGAGAAGGAATTCTCCATATGGCAGGGAAAGCAGGAGCTCAGGTGCCTGCTGCTAACCAAAGCAAAGCAAACTTTATAAAGTCTGCCTCCCAGAACATGCCTCATGAAGCTGAGCTCCTATCGCAAGATAAATTTCTTCGAGATAGTGCTTCTCATCGTCGGTATCGGCGTGGGAGCGGTCGGCCTCTGGGTGATCGGAAGCCAGTACAGGGCCGATCCGACATTATCATGGGAACTGTTCCAGACGGTCATTCTCTGGCTGTCGCTCATCATCCTGCTCATCCTTGCAGCGACCATGGAGGATGTCAAGGAAGAGCTTGGGATAATCATAAGAGAGCAGGTCAGGGAGACAAAGCTCCTCAAGGATATAAGCCAGAGGCAGCTGGACGAGATCAGGCTTCTCAGGGCAGAGCTGACCAAGAAGAAATAGCAATCTTTTTAAATGAGATACCTGTCCTATGCCCATGTAGGGGGGCTGCTTGACTGACGGACAGCAGTTATGGGGCTTTGGAGACCTTGTCTCAGGAGACCCACAGCATAATGTCTGAGGAAAGTCCGCCCACAACAACAGCCATGTATTTGGCAGCCACTCTTATGAGATCCTGAAAAGGATGGCAACCACTCAGAAACGGGACCGCCACAGGAATGGGATGATGAAGCGAAGCGGCAGGCGACTGGCGCGAGTTAACCTTCTGACGTCTCCTGTTGGAATGGATGAAACGGTGAGCCCTGGCTTGTGCAAGCCTTTGAAGGCGCTTAGTAGAATGTCAAGGCAGAGCATCAGGGAAATCCTTTACGGATGGAGGCTCTGACAGAAGGCGGCTTACGGCTCCTCTACATCTTCTTTTATATGAAATAAAAAAAAATCTTTCATCCCCTGCCATTGGCCATGTACCTTGACAATGCCTGCGAGTAGGCGATGGCGCCTGACCTGATCGTGTCTTCATGCCTGGCTCTTCCGACCCAGAGGGGCGTGTCCTTGCCGTACTCACCCGAAAAGCCGTTCGGGCTGAGGACAATCGTAGTCTCAGCCACTGCCTTGTGAGTAGTCCCGACATTCTTCGGTTCATATAGCACGAGCTTTGGCTTGTCTTCACCGAGGCCGACCAAAGAATCGATCGCGCTGAACACTGCGTTTATCGAGCCCATGGGACCCTCGCCTTTCCAGTATTCGCTCTCCGGGGTGAAGTTGCTCACCTTCCTGTCGCCTCTGATATTCATCGCCACCTGGGCTTCGTAAAACGCCCGGTAGAGCACCTTGTTGATGGCATGGTCCACAAATTCGACTTCATTGACTGCGTCGTAGATTAGGCTGTCGGCTATGACCCTGAGGTCAAGGTTGTCCAGGACCCCTTTCTCATCTGCAAGCGACTTTACTATCGGCACGATCTCACTGATTATTGTCCGGTCGGGGAAATCATATCCTAGCCGGGCAAGCCTGAGCTTTACGCCCATCTTGCCTGATCTTGCAGTTATCTGGTGGGGCTCTCCTGTCCAGCCCACATCCTCGGGGGCGCAGAGCTGGTACAGGTTTTTGCCTTTGTTCATCGCCTTGACGACGCCGTCCTGATGGATGCCCGAGCTATGCCTGAATGCGTTCTCACCGACAACTGCCTTGTTGTAATGGACGTCGATGCCGGAATGCTCGGCAACAATCCTGCTTACGTAATTCAGAAGTTTCCTGTCCACATTGCTTGAGATATCATACCTGTCAGAATGGATCGCGATGTTCTGGATGACCTCTTCGAGGGAGCAGTTGCCCGCCCTCTCGCCAAGACCGTTCATGGTCACCTCCACCTGGTGCACGCCGGAATCGATTGCCTTGAGGGTCGTCGCTGTCGCAAGACCCAGGTCATTGTGATTGTGGATGGATAGCATCCTGTCAGATGCAGCAGGCACTATCTGCCTGAACAGGTCGATTGCATAAGTGATGTGGTCCGGGTGGGCATATCCCTCAGTATCCGGTATGTTGAGGACATCGGCACCAGCCTCAGATACAGCCTGGTAGAGATTGCCGATGAATTCTGCAAGAAAAGCCTTGCCATCCTGCCGCGACTCGACAAGGGCGCGGATTGCGTTCTGCGCCGAGAACTCGATCCTGCCCCTGCCATCCATTATATCTCTTGCATGCTTGACCGCAGATGCGCTTGCCCTCACTATGTCTGAGGGATCCTTCCCATAGCTTATCAGGCCGCCCTCGCTTGTCATTATCGTGAACACGTGAACAGTAGGCTTCGGGCTGGCCTTGATTGCGTCCCAGGTCCTGCTGATGATTTTATTGTCTGTTGTGGCAAGGCCGCATATGTAGGGTCCGTTGATCTTTTCAGCTATCTCCCTTACATCATTAAAATCTTTCTGGGATGAGGCCGGAAACCCAGCCTCTATCGTGTCCACTCCGAGCTCCCTGAGGGCTTCTGCAATGATATATTTTGATTTTTTTGTCCTGAACTCCTGGCAGGCCTGCTCGCCGTCCCTGAGCGTCGTGTCGAAAACTTCTATCTTCCTTGTCATGATAATGCCTCCTTGTTGTTTTTTGAAATTTGATAGGAATATGCGGACTTGCACGGGCCAAGCAGCAAGAAACGTTCTGCCTGGCCCTGTTCACTCTAGCAGAAGCAGGCTAAGGACTAGTAAAACCCTGAATTTTGGTCTTAAGGTCCTGTTATGCATTTGGAATCACACAAGATTTAAACAATGAAATCATATCTACAGCAGCAGATCCAGTGAAAGAAGAATATCATATTTGTTCGGCTTTGCTGTCATGTCCATGCACAATCAGATGGAATATATAAAACTTTTGGTGATGATTAAGATGAAACGCATTTATATTCCCTGCAGACGAATCCTGCCTTGCAATGCGCATCTACACCGCATTCCACGCACTTGTTGTTCTTGTAGGCGATGGAGCTTCCCTGGCATATCCTGTAACCTGTCCTGCAGTTCTCGCACGGATAGTCCAGGCAGGTCATGTCTGTGCAGGGAGGGCTGACAGCTATTATCTGCCTGCTTATGCAGGTGTGGTCCGAGAAGCATTCGAACCCGTCCTTGCAGTCGCTGTCCTGCCTGCATTCGACGCAGCTGCCGTCATCAGTTTTGATGTATTTTCCCAGCTTGCAGTCATTGCAAAGCGTATCGCATGTCTCAGGGCTTGCAGGCGAGCCGACCATGAGGTTGTAGAGCCTCCCGGTGCACCTTGACGTGTCCTGGACAGCATTGTCGAACCTCAGCGTGTTGTTGAAGAGGCAGCTCATGTTGACGTCGACAAGGCTAGAGTCGGGGTTCTGCGTGAACATGGAAACTACCTCGCAGTACCCTTCACTGGGGCCAATAATTCTGTAGTAGTATTCAGTGCCGTCGACAGCAGACGATAAGTATTCGTCAGGCCTGCATGCCGAGAAGCTGGCCTGGAAAGAGGCATAGGCGTCGGCGCTGGCATTTGCCGGTGCAGAGACAGCCGCTTCCTGCTGCAGGTTGGCTGCAGGCTCCGCCGGGCTGCTAAGCAAGTAGTACGATGTGCCGATTATCACGAGCAGGATGATGAATATGAGGGCGTAATTCATCAGGTTGTCTTTTTTTATTTTCCCCTCTACCTGGTCCTCCTTGTTGACGAAGTCGATTGCGGCGATGACATCGTGCCTGGCATTCCCGTCCCTTGTCAGCTTGTCATAGATGCCTGATTCAGAAGTCCCTTTCTTCCTCTCTTTTTTCACGAGGCTGACTATCTTCTTGTCCACCATCAGGAGTATCCCTGCCTTTTGCTATATTTAAAGGTTTTCAATCAGCAGAAGCCATAAGTCAGATGAACCTTGTGAGCCTCGGCTGGGTCCTGATTTCCTTGAGCATGCGGCTGTTCTTCAGGATCACGTCAGCCTCGAAGCCGAATTTTTTCTTCAGGAGAGCCCTCGTGTACTTGAGCATCAGCTCGAGCGAGCCGAACCTGAGAGGGCTTGCATCAAGCGATTTCCTTGCAGCCTCGCGCGTCACCCATACCCCGAGAGGTGCGGCATATTCCCCTGTTATAACCCTTATCACGAGGCAGGACGCCTGCCGTTTCATGGATTTCAGCTTCTCGAGCACCGCAAGCCTCACAGAGTAGTATCCTCCTGCGCATTCCTCTGCATAGCTCTTCCTGCCCTGCCAGGACTCGTAGTCAGTGGAATAGTTCACCTTCTGCTCTGTGTTCCAGCTCGCCTTGGGCATGTAGGTCTCGAAGAGCTCGTAGCTCCAGATCCCAGGGATCATCATGACAAGGTAATAGTTCCCGAGATAGCTTCCGAAGAATGCCCTGTGCTCCCCTGCCTGCTGGAAATCCCTGACAGTCCCAAGGATGTCCTTTCCAAGAGTGTCGTCGACAGCGGTTATTGACCACCTTGAAGGCACGAGCTTCCGGTTCTTGCCTATGCCCAGGTTGCCCACAGAGAAGAGCCTTGTCAGGAAATTCTCGTCAAACCCGCGGCTGAAGAGATATTTCAGAGCGTCTGCTGACTTCAGGTCAGTGTCTGATACGACCTTGTCCACCTTGGTGTGGACCTTGGGGTTGGATGTGATGTCCGCCTTCTTCAGCTCACCCCTGGGCCCAGTGGGCGCCATGTCATTCTCTGAATTGAGCCTGAACCTGGGCTTATCCTCAAGGCCGATCTCCACGTCCACAGGCCTGCTTGCCATGCCTATCTCCTGGCTTATGTCAAGGAACCTGCTATGCTCCCTTATGTTCGCCCTGAACCTGGAGTTGATGAGCGAGCTCCTCAGGTCGATTATCCTCGGTATCTGGAAGTTCTCCTTTCCCCAGTGCCTAGGCGCGTCGTAGAGCCATGCGTCATCCGGCTGCTCAGGAGGCGAGAGGATGCCTATGTTAACGTAGGGATAGCCGTACCTTCCCACGAAGGGTGCAGGGCTCCGGCCTGAGAACTCGCTCGACGTCAGCCTGTCCCTCACCCTGAACATGGACTCGGACTTAGCTATGTGCGGGCAGAACGCCCTTCCGCAGAATCCCCTGCCCTTGCACTTTATGCACTGGATGTCCATACAATGGAGAAAATGAATATAGAATAAAAAGATTGCTTTTGATAATGGATTATGAAACCGAATCCAACAAATTAATTGATCATGGAAAATATTATATATTGATTGCTCCGTTAATGAATCCATGACAGGATACCGGGCAAATCTTGTGAATTCAAGGGCCCTACCCATCTTTGGAGGATTCATCGGGCTGATCCTGTTCTCCTGGATATTCATACACGATATTTTGACCCTTCTCTTTTTCGGGATCCCCATCATGATCATTGCAGGCTACTTGGTATTTTCTCTTATAAGATATTCCAGCACAGCAATTGCCATCGACAATGAACGCATAATATTCAGCAGGAAATTTGCAGAACCCATAGTGATATTGAAAAATGATGTGACAAGCATATATGAGGGTTATTTTTATAGAGGGAAACTTGCTGAGGCCAGGAGGATAAGATACCTCCAGAAGAGGACGCCCAAGATCATGACAAGTGAGAAATACGGGCTCTGGATAGTATCAGGAAACAGTGAGATATTCATCGATGCGGCACTCTTCGGCTCTGATTACAGCCGCATCAGGGAAGAGCTCAGCAACAGCCATGGGAAAATCGCTGTTGACAATGATGAGGTAGTCGGTTCCCGGATGGATGAAGAAAAACTTAAGATAAGGCAGAGTCCTGAAAGAGTCCTTCCCAGGATATGGATAGCCTCAATAGCGACCTTGGCATTTTGCGTATATCTCTATTATATATTGCATCTTACAGTGGTCGCCCTGGCTGTCCTGATAGGTGGCGGCGGAGCCGTGCTATTCAGCGTAATCATCTATCATCAAATCAAGAGCAGGAAGAAATCAGGGGCATGGTGAGACCTGGCCTATTTCGTGATTATGCCGTGTACGTCTGCATCCTTTCCTGCAGGCGCTGACTGGAGCTCGACCACAGCGTTCTCATGCAGCTCCTTTATGTCCTTGCACCCAGCGCTTGAGAGCGAGCTCTTCATCTTGAGAGTGGTCTCCCTGAGATTGGAGTATATAGAACCTATATGCGGGACGAAACCTTCAACACCCTCCTCGAAGAAGGTGTCTGCAGTGGAGGAGTACCTGCCGTAGCTCTTGGCCCTTGCAGAAGCCTCCATCCAGTATTCCTTGAGCGGTCCCAGGGTCGGGTGGTTGCGAAGGCCCCCTTCTGCCTCTGTGAACTGGGCGAAGAACTTGCCCATCATGACACTGTCCGCACCGAGGGCGAGAGCGACCATTATCTGGCCGGAATTCGATATGCTGCCGTCGGATATCACCGGCAGGTATGTCCCTGTCCTGTTGAAGAACTCGTCCCTTGCCCCGCAGATATCGATGAGGGCTGTCGCCTGACCCCTGCCCGTGCCTTTCTGCGCCTGCGTCGTGCAGCCTGAACCAGTTCCCATCCCTACCTTGACGCCGTCAAAGCCCGCCTCTGCGAGGAAGTTGAACGCCTCTGCCGTGATTATGTTTCCGCCTATGACAGGCACGTCCTTTGCCTTCTTCCTTATGTATTTCAGGGTCTCGGCCTGGAACTCAGAATATCCGTCGGATGCGTCTATGAATATTACGTCGACACCCGCCTCTATCAGAGCGTCCACCCTCTTCTTGTCATGGGGCTGGGTGGAGACCGCGCCAGCGACAAGGTACCTCTTCTTGTCGTCGACTATGCTGTCCGGGAAATAGAGCTGCTTCTCCATGTCCTTCTTGAAGACCACTGATTTCAGGTTGCCTTTGGCATCGACTATGGGGAGGACGTCTATTCCGTGCTTGACCATCTTCCTGTTGGCGTCGCCAAGGCTTATGCCCTCTTCTGCCGTGACCAGCTTTTCTGCCATGTGGTCCTTGACCAGGTCGTCGCGGTGGAGCTTCGGGTCGAAGTTCTTGCTCGTTATTATTCCCTGGAGCTTTCCATTCTGCTTTCCGCCGGTCGTAACCGGGAACTTCCCGTAGCCTTTCTCCTTCATGAGCTTTACGACGGATGATATCTTGTCATCCTTTGAGACAGTGAGAACATTGTCCTGGAACCCTGCCTTGAACCTCTTGACATATTTCACCGTCTCTGCCTGTTCGTCGATGGAGACGCTGCATGGGATAACACTGATCCCTCCGAGCTGGGCGAGAGCGATTGCGAGGTTTTTGCCTGATACTGCCTGCATCGCTGCGCTTATCAGAGGTATGTTTATGTGGAGAAAACCGCTGCCTGAAGGCAACCTGCAGAGCCTTGTCCTCAGGCTTGCCTTTGACATGACGTTCCTTGTGTCGGTCTTGCCTGTCAGCAGCCTGAACTGGCTCAGGCTCCTGCTCGGCTCGTATATTATCCTTGTCATCCTTATTCACGCATCAAGAACTCTCTTTTTTCTGCTTGAAGATTAGGCAGTTCTTTAAATAGTTTTCTAATCATCCCGCTAAACAAGGGGGAGGTCAGCATGCTCCCAGGCGATGATGCCTCCGTCGAGGACGTAGATGTGCCTGAAGCCCATCTGATACATCATCCCTGCTGCAGGCACTGTCCTGTTCATGGTCCTGCAATGGACGAGATAGGTCTTTTCCCTGTTCAGGCTGTCAAGCTGCTGCGAGAAGTTCTCTGAGAAGAAATTTATGTTCATGGCGCCGTCTATGTGGCCCTGCTCGAATTCCCCCGGTGTCCTGAAATCCAGTACGACAGGAGATTCTTTCTGGATCAGATTTTGCGCCTTTTCTGCCGTGATTTTCTCGATTTCTGCCATTTTTCCCGTTCCTGTGTCGGAAATATTTAAATATTTGCTTGTAATCTATAGGTAATTATTGAATCAGCAGTGATTTGTGGGCAGGATTGAAATGAAAGAGCTGATGGAAAGGTTTCGCAGGAATTACCACCTCGTAATGTACCCGGAAGATGTCTTCTCCCTAATGCAACTTATGCGAAGATACAGCAATAATAGGGTCCGCGACCTTGAAAGGATTCTCTCAGCGATCGATATCAAGATAACGACCAGGTTTCTCATGAACATCATCAAGAGACATTTCGACTTTACGATGAACCCCGGCGATTATGAGATGCTTACGAGGCTGACAGAGAAGAACGGGGGGTTTTCAGAGGAAGGCATCACATGGGGTTATGAGCTCAATGAGCAAGGGATACGGAAGATAAGCCGCATGCTGGAAAAGAGCCCGGATGAGATACTCATGAAGTACGACATGTCCAGGTTCAACCTCGTCAGGATAAAGAGCCATCTATACTGGTACAATTCCAGATTCCTCACAGCGCTCGGGAAGCTCAATAGGGGCGATCAGGAGACGAGCCTGAAGCATAATGTCGGCGCATACAGGTGTCTTGAAAAGGCTGAAAAATGCCTTGAGGAGATAGCCAGTGACAAGAGCACCAATGCGGATTTTGACATATTCCACATAAACAAGTCGAAGGCCAACAAAGCGAGGAGGTTATCCGCAATCGAGAATGGCGAAAGGTCTTACGAGTGGCTGTGCCAGTCTTACGAGGACCTGAAGAGGGCCGTATGGGTAATGCAGGCCAGGGGCGTGGAAGAGCTCGATGCCAGAGCCCAGGCAAATCTCGCTGAGACCCTGGAGATCATCTCCAAGCTTGCAGAGAAAATTTCAACCCACAATCTCTGCAAGGAGCCCAGGCATATGCTTGAAGAGTCCATCAGCTACGACCTTAAATCAGCTGAGGCCAACAGTACGGAGAATTTCAACAAGAGCCTGCTCGCTTATGCGCATGCAGGAAGGAAGCATAACATGCTTTATGATGCATTCGGGGACGAGCATGACAGGAAGCAGGCGATAATCATATACCGGACATTCCTTAAAGGTTACGAGTCCCTCGGCTTGTTCAGGAGAAGCAGTTCCTTGCGTGGGTTCTCATTCAGGGACAATCATGGGAAATCAAGGTACCATTTGAGTCTTTACGTCAAGATAAAGAACCTGGTAGATGAGCTGAGGAAAGGTAAGAATGTCAGTCTTGATGAAAAATACCAGAAGTTCGCCCGCAAGATTGGAAGGGACCGGTTCAATTCGAGGAAGTCCGGCATCTGCCCGAAACATTCTGCCGTCGAAAACGACTTAGGTCAGGAGCCTGAGGAAATTCTGCTTGAAAAGAGGGCGGTTGGGTCATATCACGCCTGAATCACCAATCCTTTTATATATACTTATATCCTGACATTCTTCATGGCTGCGAATATCCTCATAATCCTGCTTATGCTCCTGCCCGCAATCGTATTCTGGATAATCCTGAAGATCGTCAGAATCAGGCTCTATGCATACAAGAGGGCAAAATATCCCGATGAGTACAGGGATTCCGGGTACCAGACCATGGGACTGACTTTTGCGATGGACGTGTTCAGGAACCCGCACCCCGAGGACAGGAGGTACTCGGCGATGCTCAGGAACGCAAGGCTAGTGTTCCTGATAACATCCTGCATCATAATCGTCACTCTCTATGCTGTCTACCTCTACCTGAACAGGAGGCTCGGCTGATGGACCATTTCGACCAGCTCAAAGAAGGCATCACAGAAGTGGTGATAACAAAGCATTTCAAAAGGGACTCCCATGATTTTGATGTAAGTACGATAATCGATTCTGACCACGAAGGTTTCACCCACCTGCACAAGTACGAGGAGAACATATCAGGCAGCCATGTCTTTCGAGCCCTCAAAGACGGGACGCATTACGTGTATGCCATAGACAGGGGCCACAGGCTGATATTTCTGAGGGCGTTCTCGAATTTCAGGGAGTACTGCAAGTTTCTCGATGACAAAAAGGCGATCGAGAAGATGATTGAGCAAGTCTAGAGGCTATCAGCCAGGACATCATGCCTTTCCGGCTCATTTCAGGTTCTTGAGGTGGCTGTGGTAATGGTAGTGCCCCTTTCCCCTGTTGTGGCTGCTCTTGGCGACAATCAGGAGCATGACCGCAATTGTATAGAACGAGATGGTGAGCGCGGGGTCTGCATCTGAGACGTGGTACCTTATGCCCTGCACAAGGAAGAATATGAACAGCACGAGGCTTACCACCATCATTATATAATACAGGTTGGCGTGGTTGAACCTGTACCTGAGCTCCTTTTCGCTTATCTCCTGTTGTTTCTTTGCCATTTTCACCTTGTGACGAATACGAGTATGAAGAACGCTATGCCGATGACCACGAAGGCGCCGATGCCGATGAGCCCGGTCCTTGCAAGCCTGTTCGCGACGACCTCGCCTATCTCGTTTATCTTGTAGTTGACGTTCTCAAGCACCCTCTTCTGGAAGTATGATATGTTGTCGTTTATGGTCCCGGCATTCTGGTTGAAATCGCGCATGGCTTTTGCAAGGGCGCCCATGCTCTGCTTGTCTGCCGCATCGAACATCTCGATGACACCGTTGAGACGCTTGACCACAGTGTCAAGCTCCATCTTCTGCTTGGGAAACGACGCATTTATCTCGGTCATCTTCTGGAGCGTCGTCTTTATATAGGTAAGCTCCTGATTAAGCAGTTCCCTGAGCTGGTTGTCGTTGTTATCGACCTTCTGGTTGAGCCTCCTGAAATTGTCAAGCATCTCCTGGTATTGCTGAGGTGATATCCCGCCGAAGCCCTCTCCCGTCGCAGCCGCAAGATTCGGGTCCCTGACAAGCATCTGGTTTATGACCTCAAGATTGGTCGCAAGTATCTTAATCTGCTCCTCCATCTTGCTGTTGTCCTTATTGTCACCGAGAATGCCCATTCAGCCCACCTGCATCTGCTCTGGAGCGACGTATATAAAAACCTTTCTTATTATTTTCCAATGACTACAAAGGTTTTTAAAGTCATGTCGTAAGTATCAGCTCAGGGTGCGGGTTGTATGATAACAACGGAAAATACAGTTGTACAGGTGGATTGCGAGGATTGCCAGCTTTCTCTGAGTTCTGTGTTCATGTCTGAGGCATGTAAGAAATGCATCAAGGGAAAGGAATACGACAGGCTGATGCTCAAGTCAAGGCTCTTCACAAAGGAGTATGACAAGCATAATAAGCTCCTATCAGTCATACCATTCTTCATCGACGTTAGGCTCGGCGTGGTGACAGAGAAGATAAAGATGGTGTCGAGCTATACCATAGAGCGCACAGGCGCCAAGGTCTACATCCTCCAGAGGCTCGAGAACGTAGGGTACATATACTACATCAAGATACCCGAGGTCAATGTGACATTCGCCCAGCTCTTCAAATTCTATGATGAGGTCGAGGAATTCAAGAAGACAGGCGAGACGACCAACGACTACATAAAGAGATGGTACCTGGAGTACGGTATCCTCGAGCATCTGCTATTCGACGACAAGGTGCTTGAGATAAACCTCAACCCGCCGGGCTACAAGACGGCTGTGAGGATAGTCCATGCCGACTTTGACGAGTGCATATCCAACATATATCCGACAGACGATCTTCTCAACTACCTTGCGACAAGGCTCAAGATATCCACAGGCAGGCCGCTGAACAAGGCCCAGCCCCAGCTTGACGGCGAGATACTAATCGAGCACGAGAAGGGAAGGGTAGCAGCCATCATCGACCCTTTCAGCGTGTTCGGGACAGGATACTCCATAAGGAAGCACAGGGACAGGCCATGGACACTGCCGCTTTTCATGTCAGTGAAAGCTGTAAATCCCTGGTTCTGCGGTCTCATGTCGCTTGCTATAATGCACGGCAGGACGTTCCTCTGCGCAGGGCCGAGAGGATCGGGCAAGACAGCCCTGCTGGGGAGCCTCCTCCTCGAGATACTTCCCAAATACAGGATACTGACGATAGAAGACACCCAGGAGCTGCCCATCGAGTCCTACAAGAGGATGGGATATGACATACTGCCGCTCAAGGTCAGGAGCGCGCTTCTCGAGCACGGCATGGAGATGCCCTTCGATACTGGCCTTCGGACCTCTCTTCGGCTCGGCGATTCATGCCTGATAATCGGCGAGATAAGGAGCAAAGAGGCAAAGGTGTTGTACGAGGCCATGAGGGTGGGTGCGATGTCCAACTGCGTCGGGGGTACTATCCATGGTGATTCACCTTACGGAGTCTTCGACAGGGTGGTCAACGACCTCGGCGTGCCCAAGGGCTCGTTCAAGGTTACGGACCTCATAATAATAGTCAACCAGATAAAGTCACCCACAGGACTTAAGAGGGTAAGGCGGGTGCTGAGCGTGACAGAGGTCACCAAGCACTGGCAAGACGAGCCTGAGTTCCAGGAGCTTCTGGTCTACAGTCCGGAGAAAGACTGCCTGGAGCCGACCGACGTATTGCTCAAGGGGAAGTCGCTCGTGCTCAACGAGATCCTTTCCAGGTCGAAGGGGTACAAGAATTACGCTACAGTACTAAAGGACCTGGAGCTTCGGGCCTGGGCCAAGAAAAGGCATCTTGAGCTCGCGCCGACAAAGGCCCATCTTGAGGCGGAGTTCATATCGGCAGCAAACATCATATTTGCAAACCTGTTCGAATTTTACAAGCCGCTCGAGGGCGCTGCTAATGAGAAGAAATTCAAGGTAGAGTTCGAGAGATATCTCAAGCAGAACTTTTATGCCAGGAAGAAATAGCCGGGAAAATGGACTTACTGAAGATCTATGGGCTGGGAGAGAAGTCGCCATTAAAATTTTCCCTCCCCGACGTGGACAAGAAGCTCAAGTTCGTGGAGTTCCCTTATTCTAGCGAAGGCGTCATCGGAGTGACCTTGGCTATATTTTTGAGCTTCCTAGTCCTTACCCTGTTCTCGGTGAGCCTGAGAGCCACTGAGGCATACAGCAATGTTGCGGATTTCCTGTTCTACTTCTTCGCTTTCACAGGCATCATACTCACCCTCGCAGCGTATATGTACCCTGTCAACATCTTCTACACCCAGAGGATGATAAGCTACAGGGAAGAGATGCTCAAGGCCATCATGAGGATGTCGACGTACATCACCATGAACATGAGCATGGAATACGCCATCATAAACACCACCGAGCATCTGTGGGGCACTCTCAGGACCCAGTTCAGGGACATAGTCAGGCAGCTACGGCTCAGGGTGAAGAACACCCTTGGCGAGGTCTTCGAGGAGTACACCCCCATCTGGAATGAGGCCAATCCTGATTTTGTCAAAGCGCTCAGGCTCATTGAGACAGCTGCGATGTCTGATGACAATGACAGGAGGAAGATACTCGATGAGGTGCAGGAGACCCTGATAATCAGCTACCAGACGACAGGGAAGAGGTTTGCCGAGGAGCTCGCATCGAACGCGAAAACCCTTGTTGCGGTCGGAGTGCTCTTTCCCATCATATCCCTCATGCTCCTGCCGCTCGTGTCTGTCTTCATGCCACAGTTCCTCAAGACCCCGCTCATCGTCTTCGTATACGACGTCCTGTTCCCTGGATTACTTCTTCTCATGGCACTCAATTTCTCAGCCAAGAGGATCCAGGTCGATACGATAAGGCTCAATGACTCTCCGATGTACCAGAAGCCTCCTGTCTGGATACTTGCCATAGGCGCGCTCATCGTCGTGAGCAGCGCGATCCCGACCATAGTCCATCTCACGTTCATCGACATGAGCACCCAGAATTATGCATCGAGGGAATACGCCTTCTCAGGGATATTGGTATGCTGGCTCCTGGGAGCTGGAATATGCGTGGCCATATACCTTCTCTGCTACATATACGTCAGGCGGTATGACACCCTCTGGCACGAGGTGGACGAGACAGAGCGGGACATGCCCCATCTCCTGCAGACATTCTCGACATACCTCACCCTGAACAAGTCTGTAGAGAGCATAATCCCCGAGATAATCGACGACTACAAGACCCACGGGTTCTCAAGCCACCCTGTCGTGAAATTCTTCTCGAAGCTGATGCACAACCTCAAGGTCAGCAAGAAATCCATAGCCTATCTGACAGAGAACTACCTGCCCAAGATCTGCCCCTCCAAGAAGGTCTCGGGAATACTTGCCCAGATAATATCATTCACCGACGTATCCACTGACAGCGCTGCAAAAGCCGCAAAGATGGTGAGAAAGCAGACAATAGCCATATACCAGCTGGACGACTACATTAGGACGATGCTCTCAGAGACGGTATCTCTCATCAATATCACGACCTCCATGCTTGCTCCTATGCTCTGCGCTGCAGCGATCCTCATGTCCATGGCGATTGTCAAGTCCCTCGTGTACATAGGGAACGTGCTTCAGAGCCTGACCATGGGGACAGTTGCGCAGCTGTCGCTTGTCCAGATCGAGCTCATCATACCTCCGACTGTCGTCGAAGTGATTGTCTCTATATACCTAATCGAGATGATTCTCGTTCTGTCATTCTTCTCATCCAACATAAAAGTCGGGAGCGACCAGTTCCAGCTGATAAAGGCTGTCTCAGTGAATGTGCTTATCGGGTTCATAATATTCTCTGTGATCCTCCTGGGAGGCTATTACGGCCTTGAGAAGTACATATTCCAGCAGTTCTTCGCTACGGGATGAAGAGCGCCCAGGCATGGATGAAAACAGAAATTATATATATGTGCGTTGCCGGGAGAACATATAATGAACAGGACATTGATGATGATAATCGGGCTTGTCATCGCAGTGATTGCGATAGGCCTTGCCCTCTTCAGGGTTGCGCAGGTGCTCGGATAGATGGAAGCAGTCGAGATACTCGTGTTCCTGGGCTTTGCCGTGCTTCTCGGGGTCCTGGTCATCGGCTTTCTCGCAGGCTGGGACTACATGAGGACATACAGGGATTTTCGAAAGATGATGGGAGAGGATCCTGTCCAGGGTCTGCAGAAGGTTGACAAGACAGAATTCGCCTCGAAGCTCTATGATTTTTTCGTCGACTGCAGGGAGTCGGGGGTGAATACGAGCATGTCGCTTTACCTTGCGGATTCAGGGATATTCACAAAGCCGGAGCTCTTCGGCATCTACAGCGAGCTTGGTTGGTGCAGCACTATCCAGTCAGCAGGAAACAGCTGCGGGACCAGGGAGGACGTTGACATGCCGGACATCGTGCTCCCGAAAGTCGTGAAGATAAACTGTACAGGAGGCATGCTGTACATCAGATAAGACAGGGTTGATAAAATGGAGATGGCTGTCGAACTCATTGTGTTCCTCGGGATAGGGATAATTCTCCTGGGGCTGGTGACGACATTCGTGTATGAGTGGAAATTCAGCGACAATGTCGGCGCCCTCAAGGACATATACGAAGGAGATTCAGGCGCCTCAGCAGCTGTCAGCGTCGACAGGACGGAGTTCATCGCGAGGGCTGCTGATTTCTGGGACTGGTGCAACCATACATATTCGCCGAAGGACAAGGTCCTCTATGTGTACAACAACGAATCCCAGAAGGACGGTACCATATCAAAGAAGGACATGTTCGACCAGTACAGGAGCCTTGGCTGGTGCAAGGGCATACAGTCAGCAGCATATTCCTGTGGCAACAGGGAGGATATCAACATGACGACCGTCACTCTTCCCAAGGTCGTGAGGGTGAGCTGCAGGAATTATACGCTTTTCATAACATGAGAGGATAAAAAAGGATGCAGTCAGTTGAGTTGATGGTTTACCTGGTTATAGCGATAATAGTGGCAGGCTCGATAATCGCTGTCATACAGGCGGTCAGCTATGAGAAGCAGTACCATGACTTCAACAAGGTATTCTCGACAGAGAGAAGGGAGGTGTACAGCATCACCTCGGACCAGCTTGCAGGCGAGATTGCCAAGCGGTGGGAGGACTGCAGGTACGGGCTCG
This sequence comes from uncultured Methanosarcinales archaeon, assembly GCA_964469935.1. Taxonomy (GTDB): domain Archaea; phylum Nanobdellota; class Nanobdellia; order Woesearchaeales; family DSVV01; genus CAYXZQ01. The sequence continues at coordinate 21,106 of CAYXZQ010000007.1, forward strand.
ACAATGTCAGCTACTCGGTTTACGTCAAGGATGCTGCAAACATCACGAGAAAGGGCATCGCTGATGAGCTCCTGAGGCTTGACAAGTGCGATCTCATAGACTGCAGGAACCGGACCGACAGCTTTTTCGTACCATATGCCATACAATCACCAAAAATTATAAATATCCGCTGTTTCAATGATACTTTAACCATCACATGAAAAGAGGCATCGCATGGACCTTCCGATAAGAATCATGATAACATTGTTCGTGGCCCTTGTAGTGGGTGGGATGATAATTGTGTTCTCCCAGCAGATGATATCAAAATCAAGGGATGACATGGAGAAGAACCGGCCTGGCATCGACATCTCCCAGCAGGACGAGCAGAAGATTGTCGAGCTAAACACTATCGACACTGCCCAGATGGGCGACCTCATGACCGAGTGCTATAACGAGAACCACGCCCAGACACTTGAGAGGACCCTGTGCTTTGCAGTCATCGCTAAGACAGGGAGCTGGGCATGGAGCGACGTGAAGAGCAGGTTCGAGTCAGGCAAGGGCGTGAAGGCAAACGCCACCAAGTCAAATGACGTCAATGACAATGATTTCGCTTTCAGCATTTATTTTGACCCGTTCGGCGCGACTGAGAATATTGAGATCACGCGCTAGGGAAAGTAACAAACCAAAGAGGTGAATCGCATGGATATATTCAGAGGGAAACTGGGCACGGACAAGCCCATAGAGATATTCATCGCCCTGTTCGTCATCCTTGCAGTTGCAATGGTGATCCTGAAGATGTTCTCAAGCCAGATAGAGCAGAAGAAGACCGAGATGGAGCAGGAGCAACAGTCAGAGGCAGCAAGGCAGGCAGTTGCCGACCTTGACATATTCTGCGACTCGGCCTGCTCAAAGGCGACGAGGTCGCTCAAAGACAAGGTGTCGTACTGTACGAGCTATTACAAGGGAGAGATAGATATCAACAAGAACAGTATGGCGGATTTCACGACTGACCTTGATAATATCCAAGGCTACTGCGAGGACAGAATCTACTGCGCAGCCTACAGGCCTTGCGGCTCGCTCGACATGCAGAGCTGCAAGAAGCTGACCTGCGACTACCTGGAGAACAACATGGGCATCACGACTGACATCGACAAGGCCGACAGGCTTGTCGGGTTCGACGGAACGGACTACAACGGACTATTCCAGCCAGGCTCATGCTGGAACAGGCTGACAAGCGAGCAGAAGAAGATGCATTGGTTCTACAATTTCATGCTGGTCCCTGACATACTGAGCACCCAGACAAGTGGGGACAAGTGCTTCTTCGAGTACGGGACCTGCGACGAGTCATGGGCTGACATCAACACTGATTACGGTTCTGACCCTACAGCATGGCAGACCCAGTGCATACCGACGACAGAGGACTTATAGATGGAGCAGGCAGTATGGCTCGCTTTCGGTGTGATAGCGGTCATACTGGGATTCTCCATCATCGCAAACCTTATGACCCAGAACAAGGAGGATATGCGCTACAACAAGTTCGTCGAGTCGATAGACGCGCTGAAGAACCAGTGCGATTTTGTCTGCGATTCGCCTCTTGACACCTACCTCTCGACGGACGTAGAGATGCCCTCAGGCATGCGGTTATACACGCAGAAGGACAGGATATGCGCAAACCTCAACATCTCGTCCACATACAATGACGAGACCAAATGCGAACTCTGCAAATGCCCTGTCAACGGCTCACTGAACCTGCAGACAGAGGCTGCAAGAAAATCGTTCACGCTGCATAAGTACTCTTGTTATTTCGAGCGCAGGCAAAATGACATCCAGATGGAATGCAAGGGGTGACACTGTCCCTTCGATGGTCCTATGGATAGGAAGCATAATAGCCGCTTTCATCTGCATCGCATGGCTTGCGAAAAATTTCGCGCCTGACCAGCTAACTGTACAGAAGGCGGACAACGAGCTAACTAATCTTCAGAAATCCCTGGACACAGCATGCAGGATGACGAACTACTGGAAAAATTACTATCCTGAGATGAACGAGGGAAACCTGATAATCTCCGACTTGCAGGTATGCATAGACTCATCCGACTGTAGCGTTGTGTACTACTCCTCGCCCAATGCCTCTATTCCGGATTTCCAGGGTGATGACATAATCCTTACTGGCGCGCGGGCGTGCACCAGCATAGGGGTATGCAGGCCTTTCTATTTCCGGTCGCAGGACAGGCCGGTGTTCGAGCCGGGAAGGGTCGTGCTGCACAATGCGACGACCTGCGTGAGCTCCCATGAGCCTGTCACCCGCTGCAGGCTCCTGATGTGCAACATAAGCACAAGGGAATATATAGACCTGGGCAGGATAACATCAATAAACATAACAAGGGACAGGCAGGGGGTGTTTTCCATTGCCGGGAAATAGGGGAGTCTATTCGCTTGTGACGACATTCCTGTTCATAATGGTCATGCTGTTTGTCGTCATCGGCTTCATGTGGCTCGGTGCGGTGCTAAAGAAGAGCAAGGGCGAGATCAACGACGACCTCTCCAAGTACAACTACATTATCGATGCGAAGAACAGGCTGCTCTCATCTGACTGTTATGGTCAGGTCATCAGCGAGGCAGGAGGAAAGATGCCTGCAAACAAGACGTGCAGCTTCCCTCAGGGGACCATAAAGGGGTATGTCATCGATATGCTCGCATACCCTAACTGCACAGCGACGCAGAAGACATGGGAGCATATGTTCAACGATGAGTCAGGACACATGTTCAGCCCCAAGGACGGTGACTCTTATCCGTATTTCGTACCGATAAAGGCGAACGGGACTGCAAACATATGCCCTGGAAGGCTGGAGGTTATATACTGATGGGTGTCGTCGAGAACGTCGTAGGCTCTGTTGTGCTCATACTGATACTGCTGGTGAGCGGCCTGATTTACCTTGCGGCATTCGCCCACAATGCCCAGTTCAACGAGGGTGTGAAGCTCGACATATTCTACGACGACTCGAGGATAAACGACCTCAACACCCTGCTGAAGATCACAGAGCCGAAAACCGGCCGGCCAATGGGGGTCCTGCTGGCGGATTCGGTGTTCTACAGGAGCAAGGTGCTCAGGTTCGGCAACAAGTCTGTGAATGTCACTAACAGGACAGCCGACCTCCTCAAGATGTCCTTCGGCAACAACAAGTACTACATGGTCGTCAAGCCGAGGATAGTCAAGGTCAGCCTGAATTTCATCATAGACGGCTCTGACAGCCTGTCGCAGGAGAGGACATTCCTCGCAGGCAACCTGAAGGGGATAATCTCAAAGATCGAAACAAAGCTCAACCAGACAAACAAAGGGTACAAGACAGGTCCGGATGAGACAGATGTCATTGCAAAGATATACATCATGAGTTCAAAATCCCAGAAATGCGATGAATTCAACAGCCTGGGTGATAGCAGGATAACCTGCATGGTCATAGACGACAAGGCTATGTACCTGCAGAACGGGACTGTAAACACAAGCTCCGACTTCATCAACAACACCCAGTTCGATGTCGACGCGTTCCACACCTACTACAACATGACCCCACCTTTCGGTTTAGCGTGGCTGAATGAATCCCACTATGCCAACCCTTCCTATTATTTTGAGGCTGATTACGGCTACGGCACGGGCTTTGCCTCGAATTTCGACAAGAAGACGTCGCTCTCGAAGATCACGCTCCTCTTTCCCATGAGCGATGAGCTCTCGACAAGCTCTTTTGCCGATGAGTGCTTCTACAAGGATGACTGGCCGTCCTTCCTTGAATGCACATTATGCAGGACAGACTGCCCCACGGAGAGGTCCATGAAGTCCATACAGAAAGGGATCGAGATTGCAAAGGACAACAACAATATCATAAATCCCATCTACAGCTACTCATGTGATTTCGACTATCTTGTCCCTGCATATAATATCGGATATGACACTTTTTATGGGAATCCACCGGGCACGACCAGCAACGCCTGCCAGGACCCGAACTGCCCTGGCTGCACATTGACAGGGCCAAACCCGACAGACCCTATGTGCCTGCATCCTGAATGCGCTTCAGATATTTTGGACCAGATGGCCAACATGTCGCGAGAGACTGGAGGGGAGATGATCAATCTTACAGACATCGGCTCGCTGGACGTCAACATAACAGACACGATAAACAAGAACATCGACCAGTTCACGTTTGAGATAGGCCGGATGAACAGCTCTCTTGAGAGGGATGTCATTCAGACAAGCCAGCCCCTGCCAGACGGCCAGCTAGTGGATATCACGCTCTGGGTCTACAAAAACTGAAAAAGCTTTTATATAAGTATATCCAGACATATGCAATATATCGGTTTATTTGCTTAATTTTATTAAAAAGGTGGTGGGAGTATGGGAATTTACAAAAAAGCTAATGTTCTTGCAGCAGTACTCGTAGGCGTCGTGCTTCTCGCGGCAGGCGCAATCCTCGTAAAGCAGCTCGGTTCAAACGAGCAGAAGGTCGACGACCAACAAAAGATATCAACGGAAGCTGACACGGCTATGAAGCATGCGATATCCCTGGGCATCAGCGAATGGATGATGAACGGGTTCTCTGACCAGAACAAGGTCTGGTACAGCACGGGGTCGATACCCCCTGACATCACTGAGGCGAACGATTCGCTCAAAAAGATGGTCAATGACAAGGTGGCCGAGTATATGGACCGCATAAGGAACGAGAACAAGGACTACTACATCTCGCCGGAGACGCAAGTGGATTTCGACCTGCAGGAGCCACTCACCGACGATTCTGACAAGATGGAGGCCGAAGTTTCCAGTTTCGAGGTGGGTATCCAGACAGAGGACTCTTCGCAGATGGAGAACCTCTCTACGAACATCACTTTCCCATATAAGGCATGGGAGATATACAGCAAGCTGTCTGATTGGATGCAGACGAATGCAGGCGATATCATCCCTACCCTGAACACGGGTGCATTGGAGAAGAACGCCTGCCAGCTGGTGACCAGCGGATGCGAATGTTCTGACACTGATTTTGACAAGGCGATGGTCGAATCACTGAAGCTGAAGAGGGATGATGTGACAACAGTGCTTGACGAGAGGATTGCGGCCCTGAACTCTGAATATTTCGGCGGCAGCGACGTCAAATGCAGCTATTCAGTGGATCTGATGGACATACAGAACACAGAGAAGATCCGATGGACCATCAGCGACATAGGCGCGAACAGCACTGTCGTGGTCGACTACCAGCCGGACAAGTACAGCTATGTCCTGAAGGAATGGGACGAGGACAAGACCCTGCCAAAGGGCGACTCATGCGGCGGGCTACCCCAGCCTGACGGCACCACAGGTATACCTTCAGACTGCACTGTCCGCCCGAACCTCGGCATAGAAGATGGGACCACAGAGACTTACGTCGAGCCCAACCCGGACGACAACCAGGTCTGTGCAGGCTATGACAACGCAAACCTCGCCCAGCCGATGAAGGTCGGAGAGCTTGCGATGGACAAGAAGCTCTCAGTGCTGCTCACTGTATCATGCAGCGACAGCAAGACACAGATAGAGACTGTCCATGGCCTCGAGCCTTTGACAGCGCAGATAAAGATGAGGATATCGATCGCCCTCAACTGCTCAATCCCGAATGACCTTTCAGACATAGCAGGCGATAGCCCCGTGACCTGCCCCGGAGGTTCATGCTTCCCGGCAGGGACAATGATAAGCATGGCTGACGGCACACAGAAGCCCATAGAAGACGTAAACGTCGGCGACACAGTCCTGAGCTACAACACATTCACCGGCGAGATCAAGTCAGGCACCGTGCTCCAGCTCGAATCACCAGTTAGGGACGGCCTCTACAACATACATTTTTCTGACGGCTCATCGATTAATGTTACAAACGAGCATCCATTCTACACGAAAAAGGCCGCTGGAGAGGTAGGCTGGGCATCCATAATGCCCGAGGAGACCCTCAAGGAGACAAAATCCATCGACAATGTGATGAGCCTTGGGGTGGGCGACTACATTATGAAGGTCGACCATACATGGGACCTGATAGACGACATAACATATGTTCCGGGGATTGTCCAGACCTACAACCTCAAGGAGGTCAGCACCTACGACAACTACTTCGCAGACGACCTGCTCGCGCACAACAAGTGCTGCTTCGCCGCTGGTACGCCTGTCACAATGGCTGACGGTTCCACGAAGCCGATAGAGGACGTGCATATCGGCGACTGGGTCATGTCATACAACCTCCAGACAGGAAAGCTCGAGGCATCGGAGGTCCTGGACCTGCAGCAGCCTGTAAGGGAAGGCATCTACATAGTGACGTTCGAAAACGGCAAGGTGCTGAGGGTGACGAACGACCACCCCCTCTATACTGACAAGGGATGGGCAGCAATCGACGTGGATGCGGCATACAGGGGATATGCGCTTGACAAGGTCTCGGAGCTTGATGTCGGCACTGCTGTCATGCAGGAGGACAAGACATATTCCAAGGTAAAGAGCATCGAGTACGTGCCAGGCGACATCCAGACTTATACGCTCAAGAAGGTCTCGAAGAACCACAATTTTTTCGCAGACGGGTTCCTAGCCCACAACCAGAAGCTAATAGGTTACGTTGGGCTTGCGTGCCCGATTACCTGTGACACGTGCGATGGTTGCCAACCTACTGTATCTGATCCCAGCCCGACAGACCCTAGTGACTGGGAATGCGTAGGTCCCCAACAGGGAATGATATGCGGGGCATGCCAGGTATGCGACGCTGAAGGCAACTGCGGCGCAGACACATCCACAAGGCAAACACCCGGCTTCCCATGCTTTGACACAAACGGCGACAACATGGAAGAAGGTAACGAGGGTGCAGGCATCTACGGCGGAAGCGGTAGCGCTGATTACACCAGCTGCATGGCATGCGACTCGAACTACAACTGCGTACTGAATCCGCCGGAGATAACAAGCCGCATGGAAGTTTCCTGCATAGGTTCACCCACTGCATGCGCCAAGTGCAGCGGGAATCTTGGTGTGGCTCCCAGCCAACCAGGAGGGTGCGATATAGCCCTTACCCAGGACATGGAGTGCAATGACGAAAGCCAGGGAGATGCGAGGCTGTGCCAGATATGCCAGGCTGGAAATGTCGGCACCTGTGTGCCTTCCAGCTCGACAGAGGTCTGCGCTCCCTGCACGAAATGCAACAATGGGTATTGCGACGCGCCTGCACCGGGGATCACGGGCGACTGCAAGACAGCCGCGACGCCCTGCATGAAATGTAGTGATACAACATACGGTCCTAGTGCTTGTGTCGTAGATACAGGCTCGAATGCATGCGCACCGTGCGGTGTATGCGATTCTGACGGCAGCTGCAAATCCAATCCCAGTATGTTAGGCCAGCCATGCGGCTCGCCTTCGCAATGCAACCAGTGCAGCTCCTCAGGCAAATGCGAACCAGCCAATACAGGCAGCACTGTTGAAACAGTCAATGGCTGCAGATGGGTGTGCGACAGCAGCGGGAAGAAGAAGCTGGACAATCCCGGGGCGCATTGTGTCCTTGACAATCAATGCAATCTCATGGGCATTTGCGGAGACTCTGGGTGCGAGACAGACCCAAACCAGGTGCAGATGAGATGCTGCGGAGGACAGGCATGCCCTCAGACAGGGGACTGCTGTCCTGCCCTAAACTCCTGTCAGCCGTGCTCGACACCTGCTGATTAGGCAGGAATTTATTATTTATTTTGTTCTTATATATTTGGAAAAATATCTAGAAAATCATATCTTTTTATTATATTTTTAGAAAGGCCTGAACTTGTTGTCCTGCTGCTGGCTGCCCTGGTTCTGGATGAACTTCTTCTGGGCTGAGAGGTCGACCTTCGCAGGCCTGTTGAAATGGATCCCCTTCCTCCAGAAATAGAGTCCCATGACGACGACCATCACCAGGAGGACGATGAGCAGGATGTTGAAGACACTTCCCGTGATTTTGTAATCGGTTCCTGCCGTCGACTCGGTCTGGGTCTGGTTCGGGCTTGCCTTAATTTCTGCATTGGATCTGTCGGTCTCAGTTCTCCTCCTTAGCTCTGTTGAGACGGCAGTGCCTGATGTGTTCCCTGTCGTATCTGTTGTCCTTCTCATGACAGGAGTTCCTGATGTGCTTGTGGTAGCGGTCCTCGTATCCCTTGTCTGGGCCGTGCTAGTATCTGTTGTCGTAGCCCTTGTATTGGAAGTGGTTGTAGTGCTGCCCGAGGACGTTGTCGTGGTGACCCTGCAGGCCTGGGTCTCATTTTTCTCTGCCGAGCAGTTATTGTTGTCTGTGCAGGTCCTACTCCTCTCCTGCGTGTCCTCGGGGCACTGGGACGGTGACCATTCAGTGCAGACCCAGTCAGGCACGCAGGCTACCTCTGCCTGGCACGCATTTCCTACGCAGTTTTTGCTGACACCGCAGGCGCTCAGCTTGCATGAGCTAGTGCAGATGTAGTTGCCTGTGCAGGCTGCCGTGGTGCAGTCAATGTCGTCAGTCTTTTCGCAGTTGTCGTTGAGTGGGCACCATGAGCAGTCAAGGGCTGCAGAAGAGCAGCCGCTCTCGTCGCCGTCATAGTTTGAGCATTCGCTCGGCGGTATATCAATCACCTCGACTGTAGTGTTGGGTATGTCCTTCTCTGCGCCTTCTGAATCGAACATGTACACGCCTGATATCGTGAAAGTCCCGGTGCTTGAAGGAGCCTGGAGAGTGTATGTATATGTGGTGTCTTCGATCTTGTCTATGCAGCAGCTCACCCCTGAGCACTGGTAATTCCCGCTTGACTGGCCGCAGACAAGCCACATCACATGGTCGTCTGACGTTATCGCGTCAGGAGCATCGACGAGGCTCCACCCGTCGGGAATAGTTTCGTCGATGGCATATGCATCAGAATCGCCGACGTAAACGTGGAGCGTTACTGTGACCGAGCTGTCGACTTCAGGCTGGGACGGGCTCACTGTCCTTGTAACGCCGATTGCTGCAGAAAACGCAGACAAGAGCATAAAGAGAAATACCAGCAATACGATAAGAACATGCCCCTTTTTTGCCATCCTTTAATTTCAGGATTACTCTTATTTAAATATTTCGGATATGGTTGTTCCGGAAAAAAAGGAGATCCTCCATCAAAATACAGGCTGACTGGAATCCTTGCGTTTCGACCGGAGCCTTTCTGGCCATTCTGGATATCCTCCGGCTCCAGCTTGTCAAACCATATTAATCCCAGGGACTTCATATCAGGCATGGGAATCATTAGAGCGCTTGCGTTAGGCACATGCCTTGCAGCAGCAAGCATGGGCGGTTATTACGCGGGAAATTCAAGCCGGAGCGACACACCTGTCCAGGCAGCGGCTGCAGGACCTGATATCCACGGCACAAAATACATGAAAGGAGAATGGGGCGGCTTCCCCGATGGGCTGAAAAAGGAACTGGCAATGGAAGAGCTGAGGTCGATGTCGAATGACGAGCTCTACAGGGCCGGAAGGGAGATCATAATATACAGGCTTGGAAAAAGGACCAGGAGCAGGGAAAAGCCTTTACCGAAGAATAATATCACAGAGGTATACAAGATGCTGAAAAGCTATGAAGAGGGAAGAAGATGAGGGTGTTTTCAAGGAGGTCGGGGATGTCTTTTTCCGGTCTGCTGCTGACTGTGGCTGCGATTTACGGTGGGTACAGGGCATGGCAGGACTACAGGAGACCGTACAGATTGACAGAGGAAAAAGGGACATATTTCCTGGTCGATAAAAATACTGATAGAAAAAAGATCATAACGAAGAATTTCCAGCTGGGCACACTGGATTACAGGATTGATGGGATACTGCAGGAGTCCAGGGAAAGGGTCAGGCAGACGCTAGACAGCCTCGCTAGGAAGTACGACCTAGACCATAGACAAAATCCCTGACTTTCTTTCTTGCGCCATTAGGGTCTTTGCGCAGCTTGATGAATGACATCTCACCGAGAAATTCCGCTTCAGGCAGGCATTTCCTGGTCTCTTCGAAGCAACCCTTGTCACCCGAGCCGTCCATTGTGCAGAAAAGCGCAATCTTCTTGCCTTTGAAGTCATATTTATCAGCAAGCGCCCTTATGGCAGGGACCATTGTCCATCCCCAGACAGGCTGGCCGATGAAGATGGTGTCGTAATCATCCATCTTCTTCTTCAGGGGCCCTATTTCAGTTGTCTTCTTCCTCATCGCATCCCTGCCTGCGGCAATCCAACCGACCGGGCCTGACCTGTCCTTCTTGTCTATGATTTCTTCGATGTCTGCCTTTGCCTCTTCTGCAAACATGCCTGCGACCATCTTCGTGGTGCCTGTCCTCGAATAATATAGTACAAGTGATTTCATAGAGGATGGTGTAAACCCGGCTGTTATATATTTTTTGGTGAGGGTGTGGTCTGAGAATAATTCTTGGGCCTGAGCAGCTGTCAATCCTTTTTCTTAAGCATCCTGTCGATGGCCTTGGCAGCTGTCCTGCCGTTTCCCATGGCCTTGATGACTGTCGCGTTGCCGCCGATGATATCGCCTCCTGCGAAGAACCTGGGATTAGTCGTCTGCATGTTTCCGTCGACGATGATCGCTCCCCACTCGTCAGTCCTGATGCCTGCAGCCCTGAGATCGTTCTCAAGTATGGGGTTGGGCTTCTGTCCTATGGCTATTATGACTTGGTCGCAGCTGATAGTCTTGTTCTTGCCGTTCGCTACAGGCTTGGGCCTTCCTGATGGGTCAGGGTTGCCGAGCTCCATTACCTGGCACCTTACAGCCTCTATATGGGTGTCGCCGAGTATCTCCACAGGGTTTGTCAACTCAAGGAGCTTCACGCCTTCCTTTAACGCGTTCTCCACTTCCTCTGCCCTTGCAGGCATCTGCTCTCTCGTCCTTCTGTAGACGATTGTGACTTCCGAGCCCAGCCTCTTTGCGACCCTTGCAGAATCCACAGCCACGTTGCCGCCGCCGATGACCACGACATTCGGGTTTTTCTTTATCGGTGTCTTATACTGCGGGAAGTCGTATGCCTTCATGAGGTTGTTCCTCACCAGGAACTCGTTTGCAGAGAATACGTTTAGCAGGCTCTCGCCGGGGATCCCTAGGAATTTCGGCAGGCCTGCGCCGTTGCCGATGAACACCGCGTCATGGTCAAGCTCCTCCAGCCTGATTATCTTGCCTATAACGTGGTTGAGCCTGATGTCGACGCCGAGCTCGCTTATGGCCTTCACTTCGTTGTCGATCACAGCCTTGGGCAGCCTGAATTCAGGGATGCCGTAGGTCAGGACGCCGCCTGCATGGTGCAGGGCCTCGAACACCGTGACTTCGTATCCAAGGACGGCCAGGTCTGAAGCGCATGTCAGGCCTGATGGGCCGCTTCCGATGACAGCTACCCTTTTCCTGTTTGCAGGAAGCTTTGACATGGCTGCCTTTCCCATGTCAGCTGCAAACCTCTCCAGCTTGCCGATCTGTATAGCGTTCTTGCCTAGCACGCAGGAGGCCTGGCACTGCTTCTCCTGCGGGCAGACCCTCCCGCAAATCCCCGGCAGGTTGTTGGTCTTCTTAATCTCAAGCAGTGCAGCATCGTAGTTATTCTTCCTTATCTGGTTGATGAACCCTCTTATATTGACCTTCACAGGGCAGCCCTCTATGCACTTCGGCTCGGCGCATTGGAGGCACCTGTTCGCCTCTTCGAGGGCATCCTCTTCTGTGTATACCTTCACTACCTCGTCAAAATTCATTTTCTGCAGCTGCACTCCTCGTCATAGCACGTGTTCCTGTCAAGAAGATTGTCCCAGTCCACCTCATGGCCGTCGAACTCGGGCCCTTCCACGCATGCGAACCTCGACTCGCCGCTCACTATCACCCTGCAGGCCCCGCACATGCCGATACCGTCGACCATTATGGGATTGAGCGAGACAATGGTGTCGACGCCTTTTGTCATTGCGCTGACATTCTTCATCATGATGACCGGCCCTATGGCAATAACCCTGTCAAATCTCTCGCCGTTCATCGCTTTCTCCAGGGCGTCTGTCACGAATCCCTTCACGCCTGCAGAGCCGTCGTCCGTGGCCAGGATGAGCTCATCCGACACCTTTTCCATGCGGTCGATCCATACGAGGCTGTCTTTTGTCCTCGCCCCGATTATCGAGACTACCCTGTTCCCTTTTTTCTTCAGCTCTTTTGAGATTGGATAGCAGGCAGCAGCCCCACAGCCTCCGCCGATGACTGCCACTGTCCCTCCTTTGCCTATTACTGAGGGCTTTCCGAGGGGTCCTGAGATGTCGAGCAGGCTGTCGCCTTTTTTCAGAGCTCCCATGTCGCGTGTGCTCTCGCCCACGACCGTCACCACGAGAACGAGCCTCTCATCATCCCAGTCAGCTATGGATATGGGTATCCTCTCCCCTTTATCGTCAGTCCTGATTATGACGAACTGGCCTGCCTGGGCCTTCTTTGCGATGGCCGGCGCGTGCACAGTCACCTGGAAAGTGTCTTTGGAGAGCTGCCGCCGTTCGGTTATTTTGAACATGGACTGCCGAAATCCGAATCCTTTAAAAATATTGCCTTTAATTTCGGAAAATACTGCGATTCTCTATATAAAAGCTTATAAATGAATTGATTTTGCAGAAAAGAGCATGCTCACGAGGACATTTATCCACATACCCGGCATAAACAGAAGCAGGGAGGAATATTTCTGGAGAAGCGGGATATGCTCCTGGGATGATTTTCTAAAGAACGGCAGTAATACCGACATACCGGATTCTTCCAGGGCTTATATATCAAGGAATCTCGAGATCTCCAAAGAGCAGCTGAAAAATGGAAACCATGCTTATTTCTCCGAGAGCCTTCCCATGAGCGAGCACTGGCGGGCCTACAGGGATTTCCCCAGGGCGTGCTTCCTCGACATAGAGACCACTGGGCTCTGCAGGGTCAGGAACAAGATAACGACAATAGGGGTCTATGACGGGAAGGAGAGCCGTGTCTTTGTCAGGCACAGGGACATGGGGGAGTTCGGCAGAGAGATAAGGAAATATTCGACCATAATAACCTTTAACGGGAGATGCTTTGACATGCCTTTTCTTCGGGAGAAGTTCCCGGAGCTCAGGTTCAACCATTTCCATATCGACCTGCGTTTCCTCCTGAGAGAGCTCGGATACACAGGCGGGCTCAAGAGGATTGAGAAGCAGCTGGGCATAACGAGGGAAGAGGGCATAGATGGTGTTGACGGCTACGAGGCAGTAAGGCTCTGGCACAGGCACAGGCGGGGCGACGAGTCGGCGCTCCAGACCCTCATCGAATACAACAGGGCCGATGTCGAGAACCTGAAGGTGCTCATGGACATGGCGTATGAGAAAAAAGCAGAGGCAATGGAGAAAGTCAGGGGATAGTCATTCCCTGTGAGGATGCGTATTTTTTCCCTCCTGGGAAAATAACCCTATGCCTCTGGTGAGCTGGTTAAGCGAATGCTGATAAGGTTCATCCAGGGTGGGCCTCCTGTTCCTGCCCAGAAAATCAGCCAAGACCCTTTCAGTGACCTCATACGGCACTTCCAAAACCTTTTTGTGCGGGTAAACAGTGCTGAAATCATCATTCATGATGTTCAGGAGCATCCTGCCGCTTTCTGAGACCCTGATGTAACCATCCTTGTAAACCATGTTATTCTTCCATTTCCAGTGGATGTGCTTCAGCCGGTCATAATCGTTCCTGTAGCGGCTTATCATCCTGATGTTTTCAGCCATGCCGTAGCTTATGCGGGCTGCTATGGCTGCAAGCCTGGACTGGTACTCGTCCACATGGTGCTCGAGGGCTCTTATCCCGCGCTGCCTTGCGGTCCTCTCCTCTGCCGACTCAAAAATGTTGTAATACTGCACTGAAGCTTTCAGGTAATTGTACCTTGCATATAGTCCCGGGAGCTTTCTATTTCCGGCATCATCACCCATCATTATCAGAGGCAGGGATACGAGCATATACTGCAGATTCCGGAAAGGGGAATGCTGAGCCTGATTAGCCCCATAAAGTTTGCTATCGTCAATCTGAATTCTTCCGATGTTTGAAAAATATTTCAGCCTCATGTAGGAATCATCATCCAGGCCCTGGCTGCGGCAGTTGGCGAGAAATGAATTTTCATAAACACTATTCGGGGTCCCGCCTGGCCTTATACCGAAAAATGCCTTTATCTTATCAATTTTCCGGGGTCCTTTCTCAACTAGATTCGTGATAAGGTGTTCAATATGGACCTGCGTCGTATTTAGGGCATCTGCATTTTCCGAGAGATAACTTTTAATCTCAGACTCCAGGCACATCAGCCTCTTCTTGACCGGCGCAAGCGATCTTGCCCACTTCTTAATATCTTCAAATTCACTTGCAGTGATGAACTCTGCCAGCCCTTTTAAAAGCAGGAAGGGGACATGCCCGGCATCAACCTGTTTTTTTGAAAGAATCCCCTGAATATCTTCCATCACAGAGCCAGTCGTCGGATAATCATCTGCCATTTCACATGCCATGAACCGAGAAGTTTCTTTGCCCATGACATGTGAAGAATATCCAGGAATATTAAAAGATTACTATTACAGAATGGTTAAATCATTCTTTCTTGGAGAGATACTGGTACGCAGAATACACAGCATTGACACCGTCGGCAGCCCCTGTTATGGCCTGCTTGAACCTCTTGTCTGTGACATCGCCTGCAGCGTATATGCCCTGGACATTAGTCTCGCTCCTCTTGTTGGTGACTATCTCCTGTCTCTTGTTAATCTCAACACCCAGGCCCTCGACAAGCTTTGAAATTGGGACATGGCCGATGTCTATGAAGAGCCCGTCCAGTGGAAGCTCTTTCTTGCCGTCATAATCCATGTCAAGGACAACCCTGTCCATGACCTTGTCCCCTTTTATCTCGAGGACATTGGTGTTCTTTATTATCTCTATATTCGGGTTATCTTCAATCTGCTTCCTGATTATCGGTTCTGAGCGAATCATCTCCTTCCTGTATATGAGGTAGACCTTTTTTGCGTATTCTGTGAGGAGAAGCGCCTCTTTTCCTGCAGAATCAGCACCTCCGACGATTCCCACTCTCTTGCCGTCGTATATGAACCCGTCGCAGAGCGCGCAGTAGTGCACGCCGTTTCCTGTGAACTCCTTCTCCCCAGGAACACCCAGCTTCTTCCACTCAGTGCCTGTGGCAACCAGAACTGTCTTTGCATTATAGGTCTTGTCAGGTGTCCTGACATTGAAGAATTCTCCGGACTTCGCCACCTTTTCGACCTTCTCTTCAGATACTTCTATGTCGTACTGTTCGGCATGCGCCCTGATCTTGTCAAAGAGCTCCTGACCTGAGACAGTGCTGAAACCAGGGTAGTTCTCTATCTTGTCAGTCAGGATTATCGTCCCGCCCAGGTTCTCTCCTATCACGAGCGTCTTCAGATGGAACCTTCCTGCATAGATTGCAGCTGAGAAGGCTGTTATACCTCCCCCTACGATTATAAGGTCGTACATGGTCAGATTCCCAGAGCGCCTGCTATCGCGTGCTGGTCAAAACCGATTATTATCGTGCCGTCTATGTCGAGTACCGGTACGCCGCGCTGGCCTGATTTCTGTACCATCTCCCTTGCAGCCTCTGCGTCCATCGACACGTCAATGTCATCGAATTCTACGTTGTTTTTCTTCAAAAACTCCTTTGCCCTCATGCACCAAGGGCAGCTGGTCGTGCTGTAAACCTTGACTTTCGTCATTGCAATCACCTCGCTGTGGCCTTTCTTCTCATGCCTTTACACTGCTTCTGCCTTCCCTGTAGCCGCACCTGTCACAAAGCATCCTGTTGAAGTTGCTTACCTCGATACGCCTGTTGCAGCTCTTGCAGCGTATTATCTTCTTGATTCCCTTTATTTTTTCAAATCTTACCTGTGCTCTTGCCATTCTTTTCACCTTCAGTATTCACTTTATTAAGTAACTATGCTTGAAGAATTAAAATCGCTGTTTAACATTTGGAATTGCAATTCATATATATATATTATGAAAGTGAAATATATAAGTCGGCCGGAATCAGCCGGATTTTTAATTATTAAAAAAATAACTATATAAACCAGTACTGTGTCCTAATCCACCGAGGTGGAATAAATGAAGAATATCGTGATAGCGCCGGTAGGCAAGTACATGGATGCCCTGTACGTGGGCATAAGGGAGTTTCCAACGGAAAGGATAATACTCATATCTCCTGAGAAGAAGCTGGACCAGGCAAACGACGCCAAGAAAGACCTTGAGAAGTTCAAGATACCCGTCCAGATAAAGGAGATCAAGGGCAATGTCTGGGAAGAGACCTTTAAAGCGGTCGCCGAGATAAAGAAGATTGAGAAGGACACGAACATCCTGATAAATGTCTCTACAGGGGACAGGGACTCCAGGTGCGCTGCGACGAGCGCGGCATTCGTCAACGGGATACGCGCGTTCGGCGTATCAGAGGAGAACAACGAGGCCATGCTCCTCCCAATCCTGAAATTCTCGTACTACAATGTCATAACAGACAAGAAGATGATGATACTCAAGACCATCTACAATGAAAAGGACTGCTGCGCATCCCTTGAGGAACTCTCCAAGATGACTGGGATGAGCCTGCCCCTTATTTCCTATCACATAAACGGGACACTCAAGAGCGAGGGGCTCAAGCAGCTCGGGCTCGTCGAGACAGAGGAAAGTAAGGGAAAGGTCAAGGTCATGCTGACCATGCAGGGGAGGCTTCTAGTCAAGGGATATATATGACCTCTCTCATCGCCTGTGTCGGTGCCGGAAAGGGCACATGGTCGTATGTGCTCAAGCTTATGGCAGAAGAGAACTGGGACAGGATATTTCTCATAACGAACCAGTTTGGCAGGGAGAAATTCCTGCCTGCAAAAGAGGCTGAATTCATAACCTACGACGAGACCAGGACTTTGCCTGACATGACAGAGCAGATAAGGCGACGGCTGCTGGGGAAGATTTCAGGGTTCGAGGTCGCGGTGAACCTGATATCAGGCACAGGCAAGGAACACATGGCTGCCATCTCCGCAGTGCTCAAGCTTGGTCTTGCAATCAGGCTCGTCGGGGTGAACGAAGGTGGAGTCATCGAGGTCTAGTTTTCGCTCACATACACTCTGAAGCCGCCCTTCTTCGCAACATCTTTCACGTTTCCGAAGACCTCTTCCATCTTTTCAGATAGTGCCTTTCCTCCTTTGTTGTGCCTTGCGACAAGCTGGAGGAGCCCGCCTCTTTTCAGGTGCTCTTTCGCCCCCTCTATCATGCCGAAGCAGAGCTTCTTTCCTGCCGACTGCGGAGGGTTGAGAAGTATGGTGTCGAACCTCCCGCTGATGTTCTCATACGTGTCTGATTGGACTGTCTCTGCATTCTCGATGCCGAGGTTCTTTATGTTCATCTCAGAGACCTTGATTGCGCGCCTGTTTATGTCGGACATCACGACCTCTGTGCCGGGATAGGCTTTTGCTGTCGTTATGCCCACCACGCCGCAGCCGCACCCGAGATCAAGCACCTTCCATCCCTCCTTGAGAATAGATCTATCCACGAGAAGCTCAGTGCCCTTGTCGACCTTTCTCGATGAGAATACGCCGGAAGCGGACGCGACGGTGAACTCCATGCCCCGAAGCCTCACGTCGAGATCGTAAAGCTTCAGCCCGCTGTCCTGGTGCTCGCTGTAATAATGCTTCATTTCATTATACCGTACATTCCGTAGAGGAACCTGTCGACAGACCGTATCAGGTTCTCATCATTGCCGGACAATATCGCACAGTTGCCGCTGATGACCACAGAGGTCCTGTTCGTACGGTAGAGGTAGATTACTCCCTTGTCCGTGTTCGTGCATGTAATTATCGAGGTGTTGGTTTCGTTGCAAACAGGGTCGGGGAATGAGCAGCCTGCGGCGATGTCCTTTCCGAAATGCGCGACAAGGGGTGTTGAAAGCTCTGTCACTGCCAGGGTCACGTAGCCGTCATGGTTCTGCTTCCTCGGGTCGAATGTCACGTACATGAAATCGTTCCTGTCCTTGAAGGCGGTGATGTTTCCCACGACCGAGATGTTCTCGAGCTCCTTGGGACCATGCCTGAGCGATACCCTGAGCAGATTATCCCCTTCCTGTGTGGTTGTATACCAGACATTGTTGACCTCTATGAAATCAAAATAATTGTACTTGTAGCTGTCCTGGACACCAGGGGTGCCGTTGTGGAAGAAGCGAGGGACTAAGATGATTATCGCAAGCATCGCAACGAGTGCGCCGAGAAACACGAGGAATGCATATGTAGTTTTGCTGTCCTTCTTCTCCTCGTCTTCCTCTTCCTTTCCGTCTATATTCTCAGCCTGTTGCGTTTTCTTCTTTGCCATCGTTTGGTCCCATTATGCCGTACATGCTGTAGAGTAGCCTGTCTTCAAGCCGCTGGACATCGTACCATTCCCGTGCCTGGAGTATGACGCACTGCCCCTGGGTTATTATCTTTGTCTCATTGCCCTCGGCGAGCTCGAGCACGGGGACAACCGCAGTGGCGTTCGCACAGGTGGCGATTGGAAATGAGCTGTACTCGGGGCTCGCGTTTGTCACAGCAGGAACAACATATATGCCCAGGTTCGTGCCAAGCTGCTCGGAAAGCTCCATCCTTGCAACCTCGAAGTACGACACCATCCTGCTGTCGGGATCGAATGAGAGGTAGAGCATCCTGGTGCTGTTTATGACTCCTGCAGAGCCCCCTGCCTTGATGTCCTGGACCTCTGTCGGGTGGAAGCCGAGCCCCACTGTGTTGCCGTTGTAGTCGAAATACCACATGTTCCCTGACGAGGTGAACCTGTGGCCATTGTAGCCTGTGCTGCCGGCTGACTTCTGGTCGCCGAGCATGTAGCCGACCCCGGAAAGCACCATGATGCTCACGATTATCAGCCCGATGAGATTGCCCTTGGTTAGGATCTTTTTCTTTTTCTCCTTTCTCCTTCTGGCCATCGTCCCATTGAAATGAGGGGGGATTTAAATATTTTATTGATTGCCCGCTTGCCCGTCTGTCAGCTGATGAGACGTCAAAGCGCAAAATATTTAAATAAGAAAGTTTTATGACTTTTAATAAATATTAAAAATTGTGAAATTTTTAAAAAATGGAAAATCTGAAGCCACTTGAAAAGGATTTCGTGGAATTCCATGTCAAGATGGGTCGGGCCTATGGCATGAGTGACCTTCTCATGACCATATTCGGCCTCCTCTACATCGAGCCAGGTGACATGGCTATGGAGGACATCGCAAAGAAGACCGGCTACAGCCTCGCGACAATATCACACGCGACAAAGACGCTGGAGACAGCAGGGGTCATCCTGAGGAAGAGCAAGCCCGGCACAAGGAAGGTGTTCTTCTACATGGACAAGAATTTGCTGAGGATGAACATCGCCAAGCTGCGTAGCATCCAGCAGACCCAGATCAAGCCTGCAAAGCTTTTCATCCCCGCCATGATAGAAAAATATAAAAACAAAGCCCGAGACGCGGATTCAAAGGAAAAGCTGAAGCTTATCGAGAGCTATCTTAACCAGATGCTCGAATTCGAGAAACTTCTCCAGGACTGGATTAGGGATCTTGAGAAACTGTCAGTAAAATACTAGGAAAAAGGGAGAAGAATGAAAGACGACGTGATAATAGCGCTTGAGGATGTCTGGAAGATATATCGTATGGGAGAGGTTGAGGTGCCTGCACTCAGGGGCCTGGAGCTATCTGTGAAGAAGGGTGAGTTCGTCGCCATCATGGGCCCGAGCGGCTCGGGCAAGAGCACGGCGATGAACATGATAGGATGCCTAGATGTCCCCACCAAAGGCAGGATACTTCTGGACAGCAAGGACATATCAAAGCTTTCAGAGAGCAACCTGGCGCAGATAAGGGGCAGGAAGATAGGCTTCATATTCCAGCAGTTCAACCTGCTCAACACCCTGACCGCGCTCGAGAACGTGATGCTTCCCATGACCTTCCAGGGCTATTCAGAGTCAAGGAGGAGGAAGCGTGCCAAGGAGCTGCTCGAACTTGTCGAGCTCGGTGAGAGGCTCGGGCACAGGCCAACTGAACTTTCAGGCGGTCAGCAGCAGAGGGTGGCAATCGCAAGGGCGCTAGCAAATGACCCGGAGGTCATCCTCGCGGATGAACCGACAGGCAACCTTGACTCGAGCACTGGACAGTCCGTGATGGGGTTCCTCAAGAAGCTCAACAAGGAAGAGAAGAAGACCATAGTCATGGTCACTCACGATCCTAATCTCGCAAAGCACGCCCAGAGGCGTGAGTTCCTGAGAGACGGAAGGATAGTCAAAGGAATAAAAGACGGAGGTATTATGTAAGATGAAGAAAACAATAATATTTGTGATGATCCTGATGTGCGCAGTGCTGGTACACGCCCAGGCAGTTTTTGACAACCAGGGAGCCATCATAGTCAACATGGTAAACCAGGAGCCTGACCCTGTGGGGCCGGGACAATACGTGGATGTCAGGTGGATGGTCCAGAATTTCGGGTCCGACCCAATCAACGACATCGCGGTGGAGATAATGCCGCAGTATCCATTTTCCCTTGACCCCGGGGACAATGCAGTGAAGACGATCCCTTCTTTGCCTGGGAGGCAGAATGACGCCTCAAGCTACATAGTCAAGTACAAGGTCAGGGTCGACAGCAATGCAGTCGAGGGCAATAACACCCTGAAACTGAGGTACAGGATAGGAAACGGCGCATGGACTACAGGCGATTATACCATAAATGTCCAGACGATCGACGCCAACCTAGGGATAATCTCGGTCTCGACAGTGCCGAGCGTCGTCACACCAGGGGATACCTTCAACCTCAACATCCAGGTCAAGAACCTGGCCGACTCGGTGCTCAACGATGTGAGCATCAAGATGGACATGCTGCTCTCGACGATAACCGCAGGTGCTGCTACGTCGACGACAAAATCAGAGGTCCTTGACTCCCTGCCATTCGCCCCTGTGAAAAGCGCGACAGAGCAGAGGATAAGGAACATCCAGCCAGGACAGGTTGTAACATTCACTTACAGCCTGATAGCCTATCCTGACGCGGAAGCGAAAGTGTACAAGGTGCCAGTCGAAGTCGCTTATTATGATGGCCTGGGCAACAAGTACAGCAAGGATGATGTTGTTGGGCTGATAGTCGAGTCAAAGCCGGACCTTAGCGCGCTCCTCGAACAGACCGATATTACGTCGAGCGGCCAGAAGGGTACGGTCACAGTGAAGATAGTCAACAAGGGCCTCACCAACGTCAAATTCATGGACGTCAAGGTCGTCCCGACCGACCAGTTCGAGCTGCTTTCGCCGAGCGAGGTGTACATAGGCAACATCGACTCTGACGACTACGAGACAGCTGACTACGACATCTATGTCAAGCCTGGAGTCACCGGCGATGTGGCGATCCCTGTGACATACCAGTACATGGATGCAAACAACAACAGGTACACTGACACAGCCAACCTGACACTCAAGCTCTACACCCAGGAAGAGGCTGAGGCGATCGGCGTCCAGAAGAGCAACACGACATTCATCGTCATCGCGATAGTCGTGATACTTGTGATCGGCTTCCTGATAATCAGGGCAGTCAGGAAAAGGCGCAGGAGCTAAGCTCTTGCGTTTGATTCTTTTCTTTTTTTTATGCGGGAGAATGATGAAGGATGATACTTGACTATTTCAGGCTGGCGTTCAGAAACCTCTCAAGGCGGAGGCTTAGGAGCTGGCTCACGATGATCGGCATAATCATCGGGATAACCGCAGTCGTCTCCCTGATTGGCATGGGCCAGGGGCTAAAGTACGCGATAACATCCCAGTTCGGAAAGCTCGGAAGCGACAAGATAACTGTCCAGGCATCCGGAGGTTTCGGCCCGCCGGGAACAGCTGTCATTAAGCCCCTGACAAAACACAATCTACAGAGGCTTCTCCAGGTCAACGGAGTGGTGAACGGGGCAGGGGTGCTGGTCAGGCCGGGAAAGCTCGAGTACAATGACATCGTCGGGTTCGGATACGCAATCAGCCTTCCGGCAGATACGCAGGCAAGGAAGCTCGTGGAGGAATCGAACGACCTGAAGATCCAGGGCGGCAGGCTTCTTTCACCCGGCGACATAAACAAGATAGACGTAGGCAGCAAGCTCGGGAGCGACAGCAACGGCTTCGGCAAGCCGATAACATCAGGGTCCAAGGTGCTGCTCAATGACAAGCTTTTCCAGGTCGTAGGGGTATTCGAGTCTCAGGGAAGCTTCATAACCGACAGTTCGATATACATGAATGAGAAGGACATGAGGAACCTGCTCGACATACCGAGCAACGTGTACGACACCATCACCCTGCAGGTGGATCCCAATGCGGACATATCGAAGGTCCAGGCAGACATCGAGAAGGTCATGAGGAGGGAGCGGGATGTCAAGGTGGGCGAGGAAGATTTCACTGTCCAGACACCGCAGCAGATCCTCAACCAGGTCAACTCGACCCTTTTTGCTGTCCAGCTCTTTGTCTACATCATCGCAGGCATATCCATTGTGGTCGGCGGCATTGGCATCATGAACACCATGTTCACATCCGTCATAGAGAGGACCAGGGACATAGGCATTATGAAATCCATCGGCGCGCGCAACAGCACCATATTCCTGCTCTTCTTCATCGAGTCAGGGCTTCTCGGGAGCGTAGGCGGTGCCATAGGCGCGGGACTTGGCGTGTCGCTTGCCCATGGGCTTGCATATGCAGGACGGGTTGCTCTCGGCGCGGACCTCATCCAGGCAAGGATCAGCCCGTTCCTTGTCATATTCTCGATCGCAGGGGCTTTTATCCTGGGGAGCATATTCGGCATAATCCCTGCTCTTAACGCATCAAGGCTGCATCCTGTCGATGCCCTGAGGCATAAAAAATGATATCGGACTTCATGTCATTCATTGTGAACAACATCAAGGACAGGTTCCTGAGGAGCTCGCTCACCATACTCTCAATACTAATCGGCATAATGGCTGTCTACGCCCTAATAAGCTTCGGCCAGGGCGTGGGCAAGTACGTAAACGACGTTGGCCAGCAGGCAGGGACAGACAAGATATTCGCCCAGCCCAAAGGCGCAGGCGCGCCGGGAAGCACAGGCACCTATCTCACTGACCATGATATCAATGTGATACTCAAGGTAAATGGGGTCAAGGCCGCAACAGGCATGGTCACTGAACAGGCAGAGGTCAACTACAGGGACAAAGGGACTGGCAAGTATGTATTCATCATGGGGCTTTCGACCAATCCCCAGGAAAGGGAGATTGTCGAGTCGGCTTTCGCAGGGTTCAAGATACTGGAAGGCAGGCCGCTCAAGAAAGGCGACACAGGCAAGGTTACTGTAGGATACAATTACATGGTCGCGAACAAGCTCTTCCCGAAAGCCCTGAATGTCGGAAACAAGCTCTACATCAACGGCAATCCCTACGAGATCGTCGGCATCTACGAGTCCATAGGCAATGCCCAGGACGACACGAATGTCTACATGACCAAGCCCGAAGCCAAGGCCCTCTTCAACATGAAGGAGTACGAGTACGGCTACATATACATCCAGGCGCAGCCGGGCGTGGACACAAAGGCGCTCGCACAGAGGATAACCGAGAAGCTCAGGAAGGACAAGGGCGAGAAGAAAGGTCAGGAGACATTCTATGTGGCCTCTTACCAGGAGCTTCTCCAGACATTCAGCACTGTGCTCAATGTGCTCAATGGAATCTTGGTGATCATCGCAGGGATATCGGTGCTTGTTGCTTCTGTGAACATAATGAACACGATGTACACTGCTGTCATGGAGAGGACCAAGGAGATAGGCATAATGAAGGCCATTGGCGCAAGGAACAGGTACATACTAATGCTCTTCTTCATCGAGTCAGGTACGCTCGGGCTCATCGGCGGAGGCATAGGGATACTCCTGGGCTACGGCCTTGCGAAGATGGGTGGGGCGATTGCAGCCAGTGCAGGGTATTCTTTGTTGAAGCCGTATTTCCCGTGGTGGCTGACTGTCGGGTGCCTCGTGTTCTCGTTTCTGATAGGTGCAGCTTCGGGTTTCTTCCCGGCAAGGCAGGCGTCGAAACTGAAGCCGGTGGACGCATTGCGGTACGAGTAGAATTATTTTTTCATCTTTTTGAGGTATTGCAGGACCTTTTTCTTTATCTCATCCTTTAGGTCTTTGTCCAGGTCGAGATTTCCCAGTTCAGAATCAATGTTGATTTCTGGTGTGGCTGTGAACGTGCCTATGAACTGCCATCCTGCTTTCATTATTTCAGATTCCAGTTCTTTTGCATATCTGGTGTTGAACAATTTTATTGCCGGGAACTTGGTGAAATTGTCTGCGCCTGCTTTCAAAAGTCTTGGGTAATAATCAGTCTTGTCATACCATGCACCTGCTGTGATGTGGAGGTTCGGGAAGGCG
The DNA here is from genome assembly GCA_964469935.1 of uncultured Methanosarcinales archaeon. GTDB lineage: Archaea > Nanobdellota > Nanobdellia > Woesearchaeales > DSVV01 > CAYXZQ01. The sequence goes on from CAYXZQ010000007.1 coordinate 45,481, forward strand.
GACCTTGTCTTACTTATCCACTGCTCGTAGTATCGGATTGTCGGTGATTCAGTGTATATAGTGCCCTGCTGCGGATTGAGGGAGTAGAAGGTGATCCTCTGGATATTGTTGTCTTTGATGAATCTTTCAAGATGATGGAAATCTTCCAATGCCTCTCCTAGGCCGATTATGACTGTCACTGCTTTATTCAGGTTGATGCGGTCGCATTCACTGAATGTTTCAAGTATGTCTTTTATCGGTTTCGAAGGGCAGATATTTTTCCGAATATCCGGGTTGACGCACTCCAGAGTCCCCACATAACCTTCGACATAGGGCAGGAACTGCTCTAATTCCTCTTTTTTCAGGGTCCCGATATTAAGCCATTGCTTTTTCCCCGTTATCTCCGATACTGTCTTTGCGATGAAGACGAGCTCTTCTGTCGTGAATGACTCATACCCGCCTGAGAGGAACTCTATCTCCCAGCCGCAGGCATCTGAGATTATTGCCTCTGCGAAGATGGATGCGAATGAGCGGCGGGCTTTTTTTGGGTCTCTTATGAGGTCTTTTTGCGTGGACATGTAGCAGAACGCACAATCGGCACGGCTGCAATACCAGGAGAGGAAAAGCGCGCGCTCGAAACGGGTCTGAGGGGTTTTCATGTGGTGGGGGGGTGGAGGGTGGTATAAAAATCTACTGCAGGACCAGCTCGTTTGTCATGAACCCTTCCTCCTTGACCTTGTCCACGACATAGAAGACCATGTTCTTCCTTATCCTGTGCCTTGTGTCAAGGTCCTCGATGAAGGATTCTGCGTCGCCCAGGTTCCTGAATATGCCCTCGATTATGAAATCATAGTCATTGCTTATCTTGTAGACAGAGTTGATGCTCGGCACCCTGCTCAGGTAATCAGAGACAGCGCCCCTGTCCTTGGGATTGACCTTGATGAGCATCTTCAATATAAGGTTATATCCGAGCATCTCATAATTTATCATGCATGTGAATCTCTTTATGATAGTTCCGTTGAAAGACTTGAGCCTGGTGAAGATGGTCGATACAGGCACGCCTGTCTTCTTGCTTATCTCGGTGAGCCTTTTGCGGGAATCCTGCCGAAGGAGCGTCAGGATCTCTAGTTCCTGATTTTGGATATTCATTGTGCTCTTAAATGTTTTTTAATTCTAAAGTAGTAAACTGCTTGGAATATATATACTTTACGATAAAAGTATATATACTTATGTTGAAAGTACACATATTACAAAACATTTTTAAATTAGCTCATACTTTCTTATTATTATGAAACGAAAAATCGTAAAACATGGATTAAGCACTCTGACAATAAGCCTCCCTAGAAAATGGGTTAAAAATAATGATATTACTCAAGGTGATGAATTAGATATTACTGCTAAAGGTTCCAATCTAATTATCTCATCCAAACTTAAACAGAGGAAATTGGAAATTGAACTTAATTTATCAAATTCAGATAATATGCTTGCAAGAACCATCGCAGCCGTCTATAAAGCTGGTTATGATAAATTAAGTATAACATACAATGATTCAAAAGAACTGGAAATCATTCAAGATACAATCTATCGATATTGTCATGTTTATGAGATTGTTGAAATAACAAGAAATAAAGTTGAAATAAGATCATTATCTCAGTTAGATCCATCGCATTTTGAAGATATGTTGGAAAAAAGTGCCAAATCTATACTTAGCGTTGCACAAGAAACATATAATGCAATTATTTCTGAAGACTATAAGGCACTTTCGAATATTATCTTGAAAGACAAGATTATCGATAGATACACGGCCTATGGAAGCAGGATAATCAATAGAGGATACAGTTTAAATCATACTCATATTGGCCCTCTTTATCTTATTTTTGATGAAACTGAAATAGCTGCTGATATCTTTAAAGTTATTTGCAAGGAAATGATTACAAAGAAACTTAAACTTTCTCAAAATCAGCAGACTTTTTTTAAGGAGATTGTCGAGTTTATGGGCAAGCAATATGATTTATTGCTCAATTTTGACTATGATAAGGTAAAATACATTGGCCAGCTAGAAAAAAAAATTAGGAAACATATTGATGAACTTTGTCAGATTGAAAAGAATAATATCTTGATTTTGGCATATCTCATAAACCTCTTCGAGACTGTTTTTGAGATGAAAAATGCAATCATGACAATGCATTATGGC
>CAYXZQ010000008.1:0-44514 GCA_964469935.1 uncultured Methanosarcinales archaeon
GCAGAAGGGCTAAATTCAACCTGGCTTGGAAGAACGATAAATGAAGAAGACATAGGCAAGTTAAAAAAAATAAGCGAAAAAATAGGCCTCAACATCGCAGGAGAAGGGGGAGAGTTCGAGAGCCTTGTCCTTGACATGCCCATGTTTTCAAAAAAAATATCCATAAAAAAAGCAAAGATTAATATGGAAAATACACATACCGGAAGGTACGAGATAGAAAAAGCGATTCTTGAGAGAAAATGAAAAACAAAAAGAAAAAATCAGACCTTCTGGACGAGCTGGACGACATCCTGGAAGTCGACGAGGACAGCGACCTCCCTGTGCATGAGAAGTTCACGAAGGAGAAGAAGTTCCAGAAGTGATTAATCACTAAAACAGCAGATTTAAATACCAGTACCTGCTATATATCCCAAAATGGAATTGACAGTCGTTCTGGAACCGCAACAGGAAGGGGGATTCACTGCTTACGTGCCTTCTCTTCCGGGCTGTGTCTCAGAAGGGGACACAAGAGAAGAAGCCATAAAGAATATCAGGGAAGCAATCGAGCTGTATCTGGAGCCGGACACGAATGACCTGATAGAATATTCAGGTGAACAGGTCAAGGTCGCTATATGATGAAGCTGCCAGTCGTTGAAAGTCATCAAACGGCTCAAAAAACTGGGGTTCATCGCAGTCAGACAGAAGGGTTCTCACGTACGTCTTGAAAAATTTGACGGCGAAAAGACCATAAAATTGACAGTGCCGCTTCATCCTTCGCTGAAGAAAGGGACCTTGTCAAGGATCATCAAGGATGCAGGAATATCGCCTCAGAGATTCAACAAGCTTCGATGAACTGAACCAGGAAGAAGTTCCGGAAATGACGCAGCTAACACTTAATTAACATAGACAAACCGAAAAGCATATAAGTAAGATATGGTTTACTTATCCTACGGGTGATGCAATATGCAGGTCGAACTCACGAGGATTTCGGAAAAAGGGCAGGTAGTCATACCTTCGTCGCTAAGAAAAGAGATGGGCATAAAGAAATCAGACCAGTTCATGGTGTTCGGAGAAGACGGGACAGTGATACTCAAGAAGATAGAGCTTGGGGCAATAAAGAGGACATTCGACGAGATTTCAAAGCCGCTGCAGAAGGCAGCAAAACAGGCAGGGCTTACGAGGGATGACCTGAAGAAGGCAATCAAGGATGCCAAAAAATCATCCTAGGCTTGTCCTGGACACTTCAACTATCATCTCAGCATTCTTCTGGAAAGGCAATGAATCCAGTCTATTGAAATTGATCGAGAAAGCCAGGGCATCGATGTTCCTCTCAAAAGAAATCCTGGATGAGGTGGAAGATGTCATCAACAGGCCGAAATTCAGAAAAGTGATGCTCAAAGCAGGACTTACACCTGAACAGGTTCTTGAGAAGATAATCTCAATGTCCAGGATAATATCAGGACCAAGGCTCAACATCAGGTTATGCAGGGACAGAAAAGACAATAAGTTCCTGGAATGCGCTGTTCATGCCAGGGCTGATTTCATAATAAGCGGTGATGAAGACTTATTGTCATTGAAGCGATACAAAGGCATCCAAATTGCAAGGTCTTCTGCAATCCTTAAGAAATTGGCGTAAGTTTCACCTTGATTCAGGAGGACAGCGACCTGCCAGTGCATGAGAAGTTCACAAAGGAGAAGAAGTTCCGGAAATGAGCCCTAAAGCCTTAAATAAAAGAGATGCATACCCAGAGGAAGATGGAAGTCACAGTCGTCTTAGAGCCTCAGGATGAAGGAGGATACACTGCATCTGTGCCGTCCCTTCCGGGCTGCGTCTCAGAAGGGGTTACAAAAGAGGAAGCGATAAACAACATCAGGGTCCTTTTGCAATTGTATCTTGACCCGGACAAGGATGAAGTCCTCCTGGTTCCGCTGGCAAAGCTGCCTGAAGCATCATAGAAACAAGAAATATTCTCAATTGTCCTATAATCCTTGCACACCCTTTTATTAATGATGACAGTTAGTATCACATCATGGCAGACAGATACCTACCGCCCCCGCAGTTCGCAAGAGTGAAGCACAACCCCCGCATATTGACCCTCATCAAGGAGACCAACGGAAACCTGGCATACGACAGCCAGGACAACTGGTTCTACAGGGAAGGACACGTGCTCAGGGGGCCGAGAAAGATCGATGCATACGGCCATCCTGCTGTGGAGCTCACAAAACCGAGCCCGATGACCAACGGCATCACAGACATGCTCCTTATGTGGATCGAGGACAGGAACCAATGGCTCGCATTCCAGCATGACCACCATTACACGACAGAGCCTTTCTGGGATGATTTCTACTTCTCAGGTCCGTACAAGCTCTCAGCCTTTCACAAGGATGTGCTCAGGCAGGCATACGGCCTCAACGGCGAGTTCACAGGAGACGTCTCCACGCTCCCGCCATCACAGTTAGAACAGATAGCTGATAATATCAATTAGCAAAAATATTTACGATTTTGCCTGTAAAAATTACGGAATCAGCTATTTTTAAGACAAAATAAGCTTTTTCTAATTAATTTTTCCATTAAATCCTGTCTTCCCTCCAAAAGATTTATAAATTCCTGCTGATAATATGGAACATGCCAAAGAAGCTCGACCAGAAGGACTACGCTATCCTGAAGGAACTGGACATAAACTACAGGGCGTCGTTCTCTGAAATCGCAAAGAGGGTCAGGCTCACGAAGAACTCTGTCGCCCTGAGATATGAGAAACTGAAGCCGTACATATCCCACGGCCTCACTGTCTACAACTACGACATCCTGGGCTACACCCAGATAAGGGTGTTCTACACATTCGACTTCTATGACCAGAAACTGGAGTCAGAGATAATAGAGGAGTTCGGCAAGCACAAGAATCTCATGTGGGCTGCAAGGCTCTACGGCCAGTACGACTTATGTATCTGTTTCTATGTCAGCAATCTCACTGACTTCATAAACCAGATACTGAAATTCAACAAGCGCTTCAAGAACCACATAAACAAGAGGACCATGCTAATCTATTATGACCAGGTGCAGCTCAGGCACAATTTCATACACGATGAGCCCATATTCTACATGAACCGCCAGGGCACGACCCACGACAAGGTGAGCATAAGCCCTTCAGAGAGGAAGATACTGCTGACTATCCAGCACAGGCCGAGGATGAGCATGACAGACATAGCAAGGGACACGGGCCTCTCTGCAAAGACAGTCTCGGCAAAGCTGAGGGAGCTCCACAAGAGGGGGATCATCCAGGGGTATTTCATGAGCCTCGACCCTGTGCAGTTCGGCTTTGCCACATACAAGCTCCTCATGCAGGTGAGAAGCGACCCTGAGATCGCAGGGTTCAACGAATTCCTGCCTACTGTGAGAAACATCCGGTTCATAGGGAGGACTGTCGGGCAGTGGGACTATGAGATAGACTGCATATACCCGAACATCACGGTGCTCCAGGAAGAGCTGGAACGCATCAAGGAGAAGTTCCCGGCAGCCATAAAGAGGGTCGAAATCTTAAGTCTCGGCAAGAGGATCGTCACGAGCAGGAGCAGCTATCTTGAGAGCTGAAGCTTTCATCTCTTCCTGTAGCCGAAAACCTTATTGTACCTATCATGGTCCATGAATTCAAGAATGAATGCGATTATCCTTATCTCGTCTCCGATCAATGTATAGAGCAGCCTCCAGTAACCGACCAGCTCGACCCTTAGGATCTTATCAGTCCCATACCTGTTGATTGTTGATTTGGAGATGTATCTTCTCGGTATCAGGTCTCCATGATGCGGGTCTGCCTTGATATTCCTGATTGCAATGTTGATCGAGCTCAATAATTGCTCATACGTCGGTTTTTTCCTGGCTTTTTTCCCTTCAGAAACAGACTGCCTCAATTCTTCATATTCCCTGAAAGCATCTTTATCAAACTGCACGGCTGTCTCTTTCTTCATATCACATCACGGTCACAGCATCCCTAAGCTTCTTCTTAAGTGTATCGCTTATGTCTTCCCTGTATATCCAGATTATGCCCTCCTTCAGGACTGCAATCTTTCCGCTCTTATCCAGATAATCCAGGATCACGTTCAGAGTCGGCCTCATTATCTTCTTTTTCAGCCTGCGGTCTATCTCATTCTTGGAAAGAGGATCGTCAGACTTCCTGATAATCTCTTCGACATTCAGGATGGTGTCGAGCCTTGGGTAATGCATGACGTTGTCGAACATTTCACACCTCATATAAACTTATACTATGGTATAAACTTATATAGTATATAAATGTTGTGTTTTTCAGTCAAACCAGGGACAATTTTATATATTCTGTTTTTACACTTATCGCTATGGGAAGGAAGAAAACAATCCAGGTCATCGTTCTGGTCTTGATGATAGTGTTCATTCTGCTGGGAAGCTGTACCCAGTCAATCCAGAACAAATCCATCACCTGCGATGATGATCCATCACTTGCGGACTGCATATGCCCGGGTCTGCTCAAGCTCGACACACCATACGGCTATTTCTGCGCAAACGAGTCATGCTCGCACTGCGCGAACGAGAACTGCTCCATTGTGGAAGGCAACCAGCAGTACACGTTCAATGGTTCATGCGCTGACCACTGCCCAGAGGGATACACGCCCTTCTCCTGGCATCCTGACGACCCGTACAGGTATCATTTGCTGTGTAACCATGGGAAAGATTCGGCAAATGCAAAATAAGTCTAACACTCAAAGGCAAACAATATAAATCATCTCTCCCCAACATTGCCCATGGCAGAAGACATTGTCGAGGAAGGGTATGCAAAAGCAATAGGCGTGCTTGAGTTCAACACCTCTGCATTCGGCTTCAGCGCAAGTGTCGAGAAGCACTCGAACTACTACTCTGTCTGGGCCAGGGACCATTCGATATGCTCGATAGCTGCAGCAATGTCGAACAATGAGGAATTAATCAGAACAGCAAAGGCAGGAACCCTGCTCCTTTTAAGAAAGCAGATCGACCACGGCCAGGTGCCGAGCTACATTGAGATAGAGAACAGGAAAGTCAACTACGGCGGCCTCGGAGCTATCACATCCATCGATTCCAACATGTGGGTCGCTATCGCAGCAGCGATCCTGCACAAGAAGACCAGGGACAGGCGGTTCATAACAGACGCCAACATGAAGAGATACACACGCCTCTACAGGCTGCTCCGGGCATTCGACTCCAACAACTGCGGCCTGATAGAAGTCCCGAAGGCAGGGGACTGGGCAGACATATTCAACAGGACTTATCATGTATTATACGACGAGTGCCTGTACTACGAGGCGCTCAAATCCATCCAGTACCTCCTGTCCTGCAGCAGGAGCAGTAATGAGGATATAAAAAAAGACACGAGAAAGATAATCAAGTGGATAAGGAAGAGGAGGGCGAGGGTCAAGAAGAAGCTCAACCAGGTGTTCTGGTTCACAAAGGACAATATCCCGAAGGTCTTTGAGGAATACATGATATACGACAGGATAGAGGAGAAAGAATATCCCTATTACCAGTCCCACCTGACACCTTTCAAGATCCACTGGCATAACAGGATAGAGACATTCGGCAATGTCCTTGCGATCGCCACAGGCATAGCGAACAGGGAAAAGTCAAGGAAGATAATAAGATACATTAAAGCAAACAAGATAAACGAGCCCTTCCCGATAAGGGCGATGTTTCCGCCTGTCTACAAGAACGAGAAAGGCTGGGAGCCCATATACAGGCTAAAAGAGCAGCCCCATACATACCACAACGGCGGGATATGGCCTGTTATCGCCGGGTTCTGGATATACGCGCTCATCAAGAAAAAATATCCAAAGATTGCTGCAAAAGAGATGAAGAACCTGGCAGAGCAGTTGAGCAGGACAGGCTGGAAATTCAACGAGTATTTCCATGGCAAGACATACAAGCCAATGGGAAGGACCTACCAGGCATGGAGCGCGGCAGGTTACATCATCGCATACCACGCAATCAAGGACAGCCCGAACATCTTCGATTACTGAATGTCTTCTTCAGAAACAATCCCGAACTTCAGCAGCCCCAAAAGGATACCTGAGACATAATACCCGTTCAGGCTCCCATGCCCCTCCTTGATTATGTGCAGGCTGTCAATCACGTTCTTCTGTATCGACAGCTGGCGGACCGTCTTCTTTATCTCAGGTATGGCATTTCGGACCAGTATCGATTTATACCCGAAAGTCAGAGGCAGGATATCATTTCCGCTGTCCCCGCAGTACACCACCTCGTCTTTCGAATACCCAAGCTTTTGTCGCAGGTACTCAAGCGCTGTCAGTTTGGTAGCATACTTAGGCAATATGTCCAGCAGGCCGATATTGTCTGTCTCGTCGACAGAATATACAATCACAGAGTCTCACCAGATATCCTTAAACTACCATGTCACATCCTTTATCACATGCACTGAATCCGAAGGATTGTCAACATAATAGCTCAATTTGAAATCATTCTGCCTGTCGTCCTCCTGCAGCCTCAAACCGACTGTTCGTTCAAGAGCATCCTTAAACCCCTGCATATCCCATCCGGCCGTCTTGAGGCCGACGATCCTCTGCCATGCCTCGTCCTTTCTGAAATCTTTGCCAAAAATGCTCGTCCCGACCTCTGCAATCGCATAATCCGGAGAAGGGATTGAAAATTCTTCCATGGCCTGCTTAATCAAAGAGAGATTACGGCCGGTCACGAACACCAGGACGAACCTGTCCCGCAACCCTGCGAACTTCTCCATGGAGCCGTCGTATTCCTGAGAGCCGTTGGGCAATAAGGTCCGGTCAAGGTCTGTGGCAAGCAACACCCTACCCTGCATGCTTCATCACTTCTCTGAACACGGACATGTACCTCTTTGCGCACATCTTCCAGGTGAAGTTCTTCCTCACGTGCTTGATCGCGTTCTTCGAGATTTTGTTGTACAGCTTCCTGTGCTTGATGAGCGACTTCACCTTCCTTGCGATGTCCTTCCTGTCGCGGGGATCGATGAGAAGCCCGTTCTCGCCGTCTGTCACGAACTCGCTCGGCCCCCCGTTCCTCGTCGCCACGACAGGCACGCCGCAGGCAGAGGCTTCGATTATGGTCAGGCCGAAGGGCTCGATCAAGGCAGGATTCACGAAGACGCCCCTGTTCTCCTTTATGAACCTGTAGAACGCGGGCACCTGCTTCTCGTACTCGAGGTTGATGCCCGGAAGGCAGACATTGTCATAGAGGTTGTACCTCTTCATCATCCTGTTAATCTTGTCTATTATGGGCTGGCTCTCCTTTGTGGGCTGCAGGGTCTTTGCAAAGACTATGAGGTTTGCCAGGTTCTGGAATTCCCTGTCCATTGCGAATGAGCGGAGCAGGCCGATGAGGTTCTTCCTCTTGTCGAGCCGGGTCAGGACAGCGACAGGCGTCCTCTCAGCATGCTTGACGCCCTGCATGATGCAGTTTTCGAGGAGTTGCCTGGTCTGCTCTTCCTTCTGGAAGTCTATGACCCGGGAAGGATGGAACTTCTCAAGGTCAAGCCCCGGCGGTATCGTCGTGAACTTGCCCTTGTCCCTCACCTTGTACCCCTTGTACTGCTGCTTCACCTCTTCATTCGTGCTTGCGACGATCGCCCTTGCATTCTTGATTGCTGCATTCTCCGCGACCAGCCTCCTGTCGAAATGGAATATCCTGTTGAACCTCTTGAAGTTCTTCTCAGTGACGCCTAGCCTCTTCATCTTCGGCCTTCCCAGGCTGTGGCCCGTGTGCACCTGGGGTATGCCAAGGTCTTTCGAGAGCTTTTCGCAGACCAGGCCGGAGTCTGCGTAGTTGCTCTGCAGGATGTCTGGCATCCTCTTCATCTTCCTTATGTGCTTCTTGACATTCGCCGTGAACTCGTCGATATAGGGCCAGAGGTTGACCTTCTTCATATACTTATTATCCGGCCCGCACTCAATCCTGACTATCTTGACCTTGAACGACACGTCCTCGACCTTCTTTGAGTAGCCCGGGTAGTCCGGGTCGACTATGCGACGCGTGATTATCTCGACCCTGTCGACGTTCTTGAGCTCGCCGAGGGCCTTTGCAAGCTCGAGCACGTAGACTATCTGCCCTCCCGTGTCCTCGTCCCTGCCGAGCTCAAGGTTCCGCGACCGGAACAGACCATGCATGGAATGCATCTGTATGTATAGACCCATTGTCTCATCGCCTCTTTGTTTTGAAATCTATAAGAAATCCCGGATGTTTCAGACCCGCTTTTTTTTCCTCCATCTGCCTGGCTCAGGCTTCTGCTATCTTTTCCTGCTCGACCCGCGCGATGATATGGTCCTGCTCGACCTGCATTATCTCGGACGTGACTATCTTGTCCCCGCCCAGCTTGAGCTGGATCCTCTCGCCTTTCTTCGGTTCGATGCCTGCTGCCTTGAGCTTGTCGATGGAAATCTTGTAATCTGTTGCCATCTTGTTCAAAGTCCGGATTAAGGAGACATGCCCCCTAACCCAGGTAATGCACAATGAGCAATGATTAATAAAGCTTGTGGTAGCAGATTTCATTTTGAAAAAATATATAAATGCCTTTTTGTTCTTGAGTTTCAACATGAAACTGAACAATAATGAAAAGTTGGCACTAAAACTAATGGTCGCAGACCCAGACATCTCGAACAACGACTTGGCAGGCAGGCTCGGCATAACCACGCAGGCTGTCGGAAAGATCAAGAGGCAGCTCCACTCAAAAGGAATAATCGAGCGCAAGGAATACGTGCTCAACTATGAGAAGCTCGGGGTCGGGCTCCTCGCGTTCGCGCTCATAAAGATAATGCCAAAGGCATTCAGGAAATTCAACAAGGGAGAGCTCGACAAGATACTACAGCCGCCGAACGTCATCCAGTCCTATGTCATACCGCAGACGAGCGTGACCCACATCATGGTGTATGCGTTCAGGAATGTCGACGAGTATGACAACTATTTCAAGAAGCTGCAGACTGAGCTTGGCGAGTTCGTTGAGATAAGGGAGGCATTCATCCTGTCGCCAAAGAGCATGATAAAGTCCTCGCCTAAGGAGATGTTCCTAAAGCTACTCGACGAATACGGGAAGGCAAAGGAGCTCCCTGAGCCGGAACTGACCGTGCTCGGCAGGGCCTGATCAACGCTCCGCCTTCTTCCAGAGCCCGGCAAAATGCTTCCTGTAGCTTTTGGCAATCACCCTGTCGTCGATTAGGATGACAAAGGGGTTCTCCATGAAATTGCAGAACCCTACATTATCCCTGAATATGAAGACTGCGACAGGGCTGACATAGCCTGACGGGAGGAACCTCAGGTCGAGGTCGACAAGCTTCATTATCCCCTTCATGACGCTGCTCTTTAGTATCCTCCTGTTGGCTATCATCCTTCCCCTGACCTTGATGCCCCTGAGCCTCTTCGAGAGGTTCAAAAAATAGTAGTTGAATACGCTCAGCACGGCCTCTGAAGAGGCTATTATCAGTATCTCGTCCCTCGACCTCGCTATTCCCTCGAGCCTGCCGTAGAAATATTCCAGGCCCTCCCTCTCCTGGAACACGGATATCCTGTCCTTCTTCGACGAAGGACGGGCAGGCCTTATATCCCTTATGAGCTCCATTATCCCTGGCCTTGCGGACTCGAGCTCCTTCTTGCGCTTCTCGAGCAGGCCGAGGAGGTTTCCCGGCTCAGGTATGGAGAACACCTTTACATTGTTCCTTACGACAGACGAGACGAGCCCCTTCTTGCCGAGCCTATCGAGTATGTCGTAGAGATTGGTCCTGTGAAGCCCTGTGCTCCTCGCTAGGTCGCCTGCAGGTGCGCTGCCTAGCCCGGCTAGGGCCTCGAATACCAGTATCTCTGAATCCGTGAGCCCTAACTTCTTGAGCGCTTCTGACATGAGGCAGGGGAATGAAGCCGGTTTTATAATCCTTTCCTTTTGTCGTATGCCAAACAGACAACAAAGGTTTTTATTGCCTTATCCTATCTGCCTGTCAATGAAGTCGCTCGGTATATGCCTCGGTGCCTCAAGCATCAGCCTCGTGGCAATGAAGGACGGCAAGATGATCTCTGCCGAGAACACCCCGCACGAGGGCAACCCTAAGAAGCTGCTACTCGAGATGCTGGAGAAGCTCGATATCGCGGGATTCGACTATGTGGGCGTCACAGGCAGGAAATTCAGGGAGTTCGTAAGCCTTCCCAAGCTCACTGAGCCGGAGGCCACTGAGTATGCTTATGAATATCTGAAAAAAGGAGAAGGTTTCAGGGCCATCGTGAGCGCAGGCGGCGAGACGTTCATTGTCTACACCCTGGATACGGACGGAAAGATAGCGAATGTCTATACAGGCAACAAGTGCGCGTCAGGCACAGGCGAGTTCTTCCTCCAGCAGATAAGGAGGATGGACCTCACCGTGGACGAGGCTGTGAAGCTTGCAAAGTCCGAGAAGCCTCACAGGGTCACGGGCAGGTGCTCTGTCTTCTGCAAGAGCGACTGCACCCATGCGCTGAACAAGGGCGTGCCCAAGGGCGAGGTCGCGGCAGGGCTCTGCGAGATGATGGCAAAGAAGATCTCAGAGCTGCTTGCAAAGGTGCCGAAGGGCGATATCCTCATAGTAGGAGGGACAGCGAAGAACAGCGTGGTAATGGACTTCCTGAAAAAAGACATTCCGAATATACACATACCAAAGGAGGCGGAGTATTTCGAGGCCCTCGGGGCAGCTGTATGGGCAGAGAAGACCAAGGCAAGGCCGAAAAGACTCAAGAGCATGATAAGGAAAGGGACCTCGTCGTTCTCGTTCCACAGGCCCCTCTCCGAATACAGGGACATGGTGGTGTTCGAGGAGTTCACCAAGGGCACAGCTGGGGAAGGCGACGAGTGCATAATCGGCCTCGACGTGGGCTCGACCACGACAAAGGCGGTGCTCCTGAGGACATCCGACAATGCGGTCGTCGCGGACTGCTATCTCAGGACGAGCGGCAACCCCGTGAGGGCGTCTAGGGACTGCTACAGGGAGCTCTCGTCGCAGGTAAACAAGAAGATAAGCATCATCGGCCTGGGCGTGACAGGGAGCGGCAGGCACATTGCAGGGCTTCACGCATTGACAAAAGGCATCATAAACGAGATTATTGCGCACGCAGCAGCAGCAGTATATTTCGACAGGGACGTTGATACCATTTTCGAGATAGGAGGGCAGGACGCGAAATACACTTTCATAACCAACTCCGTGCCGAGCGACTACGCCATGAACGAGGCGTGCAGCGCAGGCACAGGCTCTTTTCTCGAGGAGTCTGCAAAGGAGTCCCTGAACATAGACTACCGGGACATCGGAGACATGGCGTTCAGTGCAAGGCATCCGCCGAATTTCAATGACCAGTGCGCGGCATTCATAAGCTCTGACATCAAGACCGCATTCCACGAGGGCATAGGCAAGGAGGACGTGGTCGCGGGGCTCGTCTATTCCATATGCATGAACTACGGAAACAGGGTCAAGGGGAACAGGCAGGTGGGAAAGAAGGTCTTCATGCAGGGAGGGGTATGCTACAATAGGGCAGTGCCGGTCGCGATGGCAGCCCTCACTGGAAAGAAGATAATCGTCCCGCCTGAACCGGGGCTCATGGGAGCGTTCGGCGTCGCTCTCGAGATAAAGGACAGGATCGGGCTCGGTCTCATGGAAAAGCAGGAGTTCAATCTCGACGAGCTGGAAAGCCGGGAAGTGGAATACGGCAAAACTTTCGTCTGCGCAGGCGGGGCTGAGAAATGCGACAGGAAATGCGAGATAATGACCATCAAGATCCTCGGGAAGACCTATCCGTTCGGTGGTGCGTGCGACAGATACTACAACCAGCGCCTTGACATCGACGTGGATGCGGGAAAGCTCGACCTTGTCAGGCAGAGGCAGGACATGGTCTTTGGGAAATACGCGTCATACAGGCCGAAACGACACAAAGACGCAAAGAGCATCGGCATAAACAGGTCTTTTCTCACCAATACATTCTATCCCCTGTATTACAATTTCTTCTCCAGGCTCGGAATGAAAGTGATATTGCCGGAAAAAGTCCTCGAGAAAGGGACGGACAAGAAGAGCGCGGCATTCTGCTACCCGGCGGAGATCTCCCATGGCCTGTTCCAGGATCTCCTGGACAAGAAGCCGGATTACGTGTTCCTGCCGGTCCTCATTGGGATTCCGGTGAAGTCAGGCAACGAGCTCAAGAAGCCCTGCGTATTTGTCCAGGCAGAGCATGCCTATCTCGGGACAGCGTTCAGGGACCACGGCATAGAGATAATCAGGCCGGTGCTTGATTTCTCCAAAGGTTTTGCCAAGATGAGAAAGACATTCATCAGCATGGCCGGAGAGCTTGGTTTCACCCCGAAAAAGGCAGCGGAAGCGTTCGAGGTAGCCCTCAAGCAGCAGGAGGCCTTCCAGAAAGAGGCTGGGAGTCTCGGCAGAAAAGCCATAAGGGAGCTTGAGAAGGACCCTGATAAGTCGGCAGTCGTCCTTTTCGGAAGGAGCTACAATGCCTATGCAGGCGAGGCGAACATGGGCATACCCCACAAGTTCGCGACACGGGGCTCGCTCGTTATACCCTCTGATATGCTCCCGTACGACAGGGAAGACGACATCCCTTCAATGTACTGGGCCCAGGGGCAGCAGAACCTGATGGCAGCAAGCTACGTCAAGAAGCACCCGCAGCTCTACGGCGCTTTCGTGACCAACTTCTCCTGCGGTCCCGACTCATTCCTGATAAGCTATTTCAGGGACATAATGGGCATAAAGCCCTCTCTCACCCTCGAGCTAGACAGCCACACGGCTGATGCAGGACTCAATACGAGAATCGACGCGTTCCTCGACATCGTCAAGAGCTTCAGGGAGCTCGAGAAGCAAAAGAAGATAAAGGAGGGAAAACATGCTTTCAGGCCCGCGGAGGTCGTAATCGAGAATGGCAGGCAATATGTTATATCGAGCAGCAAGAAGAGGTACCCACTTACAGACAGGAAAGTGACGCTTCTTCTCCCGACCATGGGAAGGATAGGTGTCGAGGGGTTCGCAGCGGCGTTCAGGGCGTTCGGTATCAATGCAGTCGCCCTGCCTGACTCTGATATGGACGTGCTAATGAGGGGCAGGGCCAACACCACATGCAAGGAATTCCTGCCCATGCAGCTGACCACAGGGAGCATGCTCAAATATGTCGAAGAGAAGCAGAAGAAAGGCGAGGTTATCGTCTTCTTCATGCCTGCGTCAAGCGGGCCGTGCAGGTTCGGGCAGTATAATGTCTACATGAGGAACCTCATCATGAAGAACAGGCTCAGGGACGTCGCGGTGCTCACCCTCTCTGACAAGGACAATTACGCCGGCTTCGGGCTGAAGTTTTTGGTCCTCATATGGAAGACCATGATGATATCTGACGTGATGACAGACATCAGGAACACGCTCCGGGCGATAGCAAAAGACAGGAAGTACGCTCTAGATACGTATGAAAAAGAGTGGGAAAAGCTTAAAGAGGCGATCAGCATGGGCTCGGGAAAGAAGCTCATCTCTCAGGTTAAAAGAAGCGTGGAGGTCCTGAGGAGGATCCCGCTGAGGATCCCGTACGATAAGGCGAACAAGGTGGCGCTCGTGGGCGAGATATACGTGCGCCAGGACGCGCTCTCGAGGCAGAGGCTTATCGAGAAGCTGTCGAAAAGAGGCATCGTAGTCAGGGTCGCACCTGTTGCAGAGTTCATATACTATATCAACTACCTCTCGAGGCTCAGGATACTCGAGGGCTCGAGGACAGATGCAGTGAAGATGCTCGAGCTCAACCTCACATATGGCTTTCAGAACTACCAGGAGAGAAAGATCAAGAAGCTCTTCGAGAGGTCGGGGCTCTACGAGTTCGAGATGATAGACATATCGAAGACAATAAGCCATGCAAGGCACCTTATGTCGCGCAGGTTCACAGGCGAGGCCATACTGACGACCGGCCTTGCGCTCAGAGAAGTCCTGCATTCGGCGACAGGAGTGATATCCATAGGGCCCTTCGGATGCATGCCATCGCGCGTCGCAGAGGCGCTGCTAACAGAGGAGATGACGCTCGAGGGCAAGATAGCGGCATCAGGGGATGATTCATACAAAAGGAGATACGAAGACCTGGGAAATCTCCCTTTCCTTGCCATAGAGACTGACGGCAATGCATACCCTCAGATAATAGAGGCAAGGATCGAGACATTCTGCCTTCAGTCAAAGAGGGTGCACAAGAAGAGGCTTGCGCATGCCGCCCACTGAGGGCTTCAAGCGCGGACCACCTTCCCTGTCATGCTCTCAACAGGGAGGCTGAAAAAGAATTCGGAGCCCTTTCCCGGCTCGCTCTTCACACCTATCCTTCCGCCATGGCTCTCGACGATCCTCTTTGCGATGGCAAGTCCCAGGCCCGTGCTCTTCTCTCCGGCAGTGCCGTTGCCGTGCCCCTTGTGGAACTCATTGAAGACCTTGTGCATGTCCTCATGCCGGATACCGGGTCCCTGGTCTTTCACGCAGGTGACAATGTCATCGCCCCTGGCTTTTGCAGCCATTTCCACGACCGAGCCTGGCTTAGAATAGTTGATTGCGTTTGTCAGCAGGTTGTTGAGCACCTGGGTCATCTTTTCCTTGTCGAAGGTCAGCCCAGGTAAATCCTCGTCAGCCTTGAGCCTAATCCTTATCTTCTTCCTGCTCGCAAGTATCCTGTTCACTCCGACATTGTCCCTGAGCAGGGCCAGGTAATCACCCTTTTCCATGTTGAGCCGGATGTTGCCTGAATGTATCTTGGAAATGTCAAGCAGGTCCTCGACAAGCCTTAGCATGAATCTGCTAGAGTCCCTGATGATGTTCAGGAACCTGACCTGGTGCGTCTTGAGGCCTGACTCCTTGTCCTGGAGAAGGTACATCGCGTACATCTGTATTATACTGATGGGATTCCTGAGGTCATGAGCGGCGATCCCTATGAACCTGTTCTGGGCCTGATTCAGCTCCCTGAGCCTTACCCTCTGCCTCTTCTCTATGTCAAGCGACTGCTTCAGCCTTGCCACGGTCATGCCCACTATTAGGAATATCATAAGCCGGACAAACGAGTTCCAGTACAGGACCCAGGGCTCAGGAAACGGGTGGTCTAACTTTGCAAACATCCATTCGACAGCCTCCATGACAGAGATTGCTGCTGCGCCCCTGTAGCTGAAGATGAGTCCGGAAAGGATGACAGGTATAAGATAGAATATCGAGAACCCCAGGTCGACGCCGGTCAGGTAATCGGCTGCGCCGATAGTCAGGGCTGACACGATGATTATCAGGCCGACGACGGCCCTCGTCCTCTTGAGTTTAAGCCGCTGGCTCATCTTTATAGCTCAGGCACCCCCATTGTATTATAAGTATCCTGATTATATAAAATGTTCGGAAAATAGCATTGTTTTTTAGAGGGATTGTTTCAGCGGACTGCTTGAGAAACATTTAAATATGAAGCTGTTCTCTCCATGGGACATGAGCCAGATGAAGCTGAGAAAGGACCTTGACGAATACATGGAGAAGAGGTCGACCAAGCAGCCGTCAAAAAATATCATAAAGGATTATCTCAAAAGACGGGAGTTTGCAGAGAAGCATAAGAGCATCGGAGAGCATCAGATACAGTCCCTTGGCGAGTTCCACCAGCAGGATGTAGTGATACTCGAGCCAGAACCGAATTTCTTCAGGATGCTGCATGACAGGATAATGGGTCTCTTCAGGGGCAAGAAGAAGGCCAAAAAAAAGGACTAGCCGCCTGACAGCGCCCTTTCATACATCATGAAACTCATCAGGAGGTTGAACTTGCTTGTGTATTTCCAGAACTCGTACCTCTCTTTCGCTCCAGGGTCGACATTGTTATGACCGCCCTGCATGAGCGCGTTCATCTGCATCTTCCTCACGAGCTCTTTTCTCTCCCTGTAGCTTATGACCTCCTCGCCCCAGGAGAATTCCCTCTCCCTGGTCGTCTCAGCTGCGGAATAGAAATCGTATATAGAGTTTGCAGGCGTAGTGGACTTGAGATAATCCGCATGGAACTGCCTGTATATCTCAGTGTGCCTGAAATAATCCTCCTCAGGTGAGGGCACGGGCTTTTGTTCTTTGACATCACCGTCTGTCCTGCCTTTGCTGACTTTCTTCTCAAGATCCTTTGAACCTTTCCTTGCAGGCTTCAATACCTCTATCAGTATCTGCTCGAGGATTGAAGGCTTCTTCTCTTCAGCCTTCTCCTCAAGCCTGCCGTCCTCAGCCTGCTGCCTTTGGGCCAAGCCCTTTGCAGACGGGAGCCTCGCTAGACTGTTAAGCTCAGCGACCATGAGGTCAAGAATCCCACCCTTTTTTATTTCAATTATCACGGAACACTGTAAAACATCATTGTTTTTAAAGATTTAGTTTGGGAATAAGACTGTGTTGCCCTGGGATTGCATTCCTGTTGCCCTTCAAAATATTTAAATAAACCTGCGCCTGCCCGTATCCATAATGAGACTCAGCAGAGAAACAGAAGCCAAGCTTAAGGAAAAATCATTGAAGCTCATGGAAAAATCCCGGCCTGGCTGGAACATCCCGCACGTTCTCGCGTCAGTGCACTACATGAAGGAGCTGATAAAAAGGGAAGGCGGGGACGAGAGGATTCTTCTTCCCGCGATATACCTGCACGACATCGGCTATGCAGGGATTATCGAGTCAGAATACACTTTCGAAGCTGGCGAAGATGCAAAGCCCGACCACATGGTGAAGGGTGCTCTGATGGCCCGTGCTGTCCTTGAGAAAACCGGCGGATTTTCTGAAGACGAGACCTATGAGATATGCCGGCTCATAAGCATACACGACAATCTTGATGAGATAAAGGGCCGCAATGCGCAGCTCGTGTTCGAGGCAGACTGCCTGGCCCAGGTGGACAGGGACATGGTCAAGCCGAACTTTGACAAGGAGAATTACATGAAGTTCATCGTCAACTTCAGGAAGAGAAGGGTCCCGCTCTTCAGGACAAAGACCGGGATATACCTGCTCGGGAAAGTCATGCCGAAGGCTGAGAAGTATTTTGATTAGTCCTGCGTGAATGGGATTTGAAAGATCATGCTCGGCTGGCCCATGGCATCCTCGAGGCCCCTCGCCTCTGCGATGTCAGCTGCCCACCTGTCAACCAGCCCGTCATTGAGGTTCTCGCGATAGTTCATCCTTGTGTATCTGAGGCGGGCCCTGTCCCAGAGTCTCCTTGCAAACCTGTCCTCTTCAGCCTCTTTGCTCCTCTTCCTGAGAAAACCCGGCTGGAGCCTCTCCGGAATATCCAGGCTCAGGAGGTACAACAGAGGCGGATAGGCCAAAAGCACTGTCTTTTCCAGACGCATGCTGTCCATGTTGAGGTCCCATTGGAAATACCAATCCTCACCGTGGATATATTTTGATGCGAACATGTGGACCATGTTGTCGACTACTCTTACGGGCTTCAATGCCTGGTGATTTCGGAGCTCCCGTATAACCTCGTAGACATCAGGCCTCTCTTCTCTCAGCTGCCTGATGGTGCTTATCGGAAAGTCGTACACGTCAGAGAAATGATTGTTCCCGACGGTATCCAGGTATGCCATGAGGACGGGTTTTGATGCAGAATATAATAATTTTCCTATTGCGGTAGTTCAGGGAGCCTGTAATCCGGGCTGAAATAAAGCTCCTCGAGCATGCCAACGATGACCTGCCTCTTCATGATGGTATATCCGTCCGTGTTCAGCATGCCTGTGACCGCCTTCCTTGCCGTGTCGTACCTGTCCTGCTCATCCCTTGAGGGCATTTTTGATACGAGCTCCACAAGTGTCTTGCCGGCGTCGAAATCTTCATACTTTACACTGTATTTCCTCAACACCTGCGCGATGAAGAAGATCTCATCGCCGACAGTCTTCATGCTGCCTTTGGCCTCATGGAATATCGGGCAGTAATGATCGAAGAGCCATGTCCGCCGTCCGATCCTGGGCAGGTATTTCTTCTGGTCATCAATCTCATCAGGACCGATATCTCCGAAATAGTCGTCCAGGCTGTTCACTTCCATTTTCTGGTCTTCTTCTGCCATCGTACCCAATCCGAATATATAAACCTTTATTTGAAGAATCAAAAAAATACAGAAAAAAGAAAAATCACGTCCCTTCCTGCCAGGACTCGCTGTACTTCTTCTGCTCTGCCGTCATCTCGTCGAACTCGACGCCCATGGCGCTGAGCTGGAGCCTCGCTATCTCGTCATCCTTCTCAGGCGGGAGCACATAGACTTTCGGTGAAAGCTTCCCTATGTTCTTCACAAGGAACTCACATGCGAATGACTGGTTTATGAAAGACATCGCCATTATTGTGGACGGGTGCCCCTCTGCAGCTGCCAGGTTTATGAGCCTTGCCTCGCCGAGGATGAAGAGCCTCTTGCCGTCCAACGTGTATTCGTCCATGAAAGGCCTTATCTTCCTTTCCTTCTCAGCAGCTTTTTTCAGGCCGTTGACATTGACCTCTGCGTCGAAATGCCCTGAGTTGCACATCATCGCCCCGTCCTTCATGAGCTTCATGTGGGCGACGTCGATTACGTTCTTGTTGCCTGTGACAGTGACGAATATGTCTCCTATCTCCGCTGCTTTCTTCATGGGCATGACCCTGAAGCCGTCCATCGCCGCCTGCAATGCGCGGAACGCATCAACCTCTGTCACAATGACATTTGCATCCATGCCGAGAGCCCTCTTGGCAACGCCTTTTCCGCACTCGCCGTATCCGCAGACCACGAATGCCTTGCCTGCAATGAGCACGTTGGTCGCGCGGAGTATGCCGTCAATCGTGCTCTGGCCAGTCCCCTTGACATTGTCCATCAAGTGCTTTGTCGCTGCCTCGTTCACAGCTACAATGGGATATTTCAGGGCCTTGTCCTTCTCCATGGCCCGAAGCCTTATGACACCTGTGGTCGTCTCCTCAGCACCGCCGATGATGTCCTTTATGAGGTGCGGATGCTTTGTATGAATCTCAGATACCAGGTCGCAGCCGTCGTCGATGGTTATCTGCGGCTTTTCCTTAATGACATTAGTGAGATACCTGTAATAGTCCTCTTTTGTCTCGCCCTTGTATGCCCATACCTTGACGCCTTCTTCGGCAAGCGCCGCAGCGACATCGTCCTGGGTGCTGAGCGGGTTGCATCCTGTGATGGATACTTCCGCCCCTCCTGCGATGAGGGTCCTTACGAGAACTGCCGTCTCTTTCGTGACATGGAGCGCCATGCCGACGCGTACGCCTTTGAGCGGTTTTTCCTTTGCAAACCTCTCCCTGACTTCCAGCAGGGCTCCCATCTGCATCTCTGCCCATTCGATGTTCCTCTTCCCCTGCCCTGCAAGCTTCATGTCCTTCACTTCATAAGTTTCTCCCTTGTCCATATTAACCTCCTGTCTGCGTAAAACTCAGTATCTTGAGCCTTTTCTTGACTGCAAACCTCCTCATCTTCCTCTTGGGATTTACTGCCGATGGGTTCCCGACAGCGCTCAGCATGGCGATATCAGTATTATTGTCTGAGTACGCATAGCAATCCCTGAGGTCTATGCCATTATCCCTGGCAAAATCCATCATATATAAGACTTTGTTCTTCCCGAAGCAGATGTCTTTGCTCCTGCCTGTTATGATGCCTTTTCTTATCTCAAGTGTAGATGCTATCAGCCTGTCGACCTTCACGTGCTCCCTTATCCTGGATATCATCAGGTCGAGGGAGTTGGTGACGATGACGACCAGATGCCCTTTTCTCCTGTGGCTTTCAATAAGCCTTACAGCATCCCTGTAGATCCTCCTGGATATACTCTTTTCGAAGAAACTGTCACAGAGCTTGCTGACATCCGACTCCTTCCTCCCCCTGAGGAAATCGTAGATATCCTCGAAGAACCTGTAGGGATCGCTCCTGCCCACGAAGTAGAGCAGGTAGCGGTAGAGTATCCTGAATGCGGCCAGGAACGAGACCTCTCCTGACAGGAACAGGTGGACTGTGGTCCTCATCCCGCTGTTGCCCTTGAGGATGGTGTCGTCAAGGTCGAAGAATGCAGCCCTTTTCATGGGAAAATGAAGTAGGGGAGGATTTAAATATTTTGTGCACGGAATGTTTATTAAACAGGAGCGATTTCCCGCAATCATGCTCTATATCGTATCCACACCCATCGGCAACCTGAAGGATATAACCCTCCGGGCGCTTGACATATTGAAAGAGGTAGACGTCATCGCAGCCGAGGACACGAGAAGGACAGGCATCCTTCTCAAGCATCACAGCATAAAGAACAGGATGCTCTCCTACAATGACCACAACAGGTCAAGAAGGATACCTGAACTGTTGAGCATGCTCAGGGACGGCAAGGATGTCGCGCTTGTCTCGGATTCTGGCACTCCCGGCATATCCGACCCTGGCTACAGGCTGATAAAAGCGGCGATAGAGAATAGCTTCCCTGTTTCGCCCATACCAGGGCCGACTGCCTTGATATCCGCGCTTGTGTCATCAGGGCTTCCCACTGATTCGTACGAATTCCATGGGTTCCTTCCGAAAAAGCAGAAGAGAAAAGAGGAGCTCTTAAAAAATATAAAGAAGACAGCGATATTCTACGAGAGCCCGCACAGGATTGAGAAGACCCTGCAGCTGATGCAGAAGGCAATGCCAGAAGCGAGGGTCTGCCTTGCAAGGGAGTTGACAAAAAAGTTCGAGGAGTTCATCCGGGGGACTCCTGAAGAGATAATCGGGAAGATAGGCAAAAAGAAGCTGAAAGGAGAAATCGTCCTTGTCGTCTATGGATAGAGATATACCCTTTCCGTGCTAATGACGTCAGGCGTGACGAACTGCGTCAGGGTCGCGGTGCCTATCTTTGGGATGAAGTTGAGCCTGACCTGCTCATCCTCTTGTATCTCGCCCGGAGACTCGAAGCAGAGCCTGATGATGTCGCCCCTCTGAAGGTTGCCGTCGACCCAGTTGGTCCCTTTCTGCTCATAGACGACTGTGAAGTATCCTTCGCCGAGCTTGTACGGCGTCACGATGACTGACACATTATCATCAATCGTATCGTTTGTCGCTGTCGAACCAGACACAGTAAGGTAAGCGAACGTATCAGTCCCGTTAGTGACAGTGCCTGAGTAAGGGACGCTGACCGGTGCAGTCGAAGCGTCAGATATGTCCTGTCCGCTGCTGAGGCTGAAATTACCTGCTGACGAGAGCACGAAGGTGTATGTCAGGCTGGTTGTATTGGATAGATACAGATAATCATCAGTTCCGTCGTCATCGAGGTCCTCTGCCAGCGTGTACATGTCCACAGTCGAGTTCAGGAGGCTGACCTGCTCCTCGTTCCATGTGTTGAAGCCGTTGACATTGTTCTTCTCGCAGATGCCGTTAGTCCCCTTGTATTTGAGGGTGGATGTCTGGTCCTTGGTGTTGAAAGTGAATATGACCTGGTCAATCTTGATCGGGTCCGAGCCGGGAGAAAGCTTCATTATCTGCTGGAAATCTGTTAGGTTGCCATTCCTGCCGTCGGTTGCGCTGACCTCGATTACACGTGCATTAGTGGATATCTGGCTCTTTGCCTGCTGGCCTGTCGATAGGCTCTTCTCCTGGAGCGAGCCCGCAGTCTGGAGCAGAACACCAGCTGCTACTGCAGCTACCAGAAGCATAGCGATGAATACGATTAGGGTCCCGACGCCCATCTCTCCTTTTTTGTCCCGCATTTTAAAATAGATATATTGGTATACATATTCATGTAATACCTGGTATTTAAACTTTTCTATAATATATCATATATTTAGGGCTTCTTTTGAAAATATTTAAAAGCATCACGGACTTTTTTATCTCATGATGGAAATCGAAAAAAATATCCTTGCAAAGTCAAGACCGTCAAGAGAGGAGCTGAAGACGATTAGGGCTGAGACAGACAGGTTCCTCTCAAGGCTCTCACGCAGCCTGCAGAAGAACAGGATAGATGCTAAACCTGTCCTTGGAGGGAGCAGCGCAAAAGGAACTATCATTAAAGATGATTTCGACTGCGATATCTTCGTTAGGTTCAGCCTGACTTACAGGGGAAAGGACATATCCGGGATGCTAGAAAACGCGCTCAGCGACTTCAACGGGGTCGAGCGCGTGCACGGCTCAAGAGATTATTTCAACATCTCAGAGAACAGCATCACCTTCGAGATCGTCCCTGTCCTGAATATAATGAGGCCCGGGGAGGCAGAGAATGTCACTGATATGAGCCCCCTGCACGTGGACTGGATAATGAAAAGGCTGGAAAAGAACCCGCGCCTCGCAGGCGAGATAATACTTGCCAAGCTATTCTGCAAGGCCCAGGGGGTGTACGGAGCCGAAAGCTATATCAGCGGCCTTTCCGGGCACGTGCTCGACATATTGGTATCTTACTACGGCTCGTTCGACAAGCTGCTCGAGAATGCGGCTTCATGGCAGAAGTACAAGGTCATCGACATCGAGGGCTACGGCTCAGAGAGCAGCCTGAACAGGTCGAAGATATCCCCGCTGATAGTCATAGATCCCGTGGACCGGCGCAGGAACGCAGCTGCAGCGCTCTCCATCGAGAAGTTTGAGAGATTCAGGAAAGCGGCAAGGGAATACCTGAAGAATCCTTCGGCAGGATTTTTCCAGAGAATGAGGGTCACAGAGGAAGGGCTGAAGACATCTGCAGGAAATGACAGGCTGATAATGCTCAGGGCGCAACCTGAACGTGCAAAGACAGACGTCGCAGGAGGAAAGCTGTTGAAGGTACATAAGCATATCCTCAGGCAGCTTGAACAAAATGATTTCATGGTCCGTGATGCGGGCTGGGACTGGGACAGCAAGGGCCCCGCCCTGTTATGGTACATCCTCGACAAGAAGCCCCTTGCACCGGAAAAGCTCCACACAGGCCCGCCACTCACCGAGAAGGATTCTGTTGAGGCTTTCAGAAAAAAGCACAAGGGGTATTTTGATAAGGGCGGACGACTGCATGTGATGCTGAAGAGGCGGTTCCTGAGGCCGGAAGAGCTCGTGAAGGAGCTTCTCAGCCAGGACTTCATAAGAGAGAGGGTTCAAAGCATCGATTTCCAAGAATAGTTGCTCCGACAAGTCCCGGCTTTTCCTATAGTCTGAAATCATGTGTGATTATCTTCGAGCTCAACTCACTTCAATGATTTCCAATTGAAATCATTGTAGAAAAACAGTTTTTGGCCGGGTCCTGGACATCCTTTTTAGGCTCCGTTCACAATATTGACCCCGACGATGATAAACTCACAATAGGTGGTTTCTGATTTCATCTCCAAATCCAAACATTTAAAAGAACCGTTGAGCACCGTCTGGCCAATGGTCGGCAATATCCTGCAATTGGCTCTTCTAACATTCGTGCCTCTACTGGAACTTAGGGCAAGCATCCCTTACGGCATCCTGGTATTGAAGGAGAACTGGATGATCGTCTATATCGTGTGCATCCTCTCAAACATAATCCTTGGGCTTCTCGTCTACTTTGTCATAGATTACGTGATCAGGTTCGCGACAAGATTCCCTGCGCTTGATAGGCTTTACAGGTATTATCTCGTCCGGACCCAGAAGAGCATTGAGAAATACGTCGACAGGTACGGTGAGCTCGGCGTCGCCGTCTTCATAGGCATCCCCCTGCCCATGTCAGGTGTCTACTCGGGATCGCTTGCCGCATATATAATAGGCCTTAAATACAAAAAATTTATATTGGCTGACATCATAGGCGTGCTCATAGCCGGGACCATCGTGACTATAGTGGTCCTGAGCGGGAGCAGTGCCCTTGGGCTGTTCATCAAGAGAATATGAGACTCACAATCGAGCAGAAGAAGACCGCGGCAATCATCATAATCGGCTTTCTCCTCCTCCTCGTAAGCTTCCCGCTTGACAGCATGGCGCTCAGCTTCTTCCAGGGGATGACCAACCCCGTTCTAGACTACATCTTCGGATGGGTGAGCTATGTCCTGTCCCTGGTGATAATACTTCTTGTCATGACGTCGCTTTTCATGTGGGAGGAGAACAAGAAAGACTGGATATTGCCTCTGTGGTTCTCATGCCTGTTCACACTTGTAGTGGTCTATGTTATCAAGTTCATAGTCGCCAGGGAAAGGCCCCATGAAGTGATTTACCTCTTCGGCTGGAAAGACTACTCGTTCCCTAGCGCACATGCAGGATTCTCGTTTGCGGCCGTGCCCATACTCGACCGGGAGTACCCGATGCTGAAATGGTTCTGGATCATCTTTGCCGTTTTCGTGGTCTTGAGCAGGCTGTATCTTCAGGTGCACTACCTGAGCGACGTCATCGCAGGGGTGCTCATCGGATACTGCATCGGAAAAGGCGTTATCTATCTCAAGACAAAATACAGCATATTCGGCTGAAAATGACGACAATCCGCCTCGAATTCAGGAGGAAGCTGCTCCACATCACAAGCGGGATACTCGCCGTGATCGCACTTAAGTACTGGGGCCTCGGGATATTTTTCTTCATGCTGCTGCTTGTAGTGGGACTCTTGGTATCCGTCATATCCTCAAGGCACAGGCTGCCCCTCATAGGCTGGTTCCTGGATACATTCGACAGGCCGGGCGGACCGCTCCCGGGCTGGGGATCAATCACCTATGTCATCAGCGTCATCCTCCTCCTCGGTTTCTTCGGCAAGGGGGACATCACATACGCATCCATAATGATACTCGCGCTCGGGGACTCGGTATCATCGATGGTCGGGATGAGGCTTGAGAAATCGACGCGCCTCTGGAAGACAAGGCATCCGCTATCGGCTGATAAGCTGCTTGAGGGCACCCTATTTGGCTTTGTCGCTGCAAGCCTCGGCGCCATGCTGTTCGTGTCGATATCAGAAGCAGTCGTCGCATCAGCCGTAGCCATGACAGTCGAGACGATAGAGTTCAGGGTGCGGAAGCATCCGGTGGATGACAATGTTCTGGTGCCGCTCTCCGCCGCCCTCGCTTTGTTCCTGTTCCGGATGCTTTTCTGATTTCTGCATCCATTTGGTGGGGAGTAAAAGGAAAAGAGGTGATGTGAAGAAAACCTTTTACCAAATTACCGTTCACCTCGGATGCAGAAATGAAAATAAATCTCCTAAAACACCCCTAGATGCGGGAAAGATTCTCAAGCTTATAAACCTTGTGCTTGCACTTAAAATTCTTATTGAATAAGTGGATTCCCTAATAAATATCTTATTGGATAAGTATACTCCCTGGTTTTCGACCGTCTATGCAGCCTGTCAGTGAGTTTTGGCAACCTTTATAAATACCGGCTGATTAGAGTTTTGGGAAAATGGTAACAGCAAACAGTATGAAGGAACTTCTGAGCAAGGGGGAGGACCCTTTCACTGACATAATCGGCCAGTCTAGGGCGAAGAAGGACCTCAAGTCCGCGTTCCTCATGGGGAGGCACGTGGTCATATTCGGTCCACCGGGCATAGGAAAGACGACGCTTGCGAAGAACGTATCGAGGCTGCTGCCGGAGATAACTGTAAAGGACTGCGGGTTTAACTGCCTTCCGGACAAGCCGGTCTGTCCTGCCTGCAGGAAGGGGGTCTCAAAAAACACGAAAAAGGTGTCCGGGAGCGAGAGGTTCGTCCGCGTGCAGGGAAGCCCTGACCTGACGAGCGAGGATCTCCTTGGCGACATCGACCCTGTGAGGGCGCTCAAGTTCGGATCGATGAGCCTTGAGGCGTTCACCCCTGGAAAAATCTTCAGGGCAAACAACGGCGTGCTCTTCTTCGACGAGCTGAACAGGTGCCCGGAAAAGCTCCAGAACGCGCTTCTGCAGGTGCTCGAGGAGCGCAAGGCGACCATAGGCAGTTATGACGTGGACATCGACGCGGATTTCCTATTCATAGCGACCATGAACCCGCATGACACCAATACCGAGAAGCTCTCGGACGTTCTCCTCGACAGGTTCGACGTGATTTACATGGATTATCCCGAGTCTGCGTCTGTCGAATGTGATATAGTGAGGAAGAAGGGCAAGGCGATCGCGGAGATGCCCGGGACGATGCTCGATTTCGTGATAAGGTTCATCAGGGAAATCAGGGTTGACGATAAGCTCGAGAAGGTCCCGAGCGTAAGGGCAGGCATCGGCCTCTATGAGCGCGCTCAGGCCAACGCGTTTCTTTCAGGCAGGAAGGTAGTAAATTTTTCCGATGTCCGCTCTGCAGTGAGGTCCGTGCTCGCGCACAGGATAAGGCTCAAGCCCAGCCTGAAGTACGTGGAGGACTCGGACGCGTACCTGATGAAGGAATTCGAGAAGTTCGCAGAAGAGCATTCTCCCGCAGGCTCTCCTGACAGCAAGGGTGGTGACGGGTGACAGCGGGGAAAGCGACACGAAGAAACCCGGGGATTCGCCCAGCCTTGAGAAAGATTCCGCGAGGTTGAAATTCAGCCAGGTGGGAGACAAGCTCCTCAATGCAGTCATCGAGCAGGACAGGGATGCTGTAGACGACGGCAGGCTCCTCGGCGACGCCCTCGACCACTCCATCTCATCATTCGTCCCTGACCTGATGTTCGAGCAGATGGCAAAGGATTATACCATGGCGAAGAAGATATACGGTGAGAAGCTATTGCGCCAGGTGTCAGGCTACGACCCTGATTACCTTGAGAACAATGTCAGGATACCGGAGTTCCGAAGGGAGCTCAAAAAATCCATCGAGAAGAGGCTCGGGAGGCTGAAGAAGGAGAAGCTTCTCGACAGGAAGTTCACGATGACCGAGAAAGGGCTCGAGCTCGCATCCCTCGTCATGTACACGGATGAGCTGGACAGGCTGGCGCCGAAGGGGTTCGTGGGCAGGAAGGTGCACAGGAAGCTGTCAGTGCACGGCGAGAGGCAGGACATTAAGAGCTATGCCAGGGGGGACCGATACAGGGACATATCGATACACAAGACAGTGAAAACCGCTGTCAGGAGAAGCCATACCGAGCCGGTGCCGGGCGACATGAAGGTGTTCCACAGGAACTCGAAAGGTGAGATAAGCGTGATATTCGCCCTTGACGCGTCTGGGAGCATGAAGGGCGAGAAGCTCTCTAGATGCAAGAAGGCCGGGATTGCTCTCTGTTACAAGGCGATAGAGGAGAAGGACAGCGCGGGCCTCATCATATTCGGCAAGGACATACAGAAGAAGGTTGAGCCAACGAGAGATTTCTCAAGGCTCCTAAAAGAGATCGCATCTGTCAGGGCAGCTTCGGAGACAGACATCTCAAAGACCCTGAGGGAGGCTGTCAGCATGTTCGGGAGCGAAGATTCCACAAAGCACCTTGTTCTCATAACCGACGCGATGCCCACAGCAGGGTTCGAGCCCGAAAAAGAGACCCTGGAGGCTGCATCCCTTGCAAGGTCCGCAGGAATAACGATATCTATCGTTGGGATACGCCTCTCAGACAAGGGCAGGGAACTCGCGGAAAAGATTGTCCAGATCGGAAGGGGGAGGCTTCACTTCGTGAATGATGCAGAAAACATGGACCTGGTAGTTCTGGAGGACTATTACGCGGCCAAGGAGACACTCTAGGCTGTCCCTACCGGGAAAAATATAAATACGCCATCGGATTCTATCCTATTATGAAGATTATGTTCATCGAGGCGAGAGCCAGGCTGAAGATAAGGCTTCCCGCTGCTGCCATAAAGAAGCTACCAAAAAAGGTCGGGCTCTTCACCACAGTGCAGTTCCTTGATTCACTCGAAGACATCAGGACGCAGCTCGAAAATGCAGGCAAGAAAGTGAAGCTCTTCAGGGCAGGGCATGCAGGATACAGGGGCCAGGTGCTCGGCTGCAGTGTGAAGAGATTTCCGGGCGTCGATGCCTTCCTGTATGTCGGTGACGGCAGGTTCCACCCCGCAGCGCTCGCCCTGAAGAACAGCCAGCCGGTATTCATCTTCAACCCGCTCTCTAGGACATTCTCCAGGCTGCGCGACTACGACGTGAAAAGGTATAGGATGAGGATGGATGCGGGTCTCAAGAAATTCTTGATGTCAGAGAGCGTCGGAATACTTGTCTCGACAAAACCCGGACAGCAGAAGCTTCGCCAGGCAATCGCGCTCAAAAAGAGGCTTAAGAAGAGGTCCTATATCCTGGTATCGGACGATATCGATTTTTCCAGCCTTGAGAACTTCCCGTTCATCGAGTGCTTTGTCAACACGGCATGCCCGAGAATCGGCTATGACGACGCGACAAGGCTCCCTAGACCGGTCGTCAACATAGAGGACGTCATCTCTTCATCGGCAGGGTGATTACGAACTCGCTCCCCTTGCCGGGCTCCGACCTGACCCTTATCTTTCCCTTGTGGGCATCGACGATATGCTTGACGATGACAAGGCCAAGGCCTGTCCCGCCCTGTTTTCTGGTCATCGATGAGTCCACCTGGTAGAACTTGTCGAATAGCTTTGGGATGAGCTTCTTCGGAACGCCCTCACCTGTATCCTTTACTATGATCTCGACATCCTGGCCGTTCTTCTTGAGATACATGTCGATCCGGCCGTCTCTCGGCGTGAATTTCAGGGCGTTGTTGAGGAGGTTTACGAACACCTGCTTGACGAGGTCCCCGCTCGCCTTGAATTTCGGCACCCTCCTTTGCTTGTGCAGCCTGATGTCTATGTTCTTGTCCTCAGCGATGTTTCTCAGGATCCTTATCGAGTTCTCAGCGATTTTTGTGATGTCGATGTCATCAAGCCTGAACTTGATCCTGCCAGACTCGAGCTTCGAGAGGTCAAGGATGTTGTTGATGAGCCTTGTAAGCCTCTCACCTTCCTCTGCGATGACGTTAAGGCAGTTGGCCTGCTTCTCGTTGACCTTGCCGAGCTTCTCCATGAGAATGAGCTTCGTGTAGCCTGTGATGCTTGTCAGGGGCGTCCTGAGCTCGTGGCTGACATTCGAGACGAACTCGCTCTTCATCTGGTCTATCTTCCTCAGCTCGATATTCTTCTCGCGCAGCTCCTTTGTCGCGAGATCGATCTCGTTTTTCAGCCTCTGGTTGAAGTTGCTGATCTCGTCGTAGAGACCTGCGTTCTCGATTGCGATGGCTATCTGGTTGGTCAGGATGTTTAGGGTCTTTTCCACACGCTTGAAATTGTCCAGCTTGCTGCTCTCTATATCAAGCACGCCTATGACTTTGTTACGGGTTATAAGAGGGATTGCCGCCTCTGACCTGGTATCCTGGAACACGGTTATGTAGCGGCTGTCAGCGGATACGTCATTGACTATGGCAGGCTTGCCGGTCTTTGCGACGTGGCCGGGTATGCCCTCCCCTATCTTGAGCCTTATCCTCTCCGCTTTCTCCCTGTCGAAACCCCTGGAGAGCTTTACATTCAGGTATTCGTCCTTGATGAGCATGAGAAAACCGCAGTCGGCATTCGTGAACTCCATGACCTTGTTCAATATTATCTCCTGAAGCCTCTCCCTCTCAAGAGTTGAATTTATCTCCTGGCTCGCCTCGACAAGCCTCGCGAGGTTCCTCTTGTCGTCGTTTATCTGGCTGTAAAGCTTGGAATTCTCGATGATGATAGCTGCCTGGCTGCTCAGGCTGTTCAGCAGGTCTATCTCCTCGGAAGAGAACCTCCTCTTCTTCTTTGTGTAGATGTTTATAAGTCCCACCGGATTGTTCTCGAATATCATCGGGATGCTCTGGACAGAGACGATGCCTGTCTGCTTTATGTAATTCTTCTTGAGAAAAGCCCTCTCCTTTCCGAGGTCGCTTATGTATCTTGGCTTGAGGTCTGTGATGGCTTTGCCGTCGGATCGGGTGTCAAACCCTTCCATGGATTTATACGGATATTCTCCCTTGACATCATATACGGTCTTCGGCACGAGCTTCTTCTTCGAGTCGTCCAGGAGCCTGATGGAGCACATGTCGGCCCTGAGCAGCTTGACAATCTTTATCACGATGAGATTGAGAATCTTGTCAAGGTCGAGCGTGCCGCTTATCGTGCTTGAGATGTCATAGAGGGCTTCCAGTGTCCTGAGCTTGCTCCTTATCTCCCTGTAGAGGAGAGCGTTCTCGATGGCGACGGCAATCTGGTTTGCGAATGTCATAAGGAGGTTGATGTCGTCCTTGAGTATCGGCATCTTTGAGAACTTGTTGTCGATGCTGATGATTCCCAAGACCTTCTCCTGCGAAATCAGGGGCAGGCTTGCCGTCTGCTTCAGGCCGTATTTCTTAACTGCATCAGGATATTCCCTGAGGAGGTCGGACAGTATGACCGGCTCCCTCCTCTTTATTGCCTCGTATGTCTTTGGAAACTCCGGACTTGCCTCTATGACCTTATTCCTGAACTTGCTCTCGTCGATATAGTTGGACTTGATGCCCCTCATCAGCCCATTCTCCATCAGGTAGAACCTGACCCTGTCATAGCCGAGCGAGACGAACGACCTGATGGCGATGTCGACTATCTCGTCGATGTCCATGGTGAGCTGGAGGCTCGTCGAAGTCTCGAAAAGCGAAAGAATGCTTGTATTCATCTCCTTGAGCTCCTGCTCTGCCTTTTTCCGCGTGCTGATGTCCTCTACAATCGCCTGGACTCCTGTCACAGTCCCGTCCCTTTCTAGCCTCGGCTGGAGGTGATACCTGAGGAAGACCTTCCTTCCCCTTTTTGAGGTGTACTCCTGTTCATATACCTTGGGCTTGCCGGTCTTGAGGCATTCCTCGAAATTGGCGGAGATGCCTGCGTCCATCATCGGCTTGTATTTCAGGACATTGATCCTCCTGGTTGACGCCTTCGACGGGGAACCGAGTATGCTTAGGAGCGAGTCGTTGATGTCAAGGACCCTGCCTTTGATATCAATGGATATGATTCCCAGAGGCGCGTTGTTTATCAGGTTCCTGAATTTTTCCTCGCTCTCCCTCAGCCTCTTCTCCGCATTCTTCCTGAATGTGATGTCCCTCGAGACATGCAGAATGTATGCTATCTTCCCGCTGCTGTCCCTGATCGGCGACGTGGTCACAGCATAATGGATCTTGTTACCGTTGATTTCATGGACATGCTCGACTCTCCTGGTCTTGCCTGTACTGGCGCACCTGACAAGGGGGCAATCGCCGCATATTCTCCTGCTCTTGTGCAGGATCATGTTGCAGGTCATCCCTACGGCATCATTCATGTCTAACCCGTGTTTCTGCAGAAAGATGCTGTTGGCCATCAGGACCTTCCTGGTCTTCGGGTCGATCACCAGTATCTCGTCAGGCATGAGGTCTATCATGCCCTGGTCGAATGCGCATTCCATAAGCTTGTCTTTTTTCATGTTAGGTCTAGCAGCTCCCCTATCTTCGTCTCGAACGCTGCAGGATCGAAAGGTTTCGTGAAATAATACTCAGCACCCAACCGCAGCCCCTTTATGATGTCCTTCTCCTGGACCTTTGCGGATATCATCGCAATCTTTATGTCCTTTGTCTTCGGGTCGCTCTTGAGCCTCTCGCAGATCTCGAACCCGTTTATACCGGGCATCATCACATCGAGCAGGATGAGGTTCGGCCTGTTCTTCTTGAGCAGCTCCATCGCCTCATTGCCGTCCTCTGCTGCGATCACCTCGTACTTGTCCTCGAGTATCATGCGCACGAGCTCGATTATGTGCGGCTCGTCATCTGCTATCAGTATCTGTCTCTTGCCTTTCATCATTTCCCTCCATATGGTGCCTGTACAGGTCGCAGTGCCTGCATATCTCAATCTTGTCCAGGCACGGTTCGTTTGTGCTCTTCTTGCAGTGCGTCCCCATGTAAAGCCAGCATCGCCTGTCGGCTGCCTGGTAGGCAGGACACTTGACTTTCCTGCAGTTCCTCTCCTCCCAGCATTTCTTGAGCTCCTGCTCTGTTAATGGGTGCTTGGGTAGGGCAAAGCTCACGGTCGTGCCCTTGTGGACCCTGCTCCTGACCGACAGCAGGCCGTAGTGAAGGCCTATAATCTCCTTGACGATTGCAAGCCCGAGGCCTGTCCCGCCCTGGTTGCGTGTCAGGTGGCTCTCCACCTGGTAGAACCTGTTGAAAAGGTTTGATATCTCCCTCTTAGGGATTCCTATCCCAGTGTCAGTGATGTCCACCTGGATGTAGCCAGCCCTGTTGGTCCCCTTTATGGTTATCTTGCCGCCCGGCTTGGTGAATTTCACTGCATTTGACATGAGGTTGTTGAACACCTGGACTATCTTGGCCTTGTCCATGAGGACCTTGGGCATGCTGTCCGGTATCAGCCTGCTGACAGATATGCCCTTGTTCCTTGCCACGCCTATCATTATGCACTCGTCGACACAATCCCTTATATCTGTCAGCGTGAAGACCGTCTTGGCCTTGCCTGTCTCGAGCTTGGAGAGGTCCAGTATGTCATTTATCAGGTCAGCGAGCCTGTCCGACTCCTTGTTAATGATGTCGACAGACTTCTTCTGCTGCTCGTTGAGAGGCCCCATCTTGAGGTCTGCCATGAGAGCGGCATATCCCTTGATGCTTGTGAGAGGAGTCCTCAATTCGTGTGATACGGTGCTCACGAAATCAGACTTCATCTCGTCTAGCTCCTTTAGCTTAGTTATATCCTCGATGACCACGACCGTACCTATTATCATGTTGCTCTCGTTGATGAGCGGCGCGATGTTGGCCTTTAGCACCTTGCCTGCCGGCCTTGTGGGCCTGAGCTCCGTGATCTTGGTCTCGGCTTTCCTGACTGGCAGCATCTTGTCTTTTATCTCGGGAAAATCCTCGAAGAGCATCTCCATCTTGTGATGCTTGAGCAGGTTCACTATGTGCTTTCCAAGCAGCTTTGTCTCGTCCCTGTCAAAGAGCCTCTCGGCTGCAGGGTTGAAGAGGACTATATTGTGCTGGCTGTCGGTCACGATGACGCTGTCAGCCATGCTGTCTATTATGAGCTCTGCCTTGTGCTTCTCGACAGAGGCTATGTCCGAGAACCTGGTCCTCTCGTCCATGGACCTCTTGAGGTTGGCGGTCATGCTGTTGAAGGAGTCGACGAGCCTTCCTATCTCGTCATTGCTCTTCTTCCTTATCTTGTGGTCAAGCCTGCCCTGAGAGACCAGCTGGGTCCCGATGATCAGCTCATCCACCGGGCCTATCACGTGAAGCGAGAACAGGACTACGGCTCCGAAAGCGAGCAGGAACGTCGCGCTCATCATCGCAAGCGACTCCTTCCATGCTGACGAGTAGGCGGGATCTTTAGCAGGATTCCTGTTAAGCCTGCCGATGCTGTAACCTACCATCCCCGATGCTACGAGCACAAGCACTATCGTGAATAGTATTATCTTGATCTTGATGCTTAGCCCCATTTTTGTACTTAAAGAAAAATCCCTGTCATGACTCGAACTTGCCCTTGACCTTGTACTTGTCAGAGCTGAGTATGTCGCTGTAATCGTCATCGTCAGGAACCGATTTCTTCCTGTTCTTCCTGTAGACCAGGTAAAGCCTATAGAGCCAGATCATGAAAAGCCCGATGGATATCGCATAGAGTATGTCTGCCTCGTTCATCCTCTTACCTCCAGACGTGAAAGCACATCTTCCGGTTTCATCTTCTTTTTCAATATCTCACCGCTTTTTATGGTCTCGACAGCAAGCGACAGCCTGTCCTTCGCCTTGTCATCCCCCGACAGGTATGGAATGATTCTTCCGAATGCCTGCTCAATCTCGCCCACTGCGTTACCGTCCCCCGTGATCATGACAAAATCATCCTTTAAGGTATGGCCGATGAAAAAATCATCCGAGCCCTTGAATAAGTCGGATATCATCCTTGCAAAGAGAGTCACGGCATTCTCTGCCTTCATGTAACCGTGTTTCTTGCCGAAAGCTTCAATATTTTCAATCCTTATCCTGGATACCGAGAATGTCTCCTCCCCGCCCATCCATCTCTCCAGGCTCTCCCTGATGCCCTGTTTCCCCGGAAGCTTGGTCAGGGGATGGGTGTCGATGTCCTTGCCCGAGCGCCTGACAACCGACTCGACCCTCGCCTCAATCTCCATTGGGTCGAAGGGCTTGGTCATGTAATCGTCAGCCCCTATCTGGAGCCCACGGAGCTTGTCGTCGATCTCGCCCTTGGCTGAGAGGATGATTATCGGTATGTGCCTCGTGAGAGCGTTCTCCTTGAGCTTCTTGCATATCTCATAGCCGTTGATTCCGGGCATCATGAGGTCGAGAATTATCAGGTCCGGAGTTTCCGAATAGACCTTTTCGAGGGCGTCCAGGCCGGAATATGCCTTGTGGATATTGAACTTGTCAGGAATAAGGCTCAGCGACACGAGCTCGACGATGTGCGGCTCGTCATCGACTATCAGGATCGTCGGCCTATGGCTCTTGCTGTTCAGGGTCCAGAGCTTTGCCTGCGCGACATCCTCATAGTCTATCAGGTTGTGGGCCTTCATTATCTCCAGGTACTTGGAGACAGTGACCCTGTTATGCCCTATCTTCTTCGCTATCTCGCTAGATGACGCCCCTATCCTTGATGACTCGAGCATCTCGATTATCTTTCCCTTTATCTCAGAGTTGAGGCTTTCCATTTTAAGGGAATATCATGCATGATATATATAGTTTATGTTATCGCATATCATTTGCAACCAATAGAAGTGCATATCAAAGGATGGACCAAATGGCACCTAGCTTGCCATATTGTAGCCATCCATGAACCCTGCATCCTCTGCTGTCATTTCATCGTCGTCGACCATCGAATCGGCGATGTTTTCCGAGTAGATATCATCCTCTGAAACAAGGAAATATTCTTCCTCATAGTAATCGTATTCCTCTTCTTCGCTTATCCTGACCACCTTTTCAGCTTGCCGAACCCAGGTTCAGCTTGATTCTCCTCTCAAGCTCCATCGGGTCGAATGGCTTTGTGATGTAGTCGTCGGCGCCCACGTCGATTGCGTGCAGCTTGTCGTTCATCTGCCCCTTTGCAGAAAGTATTATTATCGGGACATGCTTGGTCTTCATGTTCTCTCTTAGGGCCTGGCAGAGTTCATAGCCGTTGACTCCCGGCATCATGATGTCGACGATGATGACATCGGGAATCTCGTTGTCGATAAGCCTCAGCGCCTCTCTTGCCGAGTAGGCTCCGGATACCTTGTACCTGCTCTTGTCAAGGCTCAGCTTGACCAGGTTGACGATATGGGGCTCGTCATCCACGATTAGAATGCTCTTTGTCTCCTCCACTGGTTCAACCATTACTTCTTTTTCCATAAGGTCTTGCATTTTTCCACCCTCCTGTTTAAACTGATATACAGTTCTGTTAATCATAATGGTAAAACTAATATATAAAAGTTTTGCTTAATCCCTTAAGGAAAAGAAAACAATATAAATGTAATTATCATCAAGTAGGGATAATAAGCCAGGAAATCAGGGGCAATCATGCCTTTTCAATGACGATCCTGTTCTTGTCGGTCTTTATGGTTATCTCGTCATTCTCAGAGAATCTCGAGAGAGTCGTCGCAATCTCAGGGAGGAGAATCCTATCCCCCCTCAAATCTATGTTCGTCAGGATCTCTTTCTCCCCGTTGGCATCTCCAATGCCAAGATCCTCAAGGATGTTCTCTCCGCTTACAGAAGGCCCTGCTTCTTTTTTCTCCTTTGTCTTCTTGAACAGGTACTTGGCGATATGAGTCGCGACATCGATTCCGGTCGCCCTCTTGATGCCCTGAAGCCCGGGTGAGAGATTGAGCTCGATGACAATGGGCCCTTTCGGGCCGTTTAGCAGGTCCACTCCGCAGATGTCAGCGCCCATGGCCTTTGCAGCCTTTATGGCTATCCTCTTGGTGTGCGTGTCGAGGGTCACGGCCTCACCTATGCCCCCTGCGTGGATATTTGCTCTCTTCTCTCCGTATACAGCAATCCTCTGCATGGCCGCCACAACCTTGTCACCGACGACTATCGCCCTGATGTCGGTCGAGCCTGTCTCGACGTATTCCTGGATTATGAAGGGCTGCTTTAGGGTCTGGAGCGCGTCAAGCAGTGAGGAGGCTGCTGCAAAAGAGTCTGCGAACATCACGCCCTTGCCCTGCGTGCCTTCCGGGAATTTCATGACAATCGGATAATTCAGCCTCTCTAGGAGCTTCTTTGCAGCCGAAGGTGTGGGGGTGAGATACGTGAGAGGCATGGGGATGTCGCTCTGCTGCAGCACGAGATGGGTGAGAAGCTTGTTGTGCACGAGGGTGAATGCATTGTCCCTGATAGGCATGTAGGCATTCTCGCTGAGATAGCTCGTGACGGCCCTCAGGAGCGCCCCGTACCTGTAGGAGCCTTTTGCATAGACGCAGTCGTACTTCCTGAAAGGCTTTCCCTCGTATATGAGATACGCGTCCTTCTTCGCTCCTATGTTTATCTCGACCTTCCTTATGTCCAGGATGTCGACGCTGTCGAAAAGGCTCTTCATTGCGTCGGCTGTCCATCTCGAGCTTACGCTCCCGAGGCTGATTATTGCAGCATTCATCTTGTCTTCTTGGCAGGGTCAATTATGAACCCCTTCTTGAGTATGTTCCTCCCTATGAGCACCGGGTACTTGAGATTGCCCCTGTCAGCGAGCGTGAACCTGCCCTTCACCTTCCTTCCGGCGATGTCTATCTCGAGATTCACCACGTGTCTCTCTGTCTTTCCCATCGCCGACTTGACGATGGTCTTTATCCTGCCCGGCCTGATGCCCAGGGATTCTGCAAACCTGATGTCTATCGAATTCGATTTTGCGCCTGTATCTATCCTTGCTTTCGAGTCAGTGACAATGTCCTTCCCGTACACAGTTATCTTCTCAATGAGCCCCACTACGATCCTTGCCCTCATACCTTGCCGTTGAATTCAACCTCCTATTTAAAGTTAATGGATGGGACACCGGACAAAGATTTAAATATTAGTTAGTATACATATTAGTATATGGATATGCGAAAACCAATGACAAAGGCAGAGGTCAGGCTTTTCAAGCAGGCAGTGATAAAGGAATACCAGATCAAGCACGAGAAAAACGAGAGAAAATCGCCTTTCAATGAGCTCATGGTCCAGCTGCGCTCGCTCATCCCTCTCAACATCATGCTCGGAATAGTCGCAAGCATCCTCCTTGTCATGATAACAGACCTCAAGTCCCTGTTCTTCCTGATACTCTCGGGAGTCATATGGATCACCATCATTTCCACAGCGCTCTCAGCCCTGTCCAAGGTCCAGTGAGTCAGGCTTTGGCAAAGAGTTCGGCTGCTTTCTCCCTACTTATGGTCAGGATGAATCCGGCCAGCTGCGGGCCTTTGTCCCTGCCGATGAGGATGCTGTACGCTGTGCTGAAGAAATCTGAAGGCTCTATTCCTGACTCCCTTGCGATGTCATAGAACCTTGCATGGAGCTCCTTCTCATCCCAGTCCTTCTCAAGCAGCATCCTGGAAAGGCTCCTGAAAAGCTCCCTATTCTTATCGTCAAGCCCGACCTTTGCGGGCTTTCTCAGGGAGAACCTGAAATCGTCCGGAGCATATCTCTCGAGCCAGTTCTTTGCGCATGCAGCCCTTTTTTTGAGCCTCTCCACGTCCTCTTTTTTCTTCAGGCCGTAGTGGCTGAGGACCCTATCCATGTCGTACGAGAATCCCTGTATCACGTTTGTCAGATGGCGGAACGACGGCTGGAAAGGCATAGCCTTCGGCATAGCCCCTGTGCAGGAAAGCTCGTATATCCTTCTCTGTTTTGCAAGCTTTTTCTCACCGATTTCCTCCTTTCCGAAATACGCACGCTCGAGCCTGTCGAAATCTTCATAAATTTTTATCACGTCTAGGTCGAATGATATGGAGAACTCGCTATTCGGCCTTGTCCCAGCGAATAGGAAGCGCACGATGCCTGGCTCATATATATCTAGCATCTCAGCAAGGGTTATTACAACTCCTGCCGAGCTCGAGAACTGCTTCCCTCCCTTGATGCCGATCCATTCATATGGAAATCCGACAGGGGGCTCCTCTCCCCAGACAGCCCTCAAAATCTCCCTTCCTGACTGGACCGAGCCTCCAGCTGCATAATGGTCCTTTCCCGCGGGCTCGCAGTCGACCTTCTCATGGTGCCAGCGCATGGGCCAGTCCACCCTCCAGTTGAGCTTGATTATCCCCTTCTTCCTGATGTCGAACTTATCGGAATGCCCGCATGAACATGAATAGCTCACCATGAAATCTCCTTCATATGTGATGTCGTCGACAGTGTCCCTACGGCACTTCTCGCAGAATATAGAGACAGGCAGCCAGTTTTTCGCAAGAGGCTCTTTTCTGTACCTGTCAAGCACATCCCGGATGGCGTCCGCCTTCTGCAGGCAGAAGTCTATCTCCTCTGAATAATCGCAATTCCTATATCTTTCGCCCTGCCTTATGAATTCCGGGTTGATGCCCACGCGGGGGAGGTCTTTTTCAAGCAGCTTCTCGTTATGGTCCGCATAAGAGGAATGGCCGCATCCATAGGTGTCAGGAACCTCGGTTATGGGCATCCTCAGGTGTTTTTTCAGAAGCTCTTTCTCCGGCATGTTATCCGGCACTTTCCTGAAGACATCGTAATCATCCCAGGAATAGATGAACCTCGCATCCATGCCCAGGTCCACTAGGGCCCTGACAACGAGGTCTGCCGTGATTATCTCCCTGAAATTCCCTATGTGTATAGTTCCAGAAGGTGTTATCCCTGCTGCAACCGTGTAACGCTCCTTTACGCCCTTTTCCCTGGTTATCCTCTGCGCTGCCTGGTCAGCCCAGTGCATTGTGTCTTCTTTTGCCAATTTTACCTACTTCTTCAGCTCCAGCATGTCACCGATAGTTAGGCTTGCCCCTCCTGACCTGAACTTTCCGTCGTGCTTCTCCTCATGCTGCTCGATCAGCTTTATCCTGAGGTGGTTCTCAAGCTTCCTGGCAAGACTTATCGACGGGGTGAACTGGCCCTGCTCCATCTTCTGTATGAGCGAGGCCCTCTCTGCCATCTTCTTTGCAAGCTCTTCCTGCTTAAGCCCCAGCTTCTCACGGGCGTTTTTTATCCTCTCGGAGAAATCCTCAGAAACGACCTGGACAAGCTCCGAAGCCCTCCTGGCTGGCCGGCCCGCTTTCTCTTCTCTCATATCTTTTTTAGGCGCCTCTTCCTGAGCTCTGACCTCGGCTATCACTTTTCCGAACTTCGCGCAGTTTTTGCACACATTCAGCTTTGTCCCTTCTATATCAGTCAAGAAGAGCTGCTCTTCTGCCCCGCACATATCGCACATTCCCATGAGTCTCACCCCCTATGCAATCCGGGTTATTGGAAATT
This sequence comes from uncultured Methanosarcinales archaeon, assembly GCA_964469935.1. Lineage (GTDB taxonomy): Archaea > Nanobdellota > Nanobdellia > Woesearchaeales > DSVV01 > CAYXZQ01. Next base: position 39,154 of record CAYXZQ010000008.1, read on the forward strand.
TCTTTATATACTTTTCTATGCAAACATCTCCCTTACGACCTGGGTAGCGTAGCTTCCCTTCCCGAGCCTGAAGCTGACCCTCACCTTTTTTTCCCCTGGGTTAAGCTCGTCGTCCTCGAGCTCTCTCACCTGCAGCCTGCCGACTTCGGCAAACACGGCCCTTTCGCCTCCCTCAGCGCTGAGCTCGGGCATCTGCCTGATGATGAAATCCTCTCTTCTTATCCCTTCTCTTTCCAGCACCCTCTTAACTTCATCTGTCTCATCAGTGTAGAACCCAATCAGGGGCAGGCTTTCCTCAAAAGAACCAGCTGCCATCCCGTTCCACAGAAAAGACTGGTACGCATGGACATAGAGCTGGAGCACCTTCTTCGGCAGGGTCTTGAGCGCGCCCACGTAGTCATTCGGGCGGGATGCGAGGTGCGTCTTGATTTTGCCATCGTCAATCATCTCGCATGCCTTCCTGAAATCTTTCATTATGATGGCCTTGCCGATGACATGGTTGTCCATGTTCTTTCCGAACCTCTGGCTGTCGAAGAGATTCCTGAATTTCCTTATGGGCCTGGGCTTTTTTTCAATGTTCCTGACTGTGATCTCGAACTCGTTCCCTTTCAGCTTGCCGAGATTCAGCCTCTCATCGCCTTTCCCGAGAAACCTTAGGGTGATTCCCTCCATCTCAAGGTCCTTCTTAGGTCCTCTTGATATGGATATGTACTGCTCTGTCACAGCCTGTTTGTCCTTGCTGCCTGCGAAATTGACATATTTGGGGTTCACTCCCAGCCTCTTTGCGACCCTGCCAACTGCATCCACAGTGTTTGAGCCCGTCTTCTTCAGCAGGTAATAGCTGTACCTGCCGGCATCTTCGAGCCTCAGTTCCATGAGCTCTCTCACGATGAAGTCTTCAGGCAGCTGCTTTATCCTATACATAGGTTAAGGATATGTGCGAATATATATTAAGATTTCCAAAAAACTTAAAAACCGCGTCAAAATCCAGTTAGCTTATGAGCCTGTAGCCTAGTCTGGATATCGGCAATTCGAGCTGCAGCTGGATTTGCATGGTAATGCAAATAGGGCGACAAGGGACAGTGCGCCTGCGCTGTCCATCGCAAGCCTCCTACGCCCTGGGTCGCATGGTCCCGGGTGACGGACAGCTGTAGACCGGGGGTTCGAATCCCCCCAGGCTCGTATTTTCAAAATCAACTGTCGGACAATATAAGATTGAACCTGTCCATATTTCAAAATGCCTGCCATCCAGAGGTTGAAAGAGGGCCTTCGCATCCTGAAAAGGGCGAGGTCTGTAAAAAGGAACGGTTTCGGCAGGTACGAAGGCGATGCCGGGGAGATATGCAGCCAGATAGTGAAGAGATGCTGGAACGGGACTTATTTCCAGACGAGCGCAGGGCATTTTCCGGTTTTCTATGTCAGGGATTTCGCGATATGCACCCCCGGACTGGTAAAGCTCGGCTACAGGGACGAGGTCAACAAGACGTTGCAGTATGCACTGAACATCTACTCCAGCAACAGGACACTCTCGACGACTATAACTCCTGACAACATCCCGGTGCACATGCATCATTATTCCCCTGATTCGCTGCCCATGCTCTTGCGCAGCCTTAGGGAGGCGGGGGCTAATGAGCTCGCCGAGATATACCGGCCGTTCATCGAGGAGCAGGTGGATTATTATTACAGGAATGTGCTTGACCCCGACACAGGGCTTGTCAGGCCGGGAAAGTTCAGCTCGATGAAAGACAATTTCAAGAGGCAGAGCGCCTGCTATGACAACTGCATGCTCGCGATGCTTTCGGCTGAGCTCGACACACAGGGCCTGCCCAACCCGTTCAGGCAATACAACTACAAGAAGCTCATCAGGGATAATTTCTGGAACGGGAAATTTTTCCACGATGACCTGATAAATAAGGGCTATGTCGCAGGGGACGCAAACACCTTCCCGTTCTGGTGCGGGGTGTTCGACGAGAGCGAGATGTTCGCCTCATGCCTTGGCCAGATAAGGAAAACGGGCCTCGACGCCCCCTGGCCGCTGAAATACACGAAAGTGCAGGTGCCCGGCACCATGTTCCCTTACAGGCTGCTCACACCTGACTATGAGACCAATACAGTCTGGATGCATCTCGGGCTCTGCTTCATGGATGTTGTAAAAAGCCACGACAGGAAGATGTTTGATAAGTACATCGGCATGTACAGGGAAGTGATAGAGAAGAACGGGAATTTCCTTGAGCTCTTCAACCCTGACGGCTCCTTCTTCATAAAGAGGCTCTATGCAAGCGACGAGTCCATGCTCTGGGCTGCAAAATACATGGAGCTTATCAGTTAATTTTTTATACAAGGTAGGTTTCGTGATTTCCATGAGAATCATAATGCTCGGCCCGCAGGCTTCGGGCAAGGGGACCCAGGCAGAGCTGATTTCCGAAAGACTGGGAATCCCGCACATATCGACAGGCGACATCCTAAGGCAGAACATCAAGGACCTCACTGAGCTAGGAAAGGCTGCGCTCGGATACATCAACGAGGGCAAGCTCGTGCCTGATGAAGTGATAAACAGGGTCGTGGGCGACAGGCTCCAGAGCAGGGACTGCGAGGCAGGCTTCATCCTCGACGGGTTCCCGAGAAACATCGCCCAGGCCGAGTTCCTGGACACAGTGACAGGGCTTGACAAGGTCATAGAGATAGCTGTCTCCGACAAGGAGGCTATAAAGAGGATCTCCGGGAGGAGGACCTGCGAGAAATGCCACGCAGTATACAGCATCTACCAGGAAAGCGAGGAAGCGATAAGCGGAGCCTGCAAGAAATGCGGGGGCAGGCTCATGATGAGGGACGACGACAGGGAGGATGCAGTGAGGAAGCGTCTCGAGATATACCATGAAGAGACTGAGCCGCTGATAGATTTCTACAGGAAGAAAGGCATACTCCTCAGGGTCAACGGGGAGAGGCCTATCGAGCCGATATTCAAGGAGATCATCAAGAAATTAGGCTGATTTGGACCATGGCCGGACCAGGTCAAAAAAATAAAAAAAAATTCAGTCATCATCGCTGTCGGAAAAAGAGGGATCCTCAAAATCATAATCTTCTGCTTCAAGGTCTTCTTCTTCATGACAGAAATACTTTTCCTCGGTTTCCATTTCTTCCATCGCTTCCCACCTAGAAAACATGATCTATGATTTATGTTGGATGTAGGCAGGTAGTATATAAAGGTTGCTTTTTTCCGGGTGCAGATATGGCGGGAGCCGGGAAGAGAGCCTAAAGGTGCTTCCTGACTAACTCATTCACTTTTTTCCCGTCAACTTTTCCCTGGTACCTCTTCATGACCATGCCCATGACAGCGCCGACGCTTGCGCCCTTGTTCTTTTCTATTATCTTCCTTATCTCATCCTCGATGTCGCCGGCAGAGGCCATCCTGTACCTCTCCAGGTCCATCCCTTTTCCCTTCGATATGTCGACGAGGATGTTCATGACAGAATCCTTTGATATGGCCGAGCTTTGGAGGGCTGAGAAAATCTTTTTGAGATCATCATCCTTGACCAGGGAAGGATCACACGGGGAATAATCCCTCGCAAGTTCTCTTGAATATGATACGAGGGTCTCTGCTATGAACGCCGGCTTGATGCTCCTGTTTTTCCTTGCAATCTCCTCGAACAAGCCTGCTTTTTCTGACCTTGACATGGCTTTTGCCAGATCTGACGAGAGGCTGTATTCCTTTGCGAACCTCTCCGCCTTCTCGAACGCAAGCTCTTTTGCCTCGACCTTCCCTATCCTGGGCCTCACCGGCGGTATGTCTGTCTCTGGATACATCCTTGCAGCCCCAGGCATCGGGCGGAGGAAGCTCGTCGTGAAATCAGGCTCTGCCTTTCTCACTTCCTTTTTTATCTTTTTGCCTCTTTTTATGAGTTCCTGCTGCCTCTCAACCTCGTTCTTAATGACTTTCGGAATGGACCTGAGGTCCTGGAACCCCTTAATCTCTGTCCTCGCCCCGCCTCTTATCGATATGTTGACATCCTGGCGTATTGTGCCCAGGCCGCGCTTGACCTTCCCTGTCGAGCGAAGGACCATGCCCAGCTTCTCTGCTGTCTCCCTTGCGTGCTCTGGGCTCTTGATATCAGCCTCTGTGGCGATCTCGATGAGGGTGATTCCCAGCCTGTCGAGCCTGTAGGTGACAGTGTCCTTTGTCTCCTTCAGCTTCTGGGCAGCCTCCTCCTCGATGCAGATGGAGGGTATCCTGACCTTGCCGAGGCTTGTGTCGATGTAGCCGTCGTATCCTACAAGCGCGGTCCTCTGGAATCCCGTGGTGTTCGAGCCGTCGACGACAGTCTTTCTCATGACCTGTATCTCGTCGACAATCTCTGCATTGAGAAGCTGTGCCACCTCGACTGCTGTCGAGAGGGCTTCCTGGTTTATGGGATGCGGTGGCTCTTCGTCGAACTCCACCAGGCAGGTGTCCTCAGAACTTGAGACGTATATGAACCTCTTGGCCTTCCTCATCTCGTGCGAAGCAGCTGCGTCGACCTCCCCTGTCTCGCCTGCGACAGCCCTCAGGCGCCTTTCCACCCTGAGGTCAGGCTCTTTCGAGCTGTTTGCTGCAGGGCAGCTGCAGAAGAGCTTCTTCCCCTCCAGCTGCTGGTGTATCTCTATGCCACAACGGAATCCGAGCTTCTCATAATCCATGCAGAAGAAGATTTCACAGTGATATAAAAATGTTGCTACAGCTTCATGGCCTTGAGCGTCGAATTCAAAAGGTGATGGGTGTTCCTGTCCTTTGCGATCGTGTATTTGTTGACTGTAAAGCCGTTTAGGTTCAGCAGCTTGAGGACCCTGCTCTTGGTGAAATAGTTCAGGTGGTGGCCGCCCACATAGGTCCAGTTCCTCTTCGGGCAGTGCTCCCTGCAATAGGGGTCCTGGGTGGAGAGGACCTTTGTTATCAGGGTGCCGTCGTACTTTATTAGCTTTGCGAGCTCCTTGTAGAACTTGCTGTTTCTGCTCCTAAGAAGGCTGTTGGAATAGCTGTTGTCATAGACGATGTCATAGGTGTCCTTGGGCATCCTCCTTGCGAAGCTGAAGAACTCGCTGTACTGGTAATCGATATTTTCATTCCTTTCCCTGGCTTCCTTGACAGTATTGAGGTCACTGTCCACGACAGTAACTTCGAAACCGAGCCTCCGGGCCTCTTCTGCCTCGGGCGCATCTGTTATGACAAGGAGCTTTCCCTTGACAGACTGTGCCTTGAGAAAGCCGATGATCTTCCTGTCAGCCTCGCCCTTCTCCTGCTTTCTCTTCTTTGAGTAGGAAAATAGCGTGAGTTTCTTGGCCATGGGGAAAAAGTGGGAAAAAAGTATATAAAAATGTTGCTGTTTT
>CAYXZQ010000008.1:44614-46708 GCA_964469935.1 uncultured Methanosarcinales archaeon
CATCACTGCCGTATTGTTGTTGTACATTTTACATTCCTCCTGCTGGTCCTTCAATAAGCCCAAGAAAAGACATCAACAGTTGAGAATCAAATCTTGAGCAGCCACCCTTTCAGATGACGCCCAGAACCAGCACTACCACAATCAGCACTACAATTGCCAGTACACTGTGGTATTTCATATGAAGCATAACAATTTCAAAGCTAGTATATAAATCATTCGGTGGGATTCACTGGTCTTTCAGGTAATTTCCGATGATTTTCAGCCCTTTCTCTATCTTCTCGCTGTCAAGCGCATATGAAAGCCTTATCCTTCCGGGAGCGCCGAACCATTCGCCGAGATAGGTTATGACCTTGTACTTAAAATAGAGGTCGCTTACAGTTCTATCTGCGTCTTTTACCTTCGGAAGCACGTAGAATGCGCCCTCGGGCTTCCAGACATCGAGGCCAAGGTCCTGGAGCCCTTTGTATATCAGGTCCCTCCTCTCTTTCCATATCTTCACCTGCCTGTCGACGAAGCTCCTGTCGACTTTTGTCGCCTCATACGCCATCTCCTGGCTCACGATGCTCGTGTTCATCGACGTGTGGGTCTTGAGCTCTGTCGCGCCCTCTATTATGTCCCTGTGGTTGGAATAGAGATATCCCACCCTGAATCCGCACATGGAGAATGTCTTTGAGAACGAGTTGATGGTGACCACCTGGTCTCCCTGGAGCATGTAGTTCTCCCGCTCGTATATGAGGTCCTTGTAGACCTCGTCTGATATGATTGTCACTTTCAGGTCCTGGCAGAGCTTCTCTATCTCTTTGAGTGTCTTTATCTTCTGCAGCCTGCCTGTGGGGTTCGAGGGCGAGTTTATCATGACGGCTTTGCAGTCACGCACTTTTTTGTCGAAATCATCCATGTCTATCCTTCCCTTGACAGTCTCTGTGAATATAGGTTTAAGATTGTTGAACTGCGCCAACGGGACATAAGAATAGTAGTAGGGCTTGTGCAAAAGGATGCTTCCCCCCTCTCTTCCGAGATGCCTCAGGGTGAGGTCGATTGCCTCTGATGCGCCGTTCGTGATTACGAAATCGTCTTTGGTCGAATTCTTGAACTCCTTTGAGAGCTGCTCCCTGAGATTGTCCTGGCCCTGTACCAGGCCGTACTTGAAATGCCTGTATTTCCCCAGTATCTTGTATATGTCCTCTGGCGGGGGAAGGTCGGGCTGGCCTGCGCCGAACGATATGTGGTCGTCGCCGTTCACTCCGATGAACATCGATGGGCTTATCTTCATGTTTTTACCTCGCTTCATGTTGTCTAGTCCTAGGATACGCCCAAGATGAAATTGCAGATTAATCTCAGGCAGCCGATGAAAAGCTTCACATGGCCGCTAGAACCAGCACTATGCCAACTGCCGCTGTTGCGGTTTTATTTATGGTTGCCATAGTTGTTTTTTTAATTGTGAGAGGTTATATTTAAATCATTCGGTCAGATACTCATCAGGCATTAGCCTCTCATTGATCTCGCCCCTGAGGTTCTTCGGAAGAAGCTCTTTGACTTTCTCCTTCGGGTAGTTCCCCATGAGCCATGAGAGCTTGATGAATGCTGTCTCAGGGAGCATGTCTTCGCAGAAGATGACGCCGATGTCCCTAAGCCTCCTGAGATTGGAATACACGTCAGGGTGCACCCTGCCGTAGATGCACTGCGACGTCATCGCGACGATTCCGCCTTTCTTTATGTATCCTTTCAATATCCCGTATATCTCAAGATTGTCGTTCCCAACATTTGTCGGTGCATGGCCGAGGCCGGTACCTTCGATGACGAATCCCTTGTAATTCTTTGCATAGAAATCCGCAAGCTTGGGTGAAAGCCCTGGATGGGTCTTGAGCAGTCCGACTCCGTTGCTCATCTTATTCTTGAGCAAAATCCCGTCTGGCTTATCAGGATAATCTTTCACCTGCTCAATCTTTCCGGTCTCATAATACACATATGCAAATGGTTTGTCATTGACTGCCCTGAACGCGTCGCGCCTGCTAGTGTGCATCTTCCTGACCTTTGTCCCTGCGATGATTGCACACCTCACGTCACTGCTCGAGTCATGCATGCATGTCGCTA
>CAYXZQ010000009.1:0-42239 GCA_964469935.1 uncultured Methanosarcinales archaeon
ATAATGTCTTTTCTCTTGAAGTAATCAGCTATGATTTTTTCTGGTTTCGAATCATATCTATTTTTTTTATACGGGACAAGAATCTTGTATCTCCTGACAGATTCATTCCAAAACGTAATTAAAGAGAGGGCTAATGCGATTATTAATAAGGATCTAAGCGCACTATATGAATCCTGAGGTTTGACAGTAAACAAGAATATACTAAATATAATTACAATTAATGAAGCTATTTGTTTACTTGAAAATATATTTGTAAATTTCATTTTTCATTATCTAATTAATGGATGAATTAATCACCAAGGATATTTAAAATTTCCTGATTCAAGAATTTAATTAATTCAGCTATCCCTCGACCAGCTCGCACTTATGCCCAACGCATGCAGGCACTAATGTCATCACGCATGCGCTCTGCGGGCACATGACCCCTTTGCAGTCATGCTCAGAATTCCAATAGTCTTGATATTTTATGTTGATTGCTGTATACCCGCAGCTGCTTGAGAAAGAGCAGCAGGTTTTCCGGACCATGACACAGTCCACGTAAGCATCGCAGTGATGCAATATCTCGTCTGAGAGCATCTCTTCATAATCTGAGTCTACACTGTCAATCTCGAAATCTCTGACATAAGGCGCAAAGAGAAGGTGATTCAGGAATTCCGGGTCATCAGTATTGAAGCTTATCCTGCAATCCTCCCCTGCAGGGCAATCGACACCTGTAACTTCCCCGAATGTGCTGAGGTTGCTGTATATCGGGAACAAATCTGACTCAGGGCTCACGTATACATCCAGGTAGAAAGTTCCGTGGCAGATACCATCGAAGATGCATGCCACATCAGGACTATTCAGACTGATGTTGTTATTTGTGCTTATCTTGTCAATCAGCCCTGATATGTTCTTCGGACTGTCATTGATTGCAGTGGTGTTATCCTCTATCATAGGAGAATCAGGGAGTTTGAGACTCACATCCTCGGTTGAATTGGCAGGTTCGGCCGGATTCATCCGCCCTGCACAACCCATAAGCAGCAATACCGCAATAAAGACAATAATCCCCCTCATGAAAGAAAAAAATCCACCAGAATATTTAAAATTTCCCTCCAACCAGGGGTAGTGTGCATTACTAATGCAAAAATTTATATATTAGTAATGAACACTAGTTGATAATGATACTGAAAGATACATTACAGGAGATTGCAAGGCGCCAGAATGCAGAAACAGAACATCATGACACAGGCATAGAGCGCAGTAAACTTTCAGAGATAGATCTTAAAACAGACCATGCCGTTGTTGTTTCAGGAATAAGGAGATGCGGAAAGAGCACCCTATTAATGCAGGTTTCAAAGAAACTAAAAAAATTTTATTGCTTCAACTTCGAGGATCCCAGAGCGGCTGATTTTGAGTTATCTGATTTTGAAAGACTAAATGAAGCTTTCAAAGCGGAATTCGGTAAAAGTGACTATTATCTGTTTGATGAAATACAAAACGTAGAAAGATGGGAGTTATTCATTCGGTCACTATTAGACCATAAGAAAAAAGTAGTAATAACCGGCTCGAACGCATCATTGTTGAGCAGAGAGTTAGGGACAAGGCTTACTGGAAGACACCTTAGATATGAATTATTGCCTTTCTCATATGAAGAGTTTTTGAAATTCAGGAAAAAGAAGGCATCGATAGAATCCTTCAAAGAATACCTCAAGAATGGAGGTTTTCCGGAATACCTCAAGGAAAAAAAGGTTGAGATTCTCCATGAGCTCCTAAACGACATAGTCAGCAGGGACATAGCAGTAAGATACGGTCTTCGGAACACTAAAGTATTGAAGGAACTCGCGATATATCTCCTGACAAATGTCGGAAAGGAATTCTCCTACAACAAGCTAAAAGAAGCTTTCAATCTTGGTTCTACCAACACATTAATAGATTTCATTTCTTACTTTGAAGATAGTTACTTGTTATTCACCATAAATAAATTTGATCATTCCATAAGGAAACAGCAAATAAATCCTAAAAAGGCTTATTCGATAGATAACGGGATGTCTAATGCAAATTCAGTAACATTCTCTTCTGACAATGGAAGGATGTTAGAAAATGTGGTGTTCCAGCAATTAAGAAGAAGATTTAAAGAAATATTCTATTATCGTAATTCCGTTGAATGTGACTTTGTTATAAAGGAGAGCACCAAAGTAACTCTTGTTTTACAAGTATGCTATCGATTGACTGAAGACAACAGGAAAAGAGAGATTGACGGGCTGATTGAAGCATTAAAAGAATTCAAGCTTGATGAGGGACTAATCATAACCTTTAATCAAGAAGATACTCTCAGGGCAGAAGGGAAAAGGATTAGGCTGGTCCCTGCCTGGAAGTGGATGTCCTCGTATCACGTCCGCACGGAATCTTTTTGAGTACAGGTATTAGATTTTGCAGGTGCATGTTTCATCCCCCAAGACAGGACACCTGTCTCGATATCTATCTCTTCCTCCTCCAGACCTCGTCGAATACATCCATGTACTTCTCTGCCGCTTCCGGGAATCTCTCGATCGCTCTTTTCTTTGTGAGCCCTCCCCATTTCTTCTTTGAGAGGAGCGCCATTCTGACCTCCTGCCTTTCTTTCTCCTCCCTGTACTGTTCATGCGTCAATAATCTGAGAGCGGGCCTCCAGTCGCCGGGAAGCCCTGTCACAGAATAGAATTCCGGCCTATCCATGTCAAGGTGCCTAACAGCGCCTTCAAGTGTCATCGACAAAACGCCTGCATCTGACAGCAGAGGCACCTGCTCGACCATGCCGTTCTCCCTGTCAAGGGCATAGTCCTGGTACGAATCCATGTCAGAGAGCAGCACGCCGTTCCGAAGGTCCAGGTTCCTGCGCATGGGGTTGACAAAGTATCTGGATTCCCTGAGAGTCGTCCCGGTAAGCCCGATGATTATCCCATCAAGGAAATATTCGCCCCTGAAGCTGAGCCCGTTGTAATACCCTTCCCAGTCATGCTTCTGGTGGCGCGAAGAACGGAAATCCCTGCAGGAACCTCCTCTCTCAGAAACAAAAGCAGATATCCGGTCGGCCTCTTTTTCCATGTCAGGGACCTTTATCCTGCTGCAGTCTATCCTGTAGTTTGTCCCGTGCACCTCGAATGTCGCCGACTGCATTGGAAAAAGAACTTAGGTCATACATATAAATATTCTGGAAATTGGTATTGATCCAGGAGGAAATTTGACCACCCCAAAAATCCATCTTAATCCTCAGAAAACAAGAAACCTGATTGTCAATGGCAGACGCACAGACAGTCGCGGGCAGGTTAGTGAAATCAGGCCTCGCAGGGAAAATTAGCGCCTAAGCGAAATATTTAAATACTACTGCAGAGTCACAAACTTCATGAAAGACGTGATGATGTCTCTTCTGACAGCAGCAAATACGTATTTTACTGCAAACAATCCCCAGAGGAGCACTGCTGATAAGCTGATACTTGCTGGGACCCTGGCGCTTACAATCGACGTCTTTGTCACGCCTCTGATGACCGGCGGCCCGACGCTTCATGAGATCATGGGAATCGGTCCCCAATCTCTCCGGCATTCAGAGCTGTATTTCTATACCAAGCTTGATATCACAGAGAAAGCTGCAGCAGGGTTAGGCAATGTCTACCTGGGCGTCATTGAACTCATGGATTACTACAAGAGAAAAACAAAGCCTAAGTGAATAGCCCCTGCAAGGCTGCCTGCTTCCGGGAAATGTGCCTAAGTGGAAGTGAGCAATACTTTTGCTTCTTGGAGACCTTCACCCTACGCTGGAGTACATCTCCCTGTATCTTTTGTCCCTGACATGGCGGGGGACTGCCAGCTCATCCGTGAATTTCTCATTGTACTTCCCTGCGATCTCCTCGGCAGCTGCCTCTATCCTTCTGATCAGGCCGTCTGCATCGATAGGGCCTTCGGGCACCTCATGGGGCGCGACGACCAGGGTATAGGCCTCGCGGTACAGGTCCCAGAACTCCACATTGACGGTCACATTGATCCCCGGATTGACAGCCTGAGCCTTCACGTGCGATATCGCTGTAGGCTTGTGACGGCCGTACCTCTCATCGATTTTGTCGTCCACGCTGTATCCGAGGTCCCTCAGCGTCCCCGAGACCATCTCGAGCTCGGTCGACCCCTCCGGGATGCTGAATGGATTGCTCATTATGTCCACTATCCGCGTCGGATTTTGAAGCCTGTGCATTGCATCCCTAGGGAGCGGATAAAGAATATATAAAAATATCTGTTTTGCATCCTGGTCGGTCAGGCGGGTTTTATCCCTGAACCCGAAAATTTATCCCGAAACTTCAGAAACGCTTTTATACTCTCTAAAGAAATCAATCCCAATACTCCTGATGGGGGATGGCCTTCCACCTTGAACCACAAGAACAGGCATCCCCCAATCAGATTCTGAATACTGTCTTCTTCGAGAACTGATCCCCGAAGAATATGCCCGGCGCAAACTCATAGAGCTCCCTCTGCCTGGCACTGGAGGACCTGAGCGCATCCACCATCCATCCAGGGGTCGCGACAATCTTTTTGTAATCCTCGCTTCCCCTGTAGAGGTCCTCGGCAAGCTCAAGAGCCCTGTTAGCGACTGCACCCATCTCCTTGTCCATCATCTTAACCACCCTGCCGTCCTCAGAAGCATCCATGTAGCTCTCGCTCCCCTCGGGGAGCACAGGCCCTGCCCTTATGTCGACAAAAGGGAACAGCAAAGAATCCTTCGACAGGTAGGCCATGAGCGCGTGCAGGTTCACGCCGAACAGGTACCAGTTCGACATGAGTGCCTCTCCTTTGAGCGGGACATTGTCATAGAGCCTTGAGAAATCGTCCTGGAAGAGTCTCTTGAGGCTCTTCAGCCTGTCCATGTCAATGCTGAGCTTGCCCTCGAGGCCTGCGACATTTCCGAGGACCCTCCTGTAGAACCCTTCCTGGTCCCCGCTGCCCGCAAAATAAGCACTGAGCATCCCCTCGTCCACCGGCATGTACACCACGCCGTTGCCCGGGTCTCTTCCTGTGTAGTCGAACAGGACCTTCCAGAGGTATTCGGGAAGCAGCCCGTACTTGAGGATGTGCACTCCCTCGGCCGACTCCCTGACCATGCAATCAAGGCGCCTGCTGAAGTCTCTCATCAGCTGGTCATTGAGCCCCCCTGTCCTGATCCTCTCTATGAGCTCTTTCATTGGAAAGCGGATGATGCAGGGATTTAATAATTTTTCCATCCATCATCACTGGGAAGTGGTCTATCTCCTGTATATGCCCGGGTCGAGGCCGCCCACCTCCCAGTACAGCACTTCGCTGTCCTTCAGGAGCCCTTCTGCATCATGCACGCCTATCTTCCCTGCATACATCATGTCGGCGAACCCCTCCACGTGAGTCTTGTCGACAGCATAATAGAGCTCCTGCGTTACCAGGCGCGAAAGCCTGATCGTCGCAAGGTAGGGGACCATGATCCCGAGCTCCCACAGCTGGACATACGGCTCAGGACCCTTGAATGTCGGCGCTGTCACTCCTCTCTTCCGCATCTCCCTGAGATATTCCCTGATGTCGCCGTCTATGCTCCCGCTGTAGTGAGAAGACCTCATGCTGCAGCAGAACAGAAAGTCACTAATAAACCTTTCCCTCTGACCCGCAACATTCATAAACCATCCTGCAATCCCGCATGGTATGAAAGAAAGAAAGGACGTCATATTCTGCCCGAGATGCTTCTCTGCCAATGTCTCGAACGACAAGGGGTTCCTTCCCGGCGGGCCTGACACCATGCAGTTCGACATCAAGCTCTGCAACGACTGCGGATACCGCTCTAGGATGTTCCCTGTCGCCGACATCGAGGCATACGAGGAGCTCGTCAAAGAACATAAGAAGAAGTGACTCAGTCCAGGAGCCTGAAGAAGCCTTTCATGTCTTGGACTATCTCAGGGAACAGCGAATAGGTCTTTTGGTTCCCGCTGCTGATCTTGAGTGAGAGCCCCTGGTAATTCATTGTCATGCTCTCCATAACGCCGACGAACCCAGAGCCCGGCTCCGGCCTGCAGGAATATATTCCCGCCTCGATGAGCCTGTTGCAGAATATCCTCGCGAGATCCGGCGCGACCTTCAATTCCCTCAGAACCTTCCCGTCGACGCTCTCCATGGTCTTTGGGTCTGTCCCGGTTTCCAGCTGCTCCAGCCTGCCGTCGTCATATAACCTTATCTTCATTCCGTCAAGGCGCGGGATGTTCTTGACAGAGTATTCCAGCACCATGTTCGCTCCTGCCATGAGAAACAGGTCACTTACAGCAGGTATATAAACCTTTTGAAGTCATCGGGCAAGCTCCTTCAATGCATACAGCGTGGATGCAGGGCTCCTTATCCCACCTAATGGAGGCATGCCGGGAATCGCGTGGTAGTCAGAGCCGTCGACAGGCATCATCGCGACATCCCTGCCCCTGAAACTCGCCCTTGTCCGGCCCGCAAGCCAGAGAAGGTGTTCCTGCTCCTCCCTCCTGTGCCTGGGATGGCCCGTGCCGACGACAGTCATCCCTGCATCCGCCCCGTCGGCAAAAGCCTTCTCGACAAGGTCCTGGTCCCTGAGGTCTGCATAGATATGCGCAAATCCGCACGGCGCCCTGTACCTTGTGCAGAAATCCACCACTTCCCTGTAATCCGGGAACCTGTCCGCTGTGTATGGCACATAGCACGGCCCGCCCTTGCCGATGTACTCGTGGATCAGCTTGCTCAAGAGGTCGACATGGCCTTTCATCCTGCCGTCCGGGGTCATGTAATCCCTGATGCTGTCGAGCCTGTCGAGCTCCATGCCCATATTTGTCCCGGTATCTTTGTACCTGTCGATGAGGGCATATGCCACTGCATTGAGGGTGTAGATGCCCATCCTGAATATGTCGCCTATCACGTCACCAAGCTCAGCCCGCGGTATCAGGCCGAGGCCTGCGAAATTTCCGACTATGTCAGGCATCCGCCTCTTCCTTCCCCTGCTGAGCCTCTCAAGGTCCCTTGCGAACCCCGGACTCTTGCAGTCAGGGAAATAGCATATGATATGGGCCTTTTTGTCGCCGTACATGGAATCGAGCTCGATTCCCGGGACGATCTCGAGCCTGCCTGCCGCGACCTCGACAGCCCTCTCGAATGGCCCTCGCTTGTTGTGGTCTGTTATGGCAATCGCGTCGAGCCCGGCATCTACGGAGAGCCTGACAATATCGTCGACAGGCAGCGACTCCATCGATGCGTCGAAAGTGTGCACATGCCCGTCGAAACCCCCTGCAGATGTCATTTTGAGCCAAAAAACAGGGGCTCTTTTAAAAATGTTGCTGCAACCGTCATGCTCAGAACTCGACCCTCAGCTCTTTCCCGTCGACAGAGACAGAATAATCCCCTCTTCTCAGCAACTCTGAGAGCCTCTCATACTCTGCCGTGGCCCTCTGCCTGTCAGCGCTGTTCAGCTCGTAATAAATGGAGATGGGATCGCCTGTGCCGTTGAACCTCTCGACCCGGTCCATCTTCCCGTCGAACTTCCCGAGCACGGCTTTGGCATCATGGAGAGGGGAATAGAGCTCGATGTGCCTGGTCCTCCAGAAAGAGCCCATGACGAGCCTGAGCTCGAGCGCAGGGTCACCGTTCTTCTGGACTTCGGTTGCCTCCTCGACCTCGGTTGAGTTGTAGAACATGAAAATAGCATCGTTACGGGGATATAAAAAACAGTCAGGCAAAGATTCAGGACAAAGCAGAAGAAAATTTGGGGCTGGCTGCCATTCCTGAAATCTCCGCACATGATGGACGGCAATCGCAATATTTATTAAATCTCCAGATAAACAAGTCCGCATGAGCCTTGCACTCGCAATAATCATAGGTTCCCAGCTCCTTTTCACTGTAAGCGACCTTCTCGCAAGGCATTACATGCCAAGGCAGGGATTCGCCCTTGCGACGTTCCTCAGTACATGGTTCTTGGCATATTTCCTCATACGCACGATGGCGATGTTCGGCCAGCTCTACGCATTCACCACGATCGAGCTCGGAAAGAGCATGGCGCTTTTCGGCTCTGCATCCATAGTCCTTGCGAATGTCCTGGGATTCCTCGTGCTCAAGGAAGTCCTGTCGCCCAAAGAATACATCGGCGGAAGCCTTGCGGTAATCGCCTTCATCGTGCTTGCGCTCTACTGAGGCTGTCACTTGATGTCGGCAAGGACGTCGTACATCGCCCTGAGGTTCTTCTGTGCATCTGCCCTGGCATCCTTCTCAGTCGCGCCTGTGCCGTGGCCTGATACCTGCACAGTGATGACGTCCGCCCCCCTGAGGTCCCTGTCGAGATACTGCTCCTCGTAGTCATCATCGTCCCTGAAGATCTCCAGCCTCTCGCCGAGGTACTCGGGCATGTCACTGTCCTCGTCCATGCTGTTCACGTCTTCGGAGAACCTTTCCGAAGCCTCGTCGCCCAGCCGCACCCTTATGTAGAAGTTGCACTGGTAAGTGTCGTTAATAAGCCTGTAGCAGAAATACCTGTCAGCCCCGATGCCTGCGTAATTCTCTATGCCGACGATGTCGGGGCCGTTCGAGAACACTGTCTTTCCTCCTATCCTTGCATCAATCTCCCCTATAGGATGGTTCCCTTCGTAACTCACTTTCTCGAACTCATGCGCGCATCCTGCAAGCAGGAACAATGCAAGGACTATCAATATGCCGGCGTATCTCATAAGGAATGAAGATTCCGCCTGTTTATTTAAAGATTGCCTTTGAGCAGGAGCCTTTTGCCGACGGTCTAAATGTTTAAATGCATAGAATAACTTTCGAGACTTATCAGAGCCGGGATTCTGCCGTCATATGAAGATTTTTCCACCCAGAAGCGCTTTCAGTCATTTCCGCACACTTCGCATCCCGGCCTCTGCCTGACTACGGACTTGTCAAATTCAAGCCTGGCAGAATCGAACTCCAGGATATCGAAGTCCACTTTCTTTTTCAGGAGCACCTTCAGGGCAAGAGACGTGATAAGTGCAGCGCCCATGCAGGAAATGGTCATGGACGGACGGCCTGCGCCCTCTTCAAAAGTCTCGAGCTGGCATTCGAGGCACGCGCCCCTTTCGCCTGCTGCCATGACATGGCCCCCTGAAGATGATAAGGACATCGAGAGCAGGGGTATCTTCTCCATCCTGCAGTATGCGCCGAGCCCGGACTTTCCGTCCATGGTGAAATCCATGACGAGATCAGAATCAAGCAGAGCCCTGTTGCCCTCGTTGAGCCTTGCCATGTGGCCCCTGACGAGTATCCTGCTGTTGGCCTTCTTGAGGAAATCCTCAAGCGCCTCTGCCCTCGGCTTCTCAAGGTCTGTCTCCCTGAAGAACCTGCTCCCTATCATGTCATAGGTTCCCACAGCCTCGCTGTCTATGAGCCTGATGTGGCCGATGCCTGCCCGCGCAAGCAGCTCAGCGGCATATGCTCCGGAATTCCCGAGGCCCACGACCGCCACGCACTTCTGGCTCAGCTCGGCCTGGCCTGCCAAGCCTATCTCCCGGAACAGCTCATTCGCATGGTACCTGCTCCTCCCCTCAACGACAGCCTTCTTTTTGCCGTCCGAAAAAACAAGCTCGGTCTTGGGAGTGTTGTCAGGCTTCGGTATGTACTGCCTGCGTATCTTCTCGTCGCTCCTGTACCTGACGTAGCCTGTCTGCACGCTGAGTATCATGATGAAAGCCACGCAGCAGAAGAATATGAAATTCGCTATCGCGTTCATGAGCTCGCTCAGGTCCAGGAGGTATATGAACACTGCAAACACCCCCAATGCGGTGAATTTCATGAGATGGTCAAGCCTGCTCATCCAGCCTCCTCTCTTCCGAAAGCACCTTGTCAAGACGTGCTTTTGTGACAGGGCTCTTCGGCACAAACATGCACCCCGCGCTTTTCTCCGTAGAAATGTCATATGTGCCTGTCTTTCTCGCGACTGCGATTATGTCGTTCTTGTCAAGGCCGAGAAGCGGCCTGAGAACAGTTTTCTTCACTACCGAGTCCAGGGCAAAGAGGTTCTCCGGGGTCTGGGAAGCCACCTGGCCCAGGTTCTCGCCGGTGACGATGTAGCGTGCCCCCACTTCACCTGCCAGTTTCTCTGCGGTCCTGTACATGTCGCGCTTGCAGAGCACGCACTGGTATCTTGCCCTGCACCTCGCCCTTATCCTCTCCTGTACCTTCACGTGGTCCATGACGACGAGCCTCGCGTCCTTGTCAAGCATCTTCGCGAGCTTTTTGACCTTTGCAGTCGCCCTCCTGTCTCCCTGGCTGAAATTGAGCAGCACCAGCTCCATGCCCAACTCGAGCATCATGCGGCCCGCGACTGGGCTGTCGATCCCGTCCGAGAGAAGAAGCACGCCCTTCACCTTCCGCACACCCCGCAGCCCGGGTCCTTTCTTGTCTGGACCTTTGTCATCTCCTGGCTCCAGGAATCGAAATGGATGAGTTCATCTGCAGGCTTCTTCCCGAGAAGGAGGTCGTATGCGAGCCTGCACTGGACAGATGCCGCAAGCAGGACGGCAGTGCTGAGCACGCCCGATGTCCCGAGGCTCTCGGGTTGGTCCTTGCCCTTGAGTATGCACTCGATGCACGCGGTATCGGCTGTTATCGCCTTTGCAAACCCGTAGCTGCCCGCGACAGAGCAGTAGACCCAGGGTATCCCCCTCTCCGCGGCATACCTGTTTATCAGGTGCCTTGTCTCCAGGTTGTCTGTGCAGTCAAGAATCAGGTCCGACCTCAGGAGGTCGATATTTTCCTTGACAAGCCTCACCGCATTGCTCCGGATGCTGATGCCCGGGTTTATGTCAAGGAGCCTCTCTTTCGCGACTGCGGCCTTGCTCTTTCCGACATCCTCCTCTGCATAGAGGACCTGGCGCTGGAGGTTTGTCAGCTCGACCATGTCGTCGTCGATGAGCACGATGTCTGCAGAGTCCCCTGAAGCCATGATCGATGATGTCGACGAGCCCAGCCCCCCGAGCCCGACGATGCAGACTGTCTTCCTCCTTTTTTTCCTGCCTATGGCAGGCATGCTCAATCCCATACAGCCAGAGGTCTCCAGCAGCATTTAAATAATTTTTGCAGTAGTGTGCAACGAAAAGATTTATAAAAATTGCCTGAACCTTCCTTCTCCATGCTGATAGGGGTCGTAGGAAAGCCAAGCTGCGGCAAGAGCACTTTCTTCAAGGCCGCAACCCTTGCGAACATCGAGATAGCCAACTATCCCTTCACGACCATCAAGCCCAACCATGCTGTGGGGTTCGTCAGGCTTAAGGACCCGGCAGTGCAGTTCGGCAGGCATTCCGATCCCAGGATCGGCTATGTGATGGACGACTGGCGCTTCGCCCCTGTCGACCTCATAGACGTCGCGGGCCTCGTGCCGGGCGCGCACAGGGGGGAGGGCATGGGCTCGCAGTTTTTGAGCGACCTCAACCAGGCAGACATACTGATCCATGTCATAGACATATCAGGCAGCGTCAATGAGAAGGGCGAGCCCTGCGCGCCGCTCTCCTACGACCCGCTGAACGATGTCGAGTTCCTCGAGACAGAGCTTGACCATTGGTATCGCGAGATCATAATGAGGGGCTGGGACAGGTTCTCAAGGAAGATAATGCAGGAGAAGGAGCAGACCGCAAGGGCGATAGCAAAGCAGCTCTCGGGCCTTGGCGTGACAGAGGTCATAGCCAAGGACGCCATCGCAAAGCTCTCGCTCGACCCCCAGAAACCCTCGGAATGGACAGAAGAAGAGCTCTTCAGCCTCGCGAAGATGCTCAGAGCTATCACCAAGCCCATGATAATAGCAGCGAACAAGGTCGACGTTGCAGGCGCAGAGAAGAATGTCGCGCGCCTGAGGGAAAAATTCCCTGACTACACAATCATCCCGTGCAGTTCAGAGTGCGAGCTCGCGCTCAGGGAGGCTGACAAGCATGGTGTCATAAAATACATTCCCGGAGAATCCGGCTTCAAGATGCTGATGGAGGATTCACTGTCAGATAAGCAGAAGGCCGGCCTGGATTTCATAAAAAAGAATGTCCTCGACAGGTTCAGGACGACAGGGGTCCAGGACGTCCTCAATTCAGCTGTCTTCGACAGGCTGGGCTATATCGCGCTCTTTCCCGGAGGCGTGGGGAAGCTCGAGGATTCCGACGGCAATGTCATCCCTGACTGCTTCCTGATGAAGGACGGGACCACAGCGCTCGAGTTCGCCTTCCGCCTGCATACTGATTTCGGCAACAACTTCATCAGGGCGATAGATGTGAAAACAGGCAAGACCGTCGGCAAGGACCACGTGCTGAGTGACGGGGACATCGTGGAGATTGTCGCGTCGAGGTAGGGCTCATCTCTTTTTCTTCTGTTCCATGTCAAGCTTCCAGATATGGTCCTGCGTGACGTAGATGACATATACAAGACAGAACAGGGCGATGGCAAGCACATAGGGCAGTGCGAATCCCATGTAGGTCTTTCCGAATATTATGAGCAGGGCGTTTATGATGATGAAGACGAGCCTTACCTCTGTCGGCCCTATCTTCAGGTACGCTATCTTGAACCTGTTCGTCGCAGCGAACGAAAGGTAGGAGTTCGTCAAGAATCCCGTGAACAGCGCAAAGACGAAGAACAGCATGTACTCGAACCCCTCGGGGACTATGAACGAGTAGCCTATGACGAGAGAGCACAGGAAGAAATAATCCAGCAGGTGGTCCATGTAATAGCCCCATTTTATAAGCCCGGTGTCCCTGTACCTGCCGAGCGCACCGTCGAGAAGGTCTGTCATGTACTGGCCGACTATCATGAGGGAGACAAGCCAAAGCCACCTTATGTCGTGCCTGGCAAGGTAGCTGAACACGAGAATCATGATGCTCCATGGGATCGTCATCAGGGTCAGATGATACGTCTCGATGCCTTTCGGGATCTTCGGCACGAGCAGGTTCGCAAGCTTAGTCTCAAGGCTTCCGAAAAACCCCAGGCCCTCTTTCCTGTCACCTGCGAATTTTTCCATCCTGATAAGGTGGCTGGTCTTTTATTTAATACTTGCCTTTGTTTACCTAAAAATTTATAAACAAAATTAAAAAACGATTTCCGCATGGAAGAAAAAATATCATTCCCCAACAACAAGGGGCAGCTGCTTGCAGGAGTCATCAGCAGGCCCGCGGGCAAAGGGCCCTTCCCTGCAGTCATCGACTGCCATGGATTCACCGGCAACAAGGATGCCAAGTTCAGGCCCAGGCTTGACAGGAGCCTTGCGGACGCGGGCTTCTGCGCTCTCAGGTTCGATTTCACAGGCAACGGCGAGAGCGAAGGGACCATATCAGAAGGCAGCATCCTCCAGGAGGCCGAGGACATAAGGAAGGCGGTCGATCATCTTTACAGGCTGGATTTTGTCGACAGGGACAGGATCGGCGTGTGCGGGGCCAGCATGGGAGGCATAGCTGCCATGCTGTCGTCGGCTGATGACATCAGGATAAAGGCGACCGCGCTCCTGTCACCTGCTATATTGTTCGACAACATGGTGAGGACCCAGCTGGGCGACCTCCTGCCGGACCTCGAGACCAAGGGCTACCTGATGTACAACAAGATCCATAGCGACGGAGTGGTGCGCGTGCACAAGCTTACACGGGAGTTCTTCGACGCCTGGAAAGACGTGGACCCTTCTGAATCCATAAAGAATATGAAGCAGCCCCTATTGGTTGTCTTCGGCACTGACGATGGCCCAAGCTCGACCCCGGAGGCCATACAGGAGTTCTTCAACAACGCCAACGAGCCGAAGCACATAGAGATAGTCGAGGGCGCAGACCATGATTATACAGACAAGGCCTGCGAGAAGGAGATGTTCGGCAAGGTCGAGGAGTTCTTCAAAAGATACCTCAGATAAGCCTTATTTTTTCTTGCAAAGAAACATCATGTGGTCCTTCTCATAGGGGCTGAGGTCTCTGGAATCTACTATGATGATGCCTGCCTCAAGCTTCTTTCGGACCTCTGCAAAGACTTCCTTGGGCTTTCTCGTGACGTCGATGCTCCTCGACTTCACGCAGAGCAGCGCATGCCCGCCCCTCTTCAAAAACATCCCGACGTTCTTCAGGAATATCTCCACCTGGTCCCTCTGGGCTATGTCCTGGTAGACCACATCGGCCTCGGCCACCCTTTCCCTGTACTTTTCAGGATGGTGCGCATCCTCGAGCAGCGGTGCGATGTTCTTCCTCTTCTCGCAGAGAAATACGAGCTCCCTGACAACCCGGGGCGCAGAATCAAGCGCAAAGACAAAGCCGTCCTCCCCGACGATGTCAGATACATGCGAGACAGTCGTGCCTGTCGAAGCACCCAAATACAGCACTGTATTTCCTTTCCTGATGAATATGTTCGGGCATCCCTTCAAGATGGCTGCAGAGAGCTTGCTCCTCTTCGGGTCCCATTCCCTGTACTCGCTGCCCTGGCTCCTGACCACCCTCTCGCCGTATACATTATGCCCGGGAAGGAGAGATTTGGTATAGAGAAGCCTTCTCTTGCCCTTCTGCTCCTCGTAGACCTCGAATATGCCTGATGCCTTCATGCATCCAGGATATACCAGCTTATTTATTACTCTTTGGGTCTTGATGCCTTAAACTAAACTTTTATAAGTCCCCTGCCTTCAACTAATCCATGAAGAACAACAGGGTTGATGGGTTCATAAGCAATCCGAAAAAGGCATTATTCGCTCTCGCGCTTCCGACCATAGTCGGCATGCTGGTAGAGTCGCTCTATAATGTGGTGGACACTGCATTTGTCGGGAGGCTCGGTGCCGATTCCATAGCAGCTCTCACTTTCGCATTCCCCCTGTTCTTCATACTCATAGCTGTCAACGCGGGCATAACCACGGGAATGAGCTCGAGGATCTCCAGGTATCTCGGCGAGAAGAAGGAGAGGGATGCTGAGAACACGGCTATGCACGGGCTCCTGCTCTCAATAATCATGGCCGTGGTCCTCACGGCGATCGGCCTGCCGACGATGGGTGCGATATTCTCTCTCTTCGGCGCGTCCGCATCAGTCATACCTCTTGCAATAAGCTATTTCCGCATCATACTCCTCGGCATATTGTTCATGTTCGTATCATACACAGCTGACAGCATATTCTCTGCCCAGGGCGACACGAGGACACCCGTCATAATCCAGGTTATCTCCCTCGTGCTCAACATCATCCTCGACTATGTGTTCATATTCATCCTCGGCTATGGCGTCAGCGGGGCGGCGATCGCAACAGTCATCGCCCTCGTAGTCGCGACAGTACTCTCTTTTGTCCTCCTGAAGAAGAGGTCGGTGCTGAGGATCCGGCTCTCGTCCTTCAGGTTCTCAAAAGAGCTCTTATGGGAGATACTCAGGATAGGCGCGCCTGCGACCCTGATGATAATAATCATATCCTTCTATGTGATATTTCTCAACGCCTTCATGGCCCATTTCAGCACTGACCATGTCGCGTCATTCGGGCTTGTCTCGAGGCTCGAGACTTTTGCGGTCATGCCCATATTCTCAATCTCGCTCGCACTCATGACACTTGTCGGCATGTTCTACGGGGCGAAGAGATACGACCTGATGAAGGACATCGTCGCCTACGGGATAAAGATGACCATCCTGCTGACATCTGCCGTGGGAGTCATCTTCTTCATATTCCCGGGCCTGATACTCAGGATATTCACATCCGACCCGACGCTGCTTGCCATAGGCATAAAGTACATGCGCGTGGACGTCTTCACGTTCCCGCTCATGGCTGTCACCATGAATTCAGGCAGGGTAATGCAGGGCATGGGTTTCGGGCTTCCGGGTCTCATAATAAATCTGACGAGAGTGTTGTTCGTCGCTGTCCCTCTGGCCTACATCTTTGTCTACGTCCTCGGCCTGGGATTCATCTGGATAGCATATGCGATGGTGATAGGAGGCGTCGTTGCAAACATCATCGCCCTTCTCTGGCTCAGGACGAAATTCAGGAATCTGCCTGCAAAATAATCTTCATCGACTGCCAAAAGCTATATATATTCATGATGCCCTCTCCATGGCAATGACAGTTAAAGGTATCGGCCGCAGGGATTTTATGAAAGCGATGGGCCTGCTGAGCATCGCACCATTCTCATCAGACATCCTCAGGTGGGAGCCCTACTGGCTCAGGGTGCTGTCCAGGGGTGTGGAATATTTCCAGTACGACAAGAGCAGCCTGGGCGACCTTGTTGACCAGCCTGAAAAGCTGAGGGATATCGCATACAGGAAGGTGAGAGATGAGGCCCGGCAGATGTATGCGGGCATCTATTCTGACTTATTGGAATATACTGACAGAAACATGGATACGCTTGTCGACGACTACAAGTCAGCGCAGTTCCTGCTCGAGCAGATCCCGGGAAATTATACGTACTGCGACGGCTTCCCGCCTGTCACATCCTGCTCGGATCCAGTCAGGTCATACATACTCCGTGACCTTTCAACAATGATCCTCGGCGAGCTGGACGTGAGGCTCGAGGTGCCCTTCATAGTTGATAGCTTCAACAGGAAGCTTGCCAGTAGCAGCCTGGGCTACGCCCAAGAGTCGGTCGCAACTATAAGAAGGGCCATAGGCATAGCCCCAGAATTCTTCATAGACACCCTCAACACCCATCTGGCAAAGGGCCTTGTCATCGCAGGCGATGCCTCGCTTTACCTGGGTTACAGCAGCATGGCAGAGGGATACTACAGAAAGGCAATAGAGGTCATTCCGCCTGGCACGGACAAAAAGAGCATTTTCGAGGACAGATACGATGATGTCACGGAAGTGATCCTTCCGCAGTTCCTAAATAAGGCCGGACACCAGGCTCCATAGACCGTAGCCTGCAGCCACGGCAAAGACCAGCAGGATCGCAATGCCGACAAGCATGCATATCGCGCCGAACAGCCCGATGCCGAGCGCAATCTCGAAGCCAGTAAGTATAGGGTTCTTTATCTTGAGGTACACCACGTTCTGCTGCATCCTGTCGACATAGGCTCTCCTGGACTTCCGCATGAATAGCATCACTGCAAACGCAGCCATCAAGAGAAAGGAGCATATCCAGAATGCCGTGGGGCTTATGAAGACGAGCAGGAAGAGCGCAAGGAAGGCGATGACCGCCAGGATGACAGCGAGCGCCCTTGGGTAAGGGACGTGGGCCGGGGTCCTCCTGCTGTCAGGGCTTCTGGACGAATCCCTGCTCCAGAGGACCAGTGGCTCTTTTTCCTCATCAGAACCCACTTCCTCCTCTTCTTCCCAGACGACCCTGTAGCCGTGACCGTCCTTCATGGCTTCGCCTGGAGATTCCGCCTCTTTTTTTGCCATCCATGCTGGTACCGGCAGAATTAGTATTTATATTTTGTCCCGGAGCGCTTCGCTGTCAAGCCTGGTCTTCGACCTGTGGCATTCCCTGCAGAGGGTCCTCAGGTTAGCCTTGTCGAAGAGCGCCCCGCCCATCTGCACGGGTATTATGTGGTCCACGTCAAGGAGCGCTTTTCTGAATCTCTGCCCGCAGATCGAGCACCTGAACCTGTCCCGCCTGAGCACCGCCTTTCTCACCCAGTACCATGAATTGTTGCGGTTGAACTCGTCCAGGCATTCTTTGGAGCAGTAATGCCTCCTGTGGGCTGCGACCGGCCTCTCGCAGTTCCTGCAGAGCTTCCTCCCTTCGGCATCGAACCTGTCCTCGGTGTCCCTGATCCTCGGATAGCGCATGAATATCCTTTATCGCTCCATGATATAAATATTTATCCAATTAAGCATGTTCTTCAGAAAGTTTTAATAAAAGCAATTCAATTATCAATCACATGCAGTATGAAGACGCGATAGGCCAGGCCAGAAAAAGATTTAAGGAGGCAGGGTTAAACATATTAAGTGAGAAGGATCTCAAGACAAGCCATCATTTTAAGTTAGAGAACGTCGGCACCCTCAGGATCTACAAGGGGAAGAAGAAGACAACTATAGACTATTCACAGATTCCTGCGCATTTCAGGGAGAGGGTCATGGACGCGATTGAGCCGCCCATTAAGGACCGGGTTCTCGGCATAGACGAGTCAGGCAAGGGCGACTTCTTCGGCCCGCTTGTCATCGCAGGGGTGTTTGTCGAGGACGAGAAGAAGCTGCGGTCCCTCGGTATCAAGGATTCGAAGACTCTCAAGGACGAGAGGATACTAGAGCTCGCAAAAGAGATTAAGAGGCGATGCTTCGTGGATGTCGTGAAGATCTCCAACGAGAGATACAACAGGCTGTATGACGATATAGGCAACCTCAACAGCCTACTTGCCTGGGGGCACGCCAAAGTCATCGAGAATTCTCTCGGGCATGTCGATCCTGATTACGCGATATCCGACAAGTTCGCATCAGAGGACGTGCTTGCGTCACGGCTGCAGCAAAGAGGGAAGAAGATAGAACTTGTCCAGCGGGTGAGGGCAGAGGAGAACATCGCTGTCGCAGCAGCATCGATAATCGCCCGCGCTGAATTCGTCCTTGCGCTGCAGAAGCTCTCCTTCAGGTACGGCATGGAGCTTCCGCTTGGCGCGGGAAAGAACGTTCTCGAGGCTGCAAAAGGATTCTCAAGTAAGTTCGGCATGGACGAACTTAAAAAGGTGTGCAAGAGGCATTTCAGGACATATCAGGAGGCAGTCCGAGATCCTTAGACGCCTTCTGCCGTCCCTTGTCCTCGAGCAGTATCTTCATGATGCCTTCGTAAATCTCGCTGTATCTGCTCCTGTCTTCGACGTAATAGGAATACCCGCCGAGCGTGATGATTATGACTCCGTCATCCTGGATCTCGAAGAGCTCCTTCTTGAGCCCAAAGCCCGCCAGAAGCTTCGTGACCTTGTGCTCCTCGAAGTCCTCGAGCCTCGCCTTCTTCGAGACCCTGAATAGTCCGTCTGTGTAGTTTATGAAAAGCAGTCCCATGACAAATCCAATGCACTAATAGGTATTTATATTTTTAGATTCAGAAAGCAATCATCTCGAGGACCTCACGCCGACCCTCCTGCAGTACGCCCTCACCGAACACCTGCTGCATTTTGGAGTTATCGGCAGGCACGTGTTCTGGCCGTGGAGCACGAAGACCTCGTTGACGAGGACCCAGTATCCCTTCGGCACGAGCTTCATGAGCCTCTGCTCCGTGTCCTCGGGGCTCTTTGTCCTCACCCAGCCGAGCCTGTTGGATATCCTGTGCACGTGGGTGTCGACAGGGATTGCCGGCTTCTTGAATGAATACACGAGCACGCACCCGGCTGTCTTTCTCCCAACTCCGGGAAGCGTGAGAAGCCCATCCATATTCGAAGGCACTTCCCCGCCGTGCTTCTCAAGAAGTACCTGCGATATCTCCTTTATCCTTGCAGCCTTGACCCTGTAGAACCCGGTCGCCCTCACCAGCTTCTCGAGCCTCTGCACCGGCGCATCCGACATCGACTCTGCATCAGGATAATCCGCAAACAGCCTCCCTACGACACTCTTGGTCTGCTCGTCCCTGCTCCTTGCAGAGAGCACTGTGGCTATGAGTATCTGGAACGGGCTCTTGTCTGTGAAAGAGCCGAGCATCGTCAGCCCCTTGTACCGCTTCCTGAGGATTGTCAGGACCTTGATTATCTCATTCTTCTTCGGCATGGAAAGAAAGGAAACAGGCAGGATAAATAAACCTATGCATCCGGGTCTTCCACCCTGCCGATGAAAAGTATGGTGCCTGTCCTGTCGTCCTGTATGATGAATATGAACGGGTGGTCTGCGCGAAAGACCGTCTTCTGCGCTGCTGAAGTCGCACCTACCATGACGCCTGTCGCAGCTGCAGCCTCTGTGCCCTGCTCGTCCACTGCGACGTATGCCTGGTGTATGACATTGGTCATGTAGAGGTCCTTTTTTCCGTCCATGCCTGAGAAATCCGCATCCATCGAAAGGGGCGTGGTCATGCCCATGCTTCCCAGGTCGCTTGTGAGGAAATACCTGGTATCGAACGTGAATTTCGGGAAATACACCTCGACATTCTTCTGGCTGAGAAGCGATCTCCATCTCTGGAGATTCTGGTATGTCAGGTTGCCCTCGGTCGGCAGGATGTCATTTTTCTTCGGGAGGAACACCAGCATCGACAGGTCATCGCCATCATAGGGCATGTCGAGGACCTGCATGGAATCGTCCTCAAAGTAGCCGAAGACAGCCTTCGGACCTGACAGGTGCATCATCCGGACAGGGACCGACTCGTAGTCTGTCTTGTGGAATTCAGAATCTTCAGTGTCGCTCTTGTCGAACTCTGTCTTCCATTCGCCCTTGAAGTATATGGCATTGGTTATGACCAGCCTCGTCTGGCTGTTGATGGACCATTGGGGGATGAGGTCCTTTATCTTGTCATTCGTATGCTCAGCGACCCATGAATTGATCGTCTGCCTGGATTCCTCTGGCTGGCCGGTGAAGTCGAGATTGCTGACCTCTGCGCCGTAATATTTCCGGGCAGTGTCGATGTAGCCGGGAAGGAACCCGAAGCCCTTGTCAGCCCATAGAGCGTTTGCAGTGCTGAGCTCATAGTCCCCGCTTGCATTGTTGAGCATGTTGTGGAGCGCTGCATAGGAAGACCTCCGGACAGTGGCATTCTCAGGGAAGAGGAAGAGCTCCTGCATCTCGAACGCTGTCTCGCCCTTTGCGCCCTCGTATGCTATCGCCATCGCAGTCGAGATGCTGTACGGGGAGAAGAATATGTTCTCGCTCTGGGGAGAAAGCTGGTTGTACAGCGCAAGGGCGAACCTGTTGTTGCCTTCCGTGACCTTCGCGATTCCCTGGCCGGTCGCGCCCGAGCTGTCTGCTTTTGCATCAGGCTGCACATGAGGCCCGCTGCAGGCGGCAATCACCAAAATAAGAGAAAAAAGAAAAAAGACGATGAATGCTTTTGCTCCCTTCATCTTAGTACCAGTACCACACCTTGTTCCTGTCGTAGGGCAGGTCTATCTCAGCCACCTGCTCAAGGTTTTTCGAGAGGTCGTTTGCAAGTATCTTCTTGCCTGAGACAGTGTAGAGCACGTCGTCCATGTACAGGGCTCTCCTGACAGCGCCTCCCGTGTAGTAATAGTAGTACTGCTCAAGGCCTTCCTGGTGGCTTATCTTGCCCTTGAGCACGAACCCGTCCTCTGGCGTCACGCCGAAGACGTATGCGCCCTGCCATACCTTGTTGAGGTAATAGCCCAGGGTCCTGTCGTAGACATTCCTCTGCTCGACCTCGCTTATGGGTATCACGAGCAGGTTCTTCTCCTTGTCGAAGAGGAACGCCCGGTGGTCTGAGAGGGCCTCTGAGTCAGTGCCCATGTCGCCTATCTCGTACGAGTCCAGGAGCTTGGGGTTGCTGACATCCGACACGTCGAATAGCGCGAGCTTCACTCCCTTTGTAGACGTGCCGCCCCATTCGTTCGTCCCTGTCTCCTTGCCTATGCCAATGAGATGCGTCTCGTCATAGGGATGGAGGTAATCCGAGTAGCCCGGTATCTTGAGCTCGCCCAGCATCACGGGGTTCTTCGGGTCAGAGAGGCCGATGACGAACAGCGGGTCTATCCTCTTGAACGTGACCATGTAGAGCCTGTCGCCCAGGAACCTGGTCGAGTAGATGTTCTCGTCAGGCGCTATGTTCTCGAGCTTGCCTATTATCTTGAGGTTCTTGTCAAGCACGTAGACGTTGTTGAACATGCTCGACTTCCTGCTCGTGTACGTATACGTCGTCGTCGCGACCCTCAGGTTCCCGCCTGACTCGTCGAGCGAGAACTGGTTGAGGAGGTACCCCGGCACCTCGCCGCTCGTGTCGTACTCTATCTTCCCGTTGTCGATGTCTATCTTGTGGATGACCGTCTTTCTCCTGTCAATCTCCTTCTTGGTCTCGTACTCGTCGACAGCATCGCTTATCTTATCGACAAGGTTCGATACCTGGGTATCGCTCATGCTGTCGTACATGTCCTGCATGACCTCTGATATCCTGACCCATTTCTCGTAGTCCTCGCCGCTGCCTGCCTTTATGGCCTTGATCTTTGACTGGACATCTGACGGCAGAAGGGGAACGATGACATTGTAGAACCTGTCCTCCCTGTCCTTCTCCTGGTATGACCATGGCATGTTCTTCTGGTACGTGATGTATATGCTGTTCTCGGATACGTATAGGGTGTTGGAGTATCCCATCATGTAGGTCTTGGAGTTGATCTTTGCCTTGTCGTCGTTTATGTCGAACGATGACACCGTGTCGAACACATAATTGTTTTCAGGATTAGGGAAATAGTATATGTCAGGCCTTGCGACCACGGCTCCGCTCTCCTTGATGATGGGGAGGTCGATATAGTTGTTGTAGTAGTAAACGCTGTCCTGGGCGATGAAATAGACATAGTCCCCAATCATCCTCGACTGGTAATAGCTTCCGGTGACAGTGTAGTTCTTGACGAGCTCTGGATTCTCCCTGTCGGAGATGTCGTATATGAGCACATCTGTCTCCTGCATGTATCTAGGGGTCGGCATGAAGTCATAGGGCTGTATGCCGTAGGACTGGGTATTCTCGTCGACGAACACTGCAAGCCTGTCGCCGTTCAGGAACATCTCCCTGGGCATCCCGGGAAGCTTTCCCTGGTACTCTATCTTCGCGTCCTCGGGAGGATACGCGTCAGCTATTATCAGCCTGTTCTGGTCGACCATGTATATGTACTTGCCGTCGTTCTTGACAAAGTCGGCCTCATCCACGCCCTGGACCTGGACATTCGTGGTCGAGTAGTCTGTAGCGCCGGCAGAAGACTGTCCTGTGCCGCTCACGCCCGATGCCTGGGGCGCTGATGCAGGCAGAGATGATGTCTTGACCATTGCAGAATCAGAAGCAACGCCCTCAGCCATGGGCTCGGCCATGTCCCGGGCCATGCTGTTTATCCCGTAGCCATAATAGCTTCCCGATGCCTGTGCCTGCTGCAGGTAGTCCATGATCTCCGAGGTGGAGTTGAACTTCAGGAGCCCTGAATCATCAGCCTGAAGACCGGCTGCCTGCCCTGGCCCGGCCAGTCCGGACTGGCCTGTCTCGCCTGTGTTGGTGTTGTTCTCTATTGTCACGCAGCCCGCAATCAGCAGTCCTATGAACATAATTCCCATGAAGATGCTTGCATGCCTCATTTTTTACCTCCCGCCCGAGAGGGCGCGATATCCTCACATCATATATGTATGTGACGGACATATATATAATGGTTTATCTTATTTAGATGGTAGTAAAGGCATGCTTTTATTTATATATAGGAGTAGGTTTCAACACGGATTGAAGCTATAAGAAAAGGATTGGCAGGGGCAGTCATTTCCTGCTCTCGTAGTCTTTTATCGCCGCCCTGAGGGCCTGGTCCCCCAGAACTGAGCAGTGTATCTTGATTTTCGGAAGCCCGCCGAGCCTCTCGAGTATGTCGTTCGGCCTGAGCTTCAGGGCATCCTCGAGCCTCATCCCGCCGTTCTCAGTGACCATGACAGATAGCATGGACGTGGATGCTATTGCAGAGGCGCAGCCGAATGTCCGCCACAGGCAGCCCTTTATCCTACCCTCCTCGACCCTTATCCACATCTTCATCACGTCACCGCATGCAGGGCTTCCGACCTCACCCTCGCCGTTGGGTTTCATCCCCTTAACCATCGAATCCTCAGTGGCGATGTTATGGGGCTTGAGGAAATGCTCCTTGACTGTATCTGAATAGAACCACTGGCTCTCTGCTGACCTAACATCTGACATTTTTCTTACCCTCCTTTAGCACCTGTTCCATCGTGTTTTTTAGCGCCGACATCTTCCGAAGCCTCTCTACCATGGGTGCAACTTTTCCGACGACAAAATCGACATCATCCTCCGTCGTGTCCCTGCCGAGCGAGAACCTTATCGAGGAGTGCCCTAGCTCGTGAGGCAGGCCGAGAGCCACTATGACATGGGACGGCTCAAGGCTTGCCGAAGTGCATGCCGAGCCTGTCGAGGCGTATATTCCCTCCTCGTTCATGAGCAGGAGGAGCGATTCTCCCTCGATGTTGAGGAACGAGACATTGACATTGTTTGCAAGCCTCTTTTCTGGGTGGCCGTTGAGCCTTGTCTCCGAAATCTTCAAGAGCCCATCGATCATCCTGTCCCTGAGCCTCTCCATCCTCTTAGTCTCCTCTTCCTTGTGCCCTGAAACTAGCTCAAGCGCCCTTGCAAACCCCACGATGTTTGCCACGTTCTCTGTCCCTGACCTGAGGCCCGACTCCTGTCCCCCGCCGTACACAATGGGCTCCAGCTTTATCCCTTTTTTCATATAAAGGACGCCGATGCCCTTGGGGCCGTATATCTTCGAGCCGTTGAGCGTCATCATGTCCACGCCGAGCTTCTCCACGTCCATCTCAAGGTAGCTTGTCGCCTGGCATGCATCTGTATGCAATGCAACTTTCTTCTTCCTGCATATCCTGGCGATTGCCGGTATGTCCTGCACAACGCCTATCTCGTTGTTTGCATAGATGATGGATGCAAGGATTGTCTTCGGAGTGATGGCCTTCTCCAGCCTGTCGAGGCTTATGAGGCCGTCTATGTCGACATCAAGTATGGTGACCTCGAACCCGTCCTCCTTAAGCCTCTCGAATGAGTCGAGGACCGCGTGGTGCTCGATCGAAGTCGTGATTATGTGGTTTCCCTTGTCCCTGTTCTTCCTTGCATAGCCTATTATGCCAAGGTTGTCGGACTCTGTTCCCGAGCCTGTGAATATAATCTCCTCAGGAGAGCATCCGAGGATGCCTGCGACCTTCTGCCTCGCGCCTGTAATCGCCTCTTTCGCCTCAAGGCCCTTGTCATGCATCGAGCCCGGGTTGCCGTACCTTTCCTTCAGATAAGGCAGCATCGCGTCAAGCACGGCCGGGTCGAGCATCGTCGTAGCGGCATTGTCCATGTATATTTGCTTTTTTCCCATTTTGTCTTTTCTTATCTTTTCATGTGGCAGTCCTTCTTGCAGTTCGCCCTCACGTGCCTGTTCACCAGATCAATGATGGGCACGATAGTCTCTTCATTGAGGGAATATATCCTTTTTTTGCCGTCCTTCTTCTGCTCCACGAAATGGCAGTCGCTCAGTATCCTCAGGTTGTGGCTGACCTTTGACTGCTCCTCGCCTGTGGCATCGCAGATATCTTTAACAGACAGGTCTGAGGAAGACAGGGACTCTATGATCTTGAGCCTCGTCTTTCCGGCGATGACCTCGAAGAACTTATTGTATGAAATGCATTTCATATGAAAGCAGATTCATATGTATTATTTAAATCTTTCGGTGGCTTTGCCAACGTCAGGATTTCTTGGCATGCACTTGGCATATATGTTCATTACTTTTCAATGCTAAAGAACGAAAGGTTTTTATAATCAGAATATGAATAAAGGCTTCCAAGGGTGGTAATATGTCGGAAAAATGCATACAGATTGACAAGGAAATCTTATTGGAATACCTCCTTGAAGCCAGGCAACTGGTCAGGCTTTATGACAATGAGAACAGAAAGACAGCAAATAAGGATGAAAAATACATTCATGGAGGGGTCGATGCTGTCGCATTGAGGCTTCTTGAGAAGGGATTGGGGATAGTGCCTGCAAATATCAAGCTGAGGCACGGCGATGTCAATCTCCTTGTCCACAATGGATACATCAGCGATTGCGGCATAATATATACTGTTCCTGAGACACAGACAATTATTCTTAAGGATTTCACAGGGACAACCATGGCGAGGTTCGTCAACAGCCTCTGCGACCTGCTTTACGAGAGGGCGACAAACGGGAATGAGGAGCTTCGGGCAGTCATGGTCCCTAACATTGCCTCGTACGCGACAAGGACAAAGAGGGAAGTGCAGCGCTACCTCAGCAAATGATGGACCGGCTTTAGGTGCGGTCTTCCCCAATCGCAATAAGAATTCAATTTCTGGATACGAGGGATTGGCTCATTTGCAAAGCAGTTTACGTATGAATTTTAGCGGCAGACCTATTGCCAGAAAGGACAATTGCCTGCCGAAGTCGCAACAATTAAATAAACCTATGACTTCTCCATAGTGATGAAACATAAAATCGGCTCATGGGTGTGGCAGAGCCTCATTCTTATAATAATATATGTGCTTGTCGGCAACTCCCGCTCGATCCAGCCCAACCCCTATATCCCCGGTGCAGTCATAGCTGTCAACATGATAATACCCATCATCGGCGGGATACTTTTCGGAAAGCGCGTGGGATTTCTCACGGGTTTATTCGGCCCTCTCTCTAATGCAATATACACAGGCTCGAAGTTCGAATACCTCGCAATAGTCCCGCTCGTTCTTGTCGGATTTCTTGCAGGGGCTTACAATGAAAAGGCTCCGTCCCCTGTGCTCGCTTTTCTGATAGTCGTTGCCCAGGCGCTGACTACCGCACTCTATGCATTATTTGGGCTTGTACCTGTCTTCGGCAGGATGTTCTGGTTCGGCCTGGGTTATGAAAGCTTCATCGGGGTACTAGGAATAGTGGTAATAACTACCCTCTACAGGATAGTATTTTTCGAGACAGCCGAGAAGCCTGCAATTGAGAGGAAGAAGATTGCTGAACTGTCGACAGAGCCGAAGATCTGGATAATATTGGCAGTGATCTTTCTTGTCCTGACAGGCATAATCTCGCTGTTGTTCTATTTCAAGACCATATTCATTGTCTTCATCATAGGGATCGTGCTGATAATTTTCATCGAGAACCTGATCACGAATTTCCACCAGAGGGTGAAGAGGTTCCATATGTCAAAGACAGGAAGGAGGTTCCTCCTGTACTCAATGGCATTCTTCTGGATGTTCACCATATATTTCCTCATAGGCGGCTCCATCACCCAATTAAACGAGGTTGCAAATGCTGACGTAAGCCAGGTAAGCAGCACTTACATGAGCATGATCAATCCCTACATACCTACTATCCTTGGCAGAAAAATCTTCACACAGGACACCCTGACAGCCATACAAGAGTACATATTTTCATCCTTCACCTCGTTTCTCGGTCTGGTCACTTCGATCGCCTTTAATTCAGTCATCATATTGCCCCTGATGTTCTATATGTACTTCAGGAGATGGAAGAAGATAGAGAAAAGGATCTCAGGTCTGCTTCCAGTCAGGTATAAGGATGCCATCCTGAACGCATCAAGAGAGATAAGGCTGCAGCTCCGGGATTTCCTGTCTGCAAAAGTGATAGAGAGCACAGTCATCGGCGCAATTTGCTGCCTGGGCTTCCATATTTCAGGGCTGAAAGGCTGGCTGTTCCTCGGTGTCCTTGCAGGCATACTAAACATTATACCTTACATAGGGCCTGTGCTGGGTGCGATTCCGCCAGTCCTCATAGGCATACTTGACGCGCCGATAATTGCATTGTTCGCATTGGTAACAGTCATTGTCGCCCAGCTCGTCGACAACCTATATCTTAACCCGTTCATGATACCGGGTATGGTGAAGATAGATGCGCTCCTGAGCATAGTGCTCATACTCATAGCCGCTCAGGTCGCAGGCCCTCTCGGCATGATACTGGCGCTTCCCATCTATCTCGTCTACAAGATTACACTGAGGGAGGCCTATCTTGAGCTTGAGAAGGTATACAGCAGAACCTGATGAAATCTTTTACTGTCTTATAGCTTGAATCCTGCACCCAATACACCTAACTTTTATGCTGATCACCCCTGAAACAAAGACATCATCCCTGACCGAGCGAACTGTCCGATGAAACGGCACGAGCCCTCAGGAAGCCATTGTCTCTACTTCATTCAGGAAACGTATCTCCGGCTCACCGGTCACGCCCCCTTCAGCCATCTTGGTCTTGAGATCTTTAGACTCCAAGAAAGCCTTGGCTTTCTTCAGGCTGTCCCATTTGAAGAGCACGGTGATCTCATTGGGATTGCCTTCCGTACGGTAGACATGCGAATCCAGCTCTCCTCCACTGATTCTCGTAGGCTTGTGGGAATCAAAGACAGGCTTCCACGCATCCCAGTCCTCGATTTTATGCTTCACCAATACATACGTCATTTTATTTCCCTCCTTTAATCGTGTTGAGGCCCTGGGAATCCAGTTTCCTGAATCCTTGCTGCCCCAAATGTCCTGCCGACAAGGAAAAAATTCATGCGGCAGTCATCATCTTCTCTACGTCCTTGCCAGAGATCTTCTGGTGATGCGCATTCTTCACATGGTCCATGACGACCTTCTTTATCTCATTCTCATCATGGCTCTTTATGAGAAATCCGCATGACGGGTCGCACGAGACCTGCTTGTAGTCCATTTCCATCTTATTCACCTCCTGGTTTATTTTGGGAGCCTCAAAGGACAAACGTCCGGCCCCCAATGTTCTGAGAACAAATGCAACAATGATTAGTATAGCTCCAGGATAGATATTACCTTGCTTTAAGCTTATAACAAATTGTTTAATGCATCAGGAACGCTGAAAATTCATGCAGCCCTTCCAGGAATATGCTTTGAAAAAGACCAGGAAGGCCTGTTCCTCTGCTTATGTTGTCAGCCTCTGCACATGTTTTAAATAATCCTGCAGGTTTACCTTTCTCATGGGATTCAAGGAAAGATATGCCAAAACAAGAGAGCACATATCCAGGTACAGGAAACACTACCTGGCAGCCCTGGCGGTCGTAATCATACTCTTACTAGTTTTCGGGGCAAGATTCGCCCTCTACCTGAATTTCCTCCTGGGCAACGACATAGTCCTTGAGCTTGGAGCTGACAAGACGACGACTTCGCTTGTCAGGGGAGGGACTGATTCAGTAATGTTCGAGGCCGATGTCAGGTCAAACCCGTTCTGCAGTGTCGTATGCAGCTATGCCTACCAGGACATCAGCGACGGCATAATGCTTGACAATGGCACATCCGTCATAAAGAGCACAAGCTCATTCAGGAAAACATACAATGTCACCGCTGAAAGGCTTGGGGACGGGCTTGGGATATATCGCTTCGGCCTGGATTGCCATGGAATAAGAACTTTCCTTTGCCAGACCCAGGAAGAGCCGACGACAAGGAGCGTACTTTTCACTGTACAGTACAATATCACTGCCAAGGACAGGACAGAGAAGCAGGAGCTTTTGGCCAAACTCCGGGGTGAGGCGTCGAGTCTCCAGCATGCTGAGGCCAGGGAGGCGGCAATCGATTCGACAATCAAGGAGCTTGACGAGTATGTTGAAACCGACAATCTCGCGAAAGAAAGTGCGATGCTGAGCCAGGAGATAAGCAGCCATCATGATTATTTTATGCAGCTCCTTGATCTATGGAACAGTCAGGACTATGACACCCTGGAGTCAGAGACTGGGGGATTCATGTCGAGGACACAAGATTTGAACATGACGCTCGTCCGGCTGGAAGGAGAGCTGAACACCACACTCTCCCGGTTCAACAGCCTCGGCCTCGCGCTGAGGTCCACGGGAGAGACCCTCGACAACCTCAGCAAGGTCGAGTTCAGCGACTGGAACGAGGCTGTCGCGCTTGCAAACGCCATAATATTGTACAACCGCCAGGTGCTCCTCATGGAGATACCCGGGCCTCTGGATACCAGGGCCTCGGAGATAACATCGCTCGGAGATGACGTCAGGGACATAAGCCAGAAGATCGACGACAACATCCGGACAGAATCTCTCACAAAGGATGTTGAGGCAGACGTTTTCTATGACGTGCTCTGCAATGTATCAGGGGAATGCACTTCTCATCCGGACCTGAGCTCGAGGTCTGCGCAGAACAGGTTCGACCTCAACATGAGCTGCGCCCGGGTCGACGAGCTCCGGGACTATTATGAAGGCATCAGGGATGGCATGGAGATCGCTGCAGCGAACCAGAGCTACCCGGGTACAGCCGGGTTCTGGAAAAATGTCAGCAGGGTCCTTGAGGGCATCAGGCATGATGTCGCAGAAGAAGGGCTGAGAAACATGAAAGAAGGGGCGAATTCAGCCATCATAAGGGATATCCTGGATGAGTATCGGGCTGATGGGAAAGCATTTTACACCTCATTGAACCTGACGCCTGCGCTCGTGGTGTCGATGGAGAGCTTCCTTCCGGAAAGATGCGACAATGTGAGGCTCAGGCTCGACAAGGTGAGGGAGTTTGATTACACTCCTCAAAGCCCCGCAGCCCCGGACTTGACCGGACAGCCGATCAATATTACAGAGCCCCCGCCCTCATGCCCGGTATTCGGAGAGCAGAGGCGGTGCTGCTTTAACTGTGAAGACAACAGCACCCTCTATCCTGTGCTGCTCCTGCACGGCCATGCTGTGAACAGGGACCTCTCTGCCGAGTACAGCCTTGAGGGCTTCAACCAGATCCAGAAGGCGCTCGAGAAGGACGGCTACATCAACGCAGGCTCAATAACTTTGTTCACCCCTGACACGACCCGCGACCATTGGAGCTTGATACCCGCCCCCATGGTTTTTCGGGGCAGCTACTATTTTGACATATTCGGCGAGCCTCAGAACTACGTCGCTGTCCAGGCAAAGAGCGAGAGCATCGACACGTACGCCATAAGGCTCAATGACCTTGTGGATACTGTGCTCAACAAGACAGGCCGAAGCAAGGTGAAGATCGT
The DNA here is from genome assembly GCA_964469935.1 of uncultured Methanosarcinales archaeon. Taxonomy (GTDB): domain Archaea; phylum Nanobdellota; class Nanobdellia; order Woesearchaeales; family DSVV01; genus CAYXZQ01. Next base: position 30,510 of record CAYXZQ010000009.1, read on the forward strand.
CGCATTCAGCATGGGGGGGCTTGTCGCACGGCGCTACATACAGGTATTCGGGACCGGCAAGGTCGACAGGCTGATAATGATAGGGACACCCAACAAAGGGATTGTTGGCGAGATAGCGGCGCTCTGCCCGCTCATAGGCGAGGACCTAGAATGCAGGGACATGGACTCAAACAGCCTGTTCATCAACAAGCTCAACAGGGGTGCTCTGCCTCCCATCCCCATCTACAACATAGTCGGGACAGGCTGCGACATGGGGGGGAAGCAGGGGGACGGGGCTGTCCTAGAAGAGAATGCCCTGCTGGATTTGGGAGCACACAATTATATAATCAATGGCACTTGCGAGAGCCCCCTCAAACCCCTGCACCTGGACCTGAGGAACATCGACAAATACCCCGAGGTTTACAACATCCTCCGAAAATCCCTGGAAAGCTGAGCACCTTAAATTTTCTAGAACCAGCCTCTCTTGCGGAAGAACATGACCATCCCGCCACTTATCAGGAACATGACTAGTATCATTATCCAGAAGCCGTAAGGCGCCTTGGAGCCGGGAAGGATCGTGAAATTCGTCCCGTAGATGCCAGAGACGACTGTGAGCGGGAGGGCGATTGTCGCGATGATGGAGAGCACCTTCATCACCTCGTTCATGTTGTTCGAGACAGCTGACATGTAGGCGTCAAAGGCGCTGCCTGCAGCCTCCCTGTAGTTGTCTATGGTGTCTGATACCCGTATCGCATGGTCGTAGATGTCGCGGAAATACGGCAGGGCCCTCTTCGATATCTGCCTGTAGTTGTTCTTTGCAAGGAATGATATCTTTTCCCTCTGGGGCATCACAGTCTTCTTGATGTGTACTATCTGCCTCTTCTGCTGGAGTATCTTTGTCAGGAGCTCCGGACGGGGTGTCTTCGTGACAGAGTCCTCCAGCTTCTCGATGTTGTCGTCGATGACCTCGAGGACAGGGAAGAAATTGTCCACTGTGTCGTCAAGCAGCTTGTGAAAGACGAATTCAGGGCCTTTTTTCAGGAGCTCCTCCATCTTCCCCCTGTTCTTCTTAAGGTTCGTGAAGCATTCGTTCTCCTTCTTGTGGTTGGTTATGATGAAAGAGTCACCGAGCACGAAATCGAGCTCCACAAGCTGGACACCCTTGTTCTTCTCGACGCCGTAGAAGATAGAGAACAGGTAATTGGGAAAATCCTCAACCTTTATCCGTGTGTTGGAGTTTAGCAGGTCCTCTGCTGTCAGCGGGTGGAGGTCAAAGACTTTCCGGAGAAACTCTGCCTCGTCCTTTGTTATGCCTGTGACGTCTACCCACAGCCTCCTGCCGGCAAGGCTTGCAAGCTCGCCAGGTTTTGCAGTCCTGAGCTTTTTGTCCAGATAGAATATGTCAAGCATCAGGAACAAGTGGCCTCCCATGTATTTATTTTTTTCGGATTAAGCCCCTTGCTTGTTGCCCCGTCGGGCGATAATCCTGACCTGGCGGTCGTACTCCGACTTCAACAGGACGAGGATTATGACGTCCAGCAGTGTCAGGAAAAGAAGAATCCATGAGAAGTTGTACCCGAGCCTGAAGCCCTGGTAGAGCACCATGAGCAGGAGAACCACTCCTGCTACCGGGAACGCCCACAGCTTGTCTTTCCAAAGTGCCGTGACCAGCCCGACCTTTATCGCTCCGTGGACGAAAAGGTATAATGCTATGAAATGCTGGGTGCTTAGCGTGATGTTGTGGGTTGCATTGACGAGTAAGTTCGCGACAAAGTCCCCCGGATCCTCCAGAAGCTCCTGCTCAAAGAGATTGTGGACAATGGTGGATATTGTGTTTGAGCCCAAGACCACGAGTACGAGCGCGCCGAGCAGCTCCAGGGCGCCGTCAAGCCCCTTCAGGAATATGCTTATCCTGAAGAGCTCATGATACCATTTCCTCCTCTCAGCCACCTTCATGGAAAATGAGATAATCAGGGATGTGTTATAAATTTTTTCAAATCAGATGGTTTGTTCAAAATGTCGCCAAAAAGTTTACCGAAGGTAAACTTAATTTCGACTTTTTGAGAAATTAGGCCAGTGAGTGCTCTCAAGTCTCGTAAGACAACATAGCTGTAGCACAATTCAGGCATGGAATGCCCTTGATTTGTGCGTAAGGAACAGGACATTTTGAACAAAGTCCATATCTAGGGTAGGTTTTCAGTTAACAATATATATGATGACAGGACACCTGCCGTTATGGAAGAGAGCAAAGAGATGCTTTCGGCAAAGAGGCTCCCGAGAGATTATTTTGTCACGAAGGGGAAGGGCGAGAGCGACTTATCAGTCGATGCAGGCTCGTTCCACCTCGCGCTCAGGGACGCGGGCATAGAGATGTGCAACATAATGACATATTCCTCGGTCCTTCCGGGCATCGCGAGGGAGATCGAGATGCCGAAAAATCTAGTCCACGGCTCTGTCATGGAGAGCATCATGTCAAAAGCCACATGCGGCGCGGGCGAGTCCATCACTGCAGGGCTCATCCTGGGCTGGCTATATCACAAAAAGACCGGCGAGAAGCTCGGGGGCATCGTATGCAAGTTCAATGACAGCTCCGGGGCTGAATGCATCGCGAAACTCAAACTCTCCCTTGAAGAGCTGTATGATAATGGATTCTCAGAAGAATATTATCTCAGGGATGTCCAGGTCCTATCAGAGACAGTATCTCCCCAGAAGAGGTTCGGCACAGCGATCGTCGCGCTGTGCTTTGTGAACTATGTCTACCCGATTCAATGATGTCTTTCTCCGGATGAAATCAATCGAAACATTTATATCATAATGAGACCGTCTGTGTTCCTATTTGGGGTGAAAATATGAAGACACTTGTAGTATTCTATTCAAAGACAGGAAATACCAGAAAAGTTGCGGATAAGATCGCGAAGAACCTGGGCGCTGACACTGACGAGATAAGGTTCGATGAGAAGGATTTCAAAGGGCCGATGACAAAGGTCCCGGCTGACATAGGGTTCAAAAAAGACCCGTCGGGTTATGACATGGTAGTCATAGGGAGCCCTGTGTGGGGATTCAGCATCCCTGCGCCGACAAAGAGCTATCTCATGAAGAACAAGTTCAAGAAAACAGGGTTCTTCTGCACATACGGGCTCTTCACCGGCAGGCTTTTCAGCCAGATGAAGGGATTGTCCATGGAGCCGGTCGCGAAGCTGAAGGTCCACATGAAGAAGGTGGATGACTGTGATGGGGTTGTGGAGGAGTTCTGCGGTAAGATAAATGCAAGTCCTAAATGAATAAATGAAAGCCCCTGGAGGGAGTTGCACCCTCGACCTGCGGATTTTCCAAAGTTTTTTTTACGAATCCGCCGCAATAGCTACTATGCTACAGGGGCATAATCCACTGCGATTTCGCCGATGTTTAAAAAACTTTTTGTAAATCCGGCAATAAAAGAAATATCAGCTGCTCTAGAAGCTTGCGAGCATCTCCTTCTTCGCCCCGAGCTTCCTCTGGCAGGCTGAGCATAAGTGGTGCTTCTTGCCTTTTGCGTCCTTTACCACTGTCCCCACTATCTTGCCCAGAAACGTGGTCTCGATCTTGGACTTGCAGGCTTCGCATTTCATGGGCCCCGAAAAAAAGAATTAGTATATAAATATTTACAAAAAAAATAAAAAATAAATCTTATTATTTCTTTTTCTTAGCTTTTTTCTTTGCTGCTTTCTTCTTTGTTGCTTTCTTCTTTGCTGCCTTCTTCTTTACTGCTTTCTTCTTTGCTGCTTTTTTCTTTGTTGCTTTCTTCTTAGCAGGTTTCTTCTTTGCAGCTTTTTTCTTAGCAGGTTTCTTCTTTGCAGCTTTTTTCTTGGCAGGTTTCTTCTTAGCCTTCTTTTTTGCTATGCTAATCACCTCAACAGATTTGTTTGTTGCTGAAAATTATTTTCTAATTTTCACCAATTCATTTTTCTGAAACTTCTCATATTTAAATTTATTGATTATTTCCGTGGATTTTGTATCAAGCAAAAACAGAAGACAGGAAATGATGATTGCATCCGAGGGTCATGTCTCATTGATTGTCGACGACATCTTTGAAGATTGCGGAGCCGAGCCTCACCATGGTGCTTCCCTCTTCGATTGCGACCTCGAAATCTTCGCTCATGCCCATTGACAGGTTTTCAAGCTTCAGCCTGTCGTTTATTTTTTTCATCTGCCTGAAATAAGGCCTTGTTTTTTCTTCAGGGACATGCGGAGCGACGGCCATCATGCCGACGACATCAATATTCTCAAGCCTTGAGATGGAGTCATGGAAATGCTCAGCGTCATCCGGCGCGATTCCGAATTTCTGCGCTTCGCCGGATATGTTTACCTCGATCATCACCTGCATCTTTGTTTTCGAGCGCCTGCTTATCTCCTTTGCCAGCTTCAGGGAATCCACGGACTGGATGCAGTCGAAGATTTCCACTGCCTGCCTGGCCTTGTTGGTCTGCAGGTGGCCTATCATGTGCTTCTTGACCGGAGGCAGGCCGGGGAACTTGGCAGCCGCATCCTGCACCCTGTTCTCGCCTATCAAACCAACCCCTGATTCGATGGCCTCCATTATCCGCTGTGCGTCCGCATATTTTGTCGCAGCCAAAACTGTGACATCGTGGGTCCTTCCAGACCTTTCCAGCGCCTGCCTGATCCTGTCATTGATGTTCCTCAGATTGCCGCTTATGCTCATGCGCATGAAGAAAAGAGCAATATTTAAATAAATATCCATATTATCGCACGTGATGGGAGAAGATGACGATTATCACGATGAAGACGAGGACGAGAAGTCCCTCGAGGAAGAATAAGACTTATAAATATCGGTAGAGTTCTGATGTGCCATGACAAGGCTTGCTGTTATAAGGAAGGACAGGTGCAACCCTCAGGGATGCGGAGGTTATCTGTGCATAAAGGTCTGTCCCGTGAACAGGACAGGCAAGGACTGCATCGTCGTGGGAGAGGACAAGAAACCGCTGATAGACGAGTCCCTCTGCACCGGCTGCGGAATATGCCCGAACAGGTGCCCGTTCGATGCAATATCAATAATCAACCTTCCCGAAGAGCTTGACAGGGACCCGATCCACAGGTTCGGGCCTAATGACTTCGCCCTCTACTCCCTGCCCATGCCCACGTTCGGCAAGACTGTCGGCGTGATAGGGAAGAACGGCATCGGAAAGACCACGGCGATAAAGATACTTGCAGGCGTCCTCAAACCCAACCTCGGCAAGGACTCCGAGGCAGTCCATGATGACATCATCGAGTTCTTCAAGGGCACTGAGATGCAGGTCTTCCTGGAGAAGGTCAGGGACGGCGAGATAAAGGTAGCATACAAGCCCCAGAACGTGGACCTCATAATGAAAAATTCCAAAGGCATGGTGAAGGATCTCCTGGCAAAGGTTGACGAGAAGCAGGAGATGGGCAAGGTCTGCGAAGAGCTGGGGATATCAGAAATTCTTGAGAACGACATCTCCACCATCTCAGGCGGGGAGATGCAGAGGGTTGCGATCGCGGCTACGGTGCTGAAGAATGCGAACCTGTACATATTCGACGAGCCAACCTCCTACCTAGACATCAAGCAGAGGCTGGTGGTGTCGAGGTTCATCAGAGAGCTTTCATCTGACGACACGGCTGTCCTCGTCATCGAGCACGATCTTGTCGCGATGGACTACATTGCAGACCTGGTCCACATAATGTACGGCAAGGAGGGCGTGTTCGGGGTCGTGTCCCAGCCGAAATCCGCGCGGGGCGGCATAAACATCTATCTTGACGGCTACATGAGGGAGGAGAACATCCGGTTCAGGGATTCGAAGATAAAATTCGACGTCAGGCCTCCTGTCGAGGAGAAGAAGGACAATGTCCTTGCATCCTGGCCCAGGCTTGAGAAGAAGGTGGGAAGCTTCAGCCTTGTCGCCGAGCCCGGCGAGGTCTACAGGCATGAGACAGTGGGAGTCCTGGGCGAGAATGCGATAGGCAAGACCACGTTCGTGAGGATCATCGCAGGAGAGCTGGAGCCTGATTCAGGAGAGGCGGAAAATTTGAGCGTATCCTACAAGCCCCAGTACGTGGACACGGGTTCTGACGACATCGTTATGGTCCGTCTCGCGGACGCTTTGAAGGATTTCACGAACGAGCTGATAAATCCCCTTGGCATAAAGCCTCTTCTAACGAGGAAGCTCTCCGAGCTCTCGGGAGGCCAGCTCCAGAGGGTAGCGATCGCGGATGCACTGTCAAAAAAAGCTGACCTTATCCTTCTCGACGAGCCCTCTGCATACCTTGATGTCGAGCAGAGGCTCCTTGTCGCAAAGATAATAAGGGCGGCAGCAGAGCAGCGGGGCCTCTCCATCCTCGTCGTCGACCATGACCTTGTATTCCTCGACTACCTGTCGAACAGGCTACTCGTCTTCGACGGCAGGCCGGCTGTGGCAGGCACGGTGAGAGGGCCTTTGAGGATGGAGGAAGGTATGAATACCCTGCTCAGAGAGGTGGACATAACGCTGAGGAGGGACAAGGAGAGCGGGAGGCCCAGGATAAACAAGCCCGGCTCGCTCAAGGACCGCGAGCAGAAGAAGGCGGGGAAATATTATTATGTCTAGGAAAATCATGTCCCGAAAGCTCATAATCCTTTCATCCCTCGTGCTTTTCATGCTGATATTTCTCCAGGGCTTCTTCCATCTCCTCTACAATCAGGATTTCTATTACAGCGAATACCAGAAGAACAATGTCTCCTTGCCTGAGAGGTTCAACATGACAGGCGAGCTCTTCGCATATTTCAGGGGGAGCGGTAACCTCAGCCCGGATTATTTCAACCAGAAGGAGATGCTGCATCTCGCAGACGTGAAGGGACTCATCCGCTCGGCGACAGAGATCTATTATTTTTTCATCATCCTGTTCTTCATACTCCTCTATTTCCAGCTAGGCATGACTGGCGACAGAATAGAGACCCTGAGAAGGGTATTCACATACACAGGCATAGCGGTCCTCGTGTTTTGCGCATTGTCCTTTGCCGTAGGAAGCCATTTCGAGTTCTTCTTCATCAAGTTCCACCAGCTCCTCTTCACAAACAACCTCTGGCTGCTGAATCCTGCGACAGACAAGCTCATTGTCCTCGTCCCCGAGCAGTTCTTCATAGACTATGTGACCTCGATGTACGTCCAGGCGCTTGTCATGGCGCTCGTGCTGCTGGTCTTCTCATTCGCCCTCGGCAAGGCAAAGAGATACCTGTAAGAATCCTATCAGAGCCCGAACTTGTTCTTTATTTCATGGTACGCGACAGGCGACTCGCCGCCGTGCCACGACAGCCTCGGCCTGAGCTGGATTGGATACATCCTCTCGTTGGTGTCGTCAAACACTATCGCAGCCCCGCGCACCCTCGGTAGTTCGTCAAGGATCGTGTTGAGCCCTGTGCGCATGTAGCTCTGCATGAGAAGGCCAAGGGCGTCGATGTCGATCTTCGATGTCAGCCTGTGGCTTATTACGGCGTCTGCCTGGGTCATGACATCGGTATGTATCTTTCCGGGCTGCTGGGACGCGAGTATAAGGCTTAAGCCCGGCTGGCGACCTTCCCTCAGCACTGTTATGAGCGGGTCTGTCGCAGCTGTCTTGCCCTTGCTCGGCAAAAACTCGTGCGCCTCGTCTATTACGAGCCAGATCATGGGAAGCTCCTGCCTGGCTTTCTTGTCTTCGAAATAATGCGTCGCCTCGTGGATGTCCTCATATTCCTCGTTCTTCCTCGCGACCATCCTCTGGATGAAGAGCTTCTTCGAGACCAGCCCGATGACAAGGGACTTGACTCCCCAGCTGTTCGGCATCGCTGAGTAGCATGAGACGTCGAGTATGGTTATCTTGCCTGGTGAAGCAAGATCAATGAGAGGGGTGCCTTTCTCGTCGAATAGCCCCCAGTCCTGGGCATTGCGGAACCTGTTGAGTACAGCATCCCTGACGCTCTTCTCCGATTCCTTGTCAGCCTTGAGGGCCGAAATCACGTCCTCGATGACATAATCGTCCTTGTCCTTGCTGATCTCGGTTATTATCCTCTCTATGAGTACCCCCATGGGGTCGTTGATGTCCACGTCGAATGTCAGGCACCAGTCTCCCGAGTCGAGCTCGGACGGCCTAATGGTGAATGGAAAATCTGTCGGGATGCCCTTGTCCATGTACTGCTTGTGGAACCCGGCTGGAGTGAATATCTGGACATCGAACGGCTTTGGCTCGAGCCCCCACTGTGTGAGAAGCTTCTCCTCTTTCCTGTTAGGGTATTTCATGGTCCAGTACACTCCCATGGTGTCAAAGAGGACCACGCTCAGGTTCTGCTTGACTTCGGGCGGGAGGTCGGTCATGCCTTCGGCTATCACGCCCATTGTGTATGACTTGCCCCCTCCCCGCTTACCGCAGATGAACAAGACGTGGGAGCGTATGACGTCAAGGAACACCTTGTTTGAAAGCGACGTCGTCTGGCCCATCTTGACATAATGCTTGCCCAAAAACACCATGCCGTTGTCGCCGAACTTGGCCCTGTCTTCCTGGTTCCTCCCGATTATTATGTCATACATCAGGATTAATTACCAGGTGAGGACATATAAATATTTATCTAAACTCCAGGGTGGCACAACAATCAAAAGCTTTATTAATAAAGCCCGGTTTTTCCAGCGCACATCCAGGGTGATATCAACATGGCGAAGAAAACGGCAAAGAAAAGGACTGACAGGCAAAAAAGAGGCAATGCAGCCCCGAGAGAGGAGGCTTCTGAGAAAAATACTTCAGCAGGTACCCGAAAGATAAGGTATGACAGGGTGATCATCACAGGGATAGTGATTGTCCTAATAGTTGCCATCGCTTACGGGATATACAGCCTGAGCAACCTCATGCAGGCAGACCAGCCCAAGGACCAGGGAACCATGGTCGCAAGCGTGAACGGCGTGCCGATATACAGCAGCGAAGTAAACAAGATGTTGGAGTACATGCAGGCGCAGATGGGTCCCCAGATAACAAAGGACTATGTGCTCAACCAGACGATAAACCAGGAGCTTCTCATGCAGGAGGCCGACAAGGAAGGGATAAGCGTCGATGAGAGCAAGGTGATAGCAGGAGTGGACAAGTGGCTCTCCGACCTCAAGGCACAGGTATCAGAAGATCAGCTGGACACTGTCCTGAAGTCCAGGAACATGACCTATGACGAGTTCAGGAACGATACAATCGAGCTCTACACAAAGGATTTCATCATATTCACGCTGCTGAACAGGACGGTGTTTGCCGGAATCAACCAGAGCCAGTTCGCGCCGAAACCCGTGACAGAGCAGCAGATACAGCAGTATTACGACGCGCACAACCAGTCATATTACCAGATAAACGTCAGCCACATACTGGTGTGCTACAACGGCTCTGTCGGCTGTAAGAGCAACAGGACAAGGGACCAGGCCAAAGCCCTTATCGACGAAGTATATGCCAAGCTCCAGTCGAACGGCGACTACCTTGCACTGTCCAGGAGGTACTCCGACGACTCGAACGCTGCTAACGGCGGGAATCTGGGATTCATCTCAAAGGGTCAGACAGTCAAGGGGTTCGAGGACGCGGCATTCGCCCTGAAATACCCGAACCAGCTCTCGGCGCCGGTGGAGACCAAGTACGGCTTCCACATAATAAGGCTCGACAGCATCAAGACGGGGCTTGACGCGTTCAGGCAGGACATCAGGACGCAGCTTGAGCAGTCAGGCAAGCAGCAGGCGCAGGCGGCTCTCGCCCAGGCCCAGTCAGTTCTGCTGAACCAGTATATCCAGGAACTGAGGAGCAAGGCTGATATCAGGCTGTACACTGCGCAGCCCAAGCAGCAGGTAAACATCGTCCAGACTCCAGGGATACAGACTTTCAACCTCAGGGTAGGCCCTGTCTGCACCGAGAACGGAAAGCCGATAATAAGGTTGTTCTCCACGACGACATGCCCTCACTGCAACTGGATCAAGGACACATTCGACCAGACAGTGAAGCCCTACGTCGACTCGGGAAAGATTGTCGCCTATCACTGGATGCTCGACACAGGGGACAACACCCTGACCCAGACAGTCGAGACATACGTCCCGGAAGAAGAGAAGAAGATATATTCCGAGTTCAACCCGGGCAACACCATCCCGACCTTCGTCTTTGGCTGCAAGTACTACAGGATAGGCAACGGGTACGAGGCCGAGAACGACCTGGTCTCTGAGAAGAGGGAATTCATAGCAGTCATAAATGCTCTCCTCAACGAGACTTCTTAGGATTTATTTTTATTTCTGTTTGATAAAGAAGAAAATAAGAAGGGAGATGATCAGAGATCGTTCCCTGTGATTATCGAGAGCTTCTGCGAGCCCCTCGCCTTCGATGTCATGGCGACCAGATACTTTACGCTCGTCTTTTCCGCAGTGGAGACGATGTCATTCTCTATGGTCCCGTCGAATATGATGGCATATACCCCTGTGCTTAGGCTCTTCATGGTCGATGCAAGCTCAGATATCGGGACCTTGCCGAGTATCTTCAGCTTGTCATCGAGCACATACGCCCCTCTTGTACCTACCAGGTCCTCGAGCATGCCTGCAAACTGCTTCTTCTCATCTGCGCTGAGTTTGATCTGCTGCCTTGGAAGGGGTTTCTTATCCGTGAACTGCCTCGGCCTGTCCATGTGCCTTCTCTGCTGAGGGCCGCTGTTCTGCCTGCCATCATCCTTTCCTATCTCGAGCTTCGCCTGCTCAGGCGACACTTTCGACCTTATGGCCTTGTGTATCTCCTTCTTGGTTATCTCCTCAACCTCCTTTCCGTCCGGAGCCTTGGTCACATAATCGATTTCAGCAATAGAGGTTATCTCCTTGATTATAAGGTCTCCTCCCCTGTCGCCGTCCACGAAGACAGTGACAATCTTCTTCTTGCAGAGGTCCACGATGGATTCCGGTACACTGGTTCCGTTTATGGCTATGGCGTTCTTTATGCCATGCTTGAGAAGGTTGAGCACGTCAGCCCTTCCCTCGACTATTATTATCTCGTCCGATTCCTCAACGCTCGGGCCTGCAGGAAGCCTGTCCTTGCCGTATTCCTGTATCTCCATTACGCGGACAGAATATGCCACCTCATCAGCAAGCTCCTGCGAATCTGGTATGGACGTATCCATGAGGTGCTTGAGGAGCTCTTTTGCCCTGTCGATGACATAGGCCCTTTTCGACACCCTGACATCCTCTATCTTGTCTATCTTTATCTTTGCTGTGCACGGGCCTATCCTCTGTATGACCTCGAGCGCAGCAGCGACGATTGCTGTCTCTGACTTGTCCAGGCTCGAAGGGATGAGTATCTCTCCCTGGGACTTGCCTGACCTCGTGTCGACCTTCACTTCTATCCTGCCTATCCTGCCGGACCGCTGCAGCTCCCTAAGTTCCAGGTCCGCACCGAGAAGCCCTTCTGTCTGTCCGAAGATGGCGCCTATCACGTCGGGTTTGTCGACAATGCCCCCTATCTGGATTGTCGCATGAACGATATATTTTGCTGAAACAGGACTGATCTTTCCCATTTTCCTACCTCCTTATCATGTCTGCTCTGTTGCATCACTTGTCTTTGCCCAATCTTCAGAAGGAGTCCTGCTTCTGGCCAGATCCTATGATTTCCAGTGAACTGATAAGCATGATGACTCCTTCCCTAAGAACAAGTTTATCAAATCAATATACCTTACTCTGCACTCTTTCGTGATTTAAAGGTGATTTCGATGATTAAAATGTGAAAATAATGATAAAC
>CAYXZQ010000010.1:0-29659 GCA_964469935.1 uncultured Methanosarcinales archaeon
CGACGCCTGCCAGCTACTGCGGAGACGGAACGTGCGATGATAATGAATCATGCTCGGTCTGCGCAGATGACTGCGGTGCTTGCCCGACGCCTGCCAGCTACTGCGGAGACGGAACGTGCGATGATAATGAATCATGCTCGGTCTGCGCAGATGACTGCGGTGCTTGCCCGACGCCTGCCAGCTACTGCGGAGACGGAACGTGCGATGATAATGAATCATGCTCAAAATGCTCAGAAGATTGCGGTGCATGCAACACCAAGACATCAAATGGAAAAGGCAGCGGAGGAGGTGGAAAAAGCAATGGCAAAGGAAGTAGTAACAGCAACCAGCCTACCAAGATAACTTCCGACGTGACATCAGAACCCACTTCCACCTCAGAGACAGTGCCTGTTCAGGCTGTCAAGACAATCGAAGCTAAAGAGAACAGCCCGGAGTTCACAACGCAGGCAGACGATGTCCTTGAGCTAAAAAACGACAACAGCAGCGAGACGATAAGCATATTGTCTGTGGGGGAGGAGAACCTGACCATAGGGATTGAAAATGAGACCTACGAATTCCAGGCTGGCCAGACAAGGTACTTCCACGGCATTGGCCTGAGGCTGGATTCGATAAAGAACGGCAAGGGCGTGTTCACGCTGATGACCGAGTCGGACAGGAATGTGCCCGCCACTGAGGCACCTTCACCTATCCAGCAGGATGGAATACAGGCTTCAACGGGTTCAGTCAAGAACAGGAGCGCGAAGGAAATCGTGGCGGTTCCGGCATTAGGGACAAGCAAAAAGACAGGATATATCCTGGCAGCAGCGATATTCGGCATGATCGGGCTCATCAGCCTTTTGCTCTTCCGGAAAGGCGCGTACGGGTTCTCTGACCTGAAGAGAAAGATAATGAAATAACAAGAAAAAGACGCTCAGCTCCTGCCGAGCTCCTTGTCGATGATGTTCTCGTAATATTCGATGGGTTTGACACCCACTGCTTCCTGGCCGTCTATGAAGATGGTCGGCGAACCGCTGACCCCGCTGTCAAGCCCTTCCCTCAGTGATTTCTTGACATCCTCCAGATGGGACTGGTCGTCCACGCATGCATCGAATATGTTCCTGTCAAGTCCTACTGCCCATGCGATGTTCTTCAGGGAGTCATCCGTGACATTTCCCTGCTCTTTGAAAAGCCTGGTGATGAAATCCATGTGCTTGCCCTGGTCAGAGGCGCATTGGATCGCGTTCGAGACAGCCACGCTCTGCATTGACAACGGGAAATACCTGATAGACACAGTGAGATTGCCCTTATATTTATCCTTGAGAGCGATCAAAGTATTCCATTCCTCGCTGCTGTACTGGCACGTGAAATCCATGAATGCCTTCATCTCGACTGTCTTGTTGACAGCAGTCATGTTGGTCGTTGTCACAGGCGCTGTGTTGCCTGTAAAGACTTTCACGAGCACAAGAAGCAGGATGATGCAGACGACTCCTGCTATGATTATTACTTTGGAAAGTGTCGAATCCTCTTCTTCATATTCGTCTTTCTCGGGCTTCTTTTTTGCCCTTGCGACTTTCTTCGCCTTTTTCTTCGCCTGCTTTTTCGGTTTAGGTTTAGGTTTAGGTTTGGCAACAGACTTCTCTTCGACTGTCTCAGGCTCTATTACAGTGAAGGCCTCTTCCTTAGCCTTGGGCTTTTGCCCCACCTTCGGTTCTGCCGGTTTCGGCTTCTCCTCTGCAGCTCTGGGCTTAGCCTCTTTCTTCTTCGGCGCTGCCTCGGCTCTCTCGCCAAGGATCTCAGTTATAATCTTCTTGCCTTCCTCGTCCTTCTTGGCCATCTGCTCGACGCTTGAGAGCCTTTCCTGTATCCGGGCCTTGCCTTTCTCAAACTCCTTATCGTCAATTATCCCAGCCTTGTAGGTCTTTGTCAGCTGTTCAAGCTCTTTGTCCAACCTTTCCTTTTGCGATAATGCTATTTTTCATCACCAGAAATACTATTGAGCAACAAAATCACATCGTATATAAATAATTTTCTATTTTCAAGTAGATACGTACGGTAAGTCCATGATAGTTGTAAAACTTTAGGGGATAAGCAAACTTTATATAAACAGCGGGATTCACCGGGATCATGACTAAAGGCCAGGTGATATCAGGGGAGTTCGGAAAGATCCTCATCAGGCAGAAATCCGGCAACGACATCGAGCTGGGCGAGCTCCTTGTCGCAGAGACCGGAGGGACAAAGATACTCCTGCAGGTGTACGACCTCCTCTACGGAAGCCAGGTGTCGAAGACGAACCTTGAGCTCATGAGCGGGCTCAAGCTCGAGGACGACAATGACCTTGAACTCATGGAGCCTGAGCTCCGCAACTACAACCTGGCACTGCTCAAGAGCCTGCTTGTGATCGAGAAAGGCCAGGCGAGGGTGTCTAAGTCCCTGCCGGGATTCTTCTCGACTGTAAGGGAAGTCAGGACTGACGACATATTCTTCCTCACCATGCCAAAGAACCCGCTATATCTCGGCAAGCTCAGGTCAGGCTCAAAGACAGTGGACGTCAAGGTCCATCTGGAAGGCGACAGCGTGCTCTCTGAGCATATTCTCATACCGGCCACGACAGGGAGGGGAAAGAGCAATCTCACCTCGTGCATACTCTGGGATCTCATAGACAAGGATTACTCGGGCGTCCTCGTGCTCGACCCTCATGACGAGTACTACGGCAGGAACTCGACAGGGCTGAAGGACCATCCGGGCAAAGACAGGGTAGTATACTATTCGCCAAAGCCCCCGGCCGGCTGCAGGACCCTCAAGATAAACCTCAAAAACATCAGGCCCCAGCATTTCAACGGGGCAGTGCTCTGGACAGACGCTCAGAAAGAGGCACTCCAGGCCTCCTATAGGGAATTCGGAGAGGACTGGGTAGAGTCCCTGGTTCTTGAGAAAGAGATTAAAAATTTCCACGAAGCCACCCTCACTGTGGTCAGGAGACGGCTGCTTTCGCTTCTCAACCTGAGAGTCAAGGACGGAAAGGTGATCTCTGAAGGGGTCTTCGACATCCAGGCAGGGCAGTCGACAATTAAGGATATCTGCGAGGAGCTCGAGAAGGCAGGGACAGTGATTGTCGACACGTCGAATTTTTCAGGGGCGATAGAGATACTCATCGGCTCGCTGATCACAAGCGAGGCATTCTCGAGATACAGGAGATACAAGATCAGGGGTGAGCTCGGGGCAAAGCCGAACATATCTATAGTGCTTGAGGAGGCGCCCAGGGTGCTCGGAAAAGAGGTTCTTGAAAAAGGCCCGAACATCTTCTCGACAATCGCAAGGGAGGGAAGGAAATTCCGGGTCGGGCTGATTGCGATAACCCAGCTTCCGTCGCTCATACCGCGGCAGATTCTTGCGAACATGAACACGAAAATAATCCTCGGAATCGAGATGGCGCCCGAGAGGCAGGCCATAATCGATTCTGCCAGCCAGGACCTGTCAGCTGATTCAAGGAGCCTGGCGTCACTCGATAAGGGCGAGGCTATACTGACGAGCAATTTCTCGAAATTCGCAATCCCTGTCAAGATACCTTTCTTTCCCGACGTGGTGAAAGAGACACAGAACAGGGTGAACAGGGAAAAATATATAAATGGATATTCCGGGATAAGGCTAGATGGGACTACCAAAAACAGCCGAGAGAAACATTGAGCTTACCGGCGAGGACTTCAAGGACACAGGCGACATGGAGGCCCTCACAGAGGAGATAGGCAAGAGAATCGAGAACCAGGAGGACGAGATATCCAGGTTCTACAAGTTCTTCGAAGGATTCAAGCAGTGGGTCAGGCTCAATAAGCTGAGCATCAAGAGCACTGACAATTTCAAGGAGCTTGTCATCGAGAAGCTGGGCATCCTCGAGAAGCATATCGAAAAGACAAGGAGCCTCCTCGAGAACATACTGGCGCTTACAGAAGGTGAGGAGAGGCTTGATTCAAGGAAGATGTCCATCAAGCTTGACGTGGGGAGCGACTTTGACCAGGAGGTCGTCTTTGCAAGGCAGCTGAGGTTTCCCGGCGAGATCATCGAGATAGCAAAAGAGGTCTCGGCAGGACTGAAGAAGACCAGGGACAAGGCTGGAAAGGACCTCGAAGTCGTCAAGAAGACAGGGGAGCTCATCCAAAACATCCTCGGGATGCTGCAAAACATAACCGACAGCCTTGAAGACTTCGAAAAGCACATCAGGACAGCCCCCGACCTGAGCGAGCTCGAGCACAATCTCCAGCTTCTTTCAGCCGGCATCCAGAGCGAGAAGAACGCCTTCGAGAGGCTCGGGAAGTTCGAGCAGATCCATCTCAACATCCTGCTGAGCCTGTCTCAGGAAGAGAAGCGTGCGCTGAGCGAAGAGACCGCTTTCGCCGACAGCGAAAATAAGATTAAGCTCAGGGAGACCTCTGAAAGTAAAGATTTAAATTAAGTCCGGGATTTCTCATTCCCATGAAATTTGTCCACATGGCAGACTGCCACATAGGGAGCTGGCGCGAGCCGAAGCTCAGACAGCTGACCACAGAGGCATTCCTTAAGGCCGTTGAGATAACTGTCACAGAGAAGGCAGATTTCATCCTCATTTCCGGCGACCTCTTCAACACGTCAATACCAGAGATAGAGAGCCTCAAGACAGTGGTAGGGAAGCTGAAGGAGCTCAAAGACAAGGGGATATCGGTCTACATCATCCCAGGCAGCCATGATTTCTCTCCGAGCGGAAAGACCATGCTTGACGTCCTTGAATCAGCTGGGCTCTGCAGGAATGTCGTGAGGGGAGCTGTGTCAGGCGACAGGCTCAGGCTCAGCTTCACCACTGACAGGACAGGAGCGAAGATAACAGGCATGCTCGGCAAGAAAGGGATGCTCGAGAAGAAGTTCTATGAGGACTTGGACAGGGAACCTCTCGAGAAGGAGAAGGGATTCAAGGTATTCATGCTACACACTGCGCTGACAGAGCTCAAGTCAAAGGAGCTGGAGAGCATGGACTCCGCCCCTGTCTCGCTCCTGCCGAAAGGCTTCGACTATTATGCCGCAGGCCATGTCCATGAGAGGATCGACAAGAAAGTTGAGGGCTACGGTAGGATAGTGTTCCCGGGACCCCTCTTCCCGAACAATTTCAGGGAGCTGGAATCCCTGAGATACGGGGGAATATACATCTATTCTGATGGAAAGGCTGAATTCAGGAAGATCGAGCTTCGCAGGGTGACACCCATAGATCTTGAAGGCAGCTCGCCGGAGGAATTCGAGTCAGGGCTTCTGGGTCTAGCAAAAGATGGTGATTTCAAGGATGCAATAGTCCCAATCAGGCTCAGGGGGGCCCTTGCAACCGGCAAGGTGTCTGACATAGACTTCAAGACCATATTCGATGAATTCTATTCCAGGGGAGCATATTTCATGCTCAAGAACACATCAGGCGTCTCGTCAAAAGAGTTCGAGGAGATTAAGATACACGAGGAGAATGTCGAGGACATCGAGAGCGTGCTCATAGAGGAGCATCTCGGGAATCTGCCGGACATGAAGCTCGACGCGGCAAAGGAAAAAGAGCTGACAGAGAGGCTCATGCAGGCCATGCACATCGAGAAGAAGGAAGGCGAGAGGAACAGCGATTTCGAGGAGAGGCTGATAAGCGGCGTGGACCAGGTGCTCAAGGGCGCCTGAAAGACAGGCAGAACATAGTTATCAAGGAATTCATCACATTTCAGAAAGACCAGGGAGGGGCAATTGCTCTCCTGGCTGTATCCCCATGGCGAACCTGTCCTCGATTGTCCTGAAGCCTTTTATGCTGCCGTCAGGTGACCTGACGCATTCCCTGACATAAGGACAGTCGAGCGGTTTCCTTCCAAGCCCTAGGTCTGTGGCCATCAGCTGATGTTCCGGACATAATTTATACAGAAGCTCACCATTCTCATCCCTGATCTCATATTCATCGGCAAGTACAACCCTCATGCCGGACCTTGCTCTCATTCCCATATAGCCATTGAAAATTTCCATTATCTTTCCGGTGCTTTGATGCAATCTGACAGAGAGGGAAGGATTCTCGCTTTCATCGGTATCCGGCATCTGGAACCTGCTCCCATACCTTGCCTGCCATCTCAGCTGGAACCCAAAAGAACGGAACTTCTCATCAAACCCGATTACCTTTATGCCATTTTCCAGGTCTAAGTCAATCCATGTTGGCAGCTTCTGTGTGAATGACACTATGTCGCCTTTCCTGATCTCAAACCGTGAATACCCGAGCATCAGGGACATATCTCTCACGAAATGGCCAGTAAGATGCGAATATAACTGCGCATTTATATCTGCCAGATAACTCATATCACCAGAATCATCCAGCATTCCATGGTAATCTTTTATCTCAGAGTAATTCGCCTGCAGGGCCAGAACCACCTTCATCCCGCAACCGAGCCCACAGCCATCCTTTGTGCACCGCAGGAAATCGTCTATGGGCAATGCCGGGATCGCGTACCCCTTGGTATCCATGACTTTGAGAATCTCATCAAGCTTCCTGATGTCCTTTCCCGAGATTTTCGCCCTGCGCTTTTTCATGAAATTTTCCAGCAAATTATCGCACCCGTCACTTCCTCTCCAAGAATTACTGGAGTCGCTTCACCCCTTCCATGAGAGTTAATCATGAAGAATATATAAGCTTTTTGCTCTCACTTGATGAGCTTTATTATGAGCTTCCTGACCTCTGCCGGGTCAGCAGTCCCCTTGGTCTCCCTCATGACCTGGCCTATCAAAAAATTCAGGGACTTGACGTTTCCGGCCTTGAACTCCTCCACGGCTTTCTTGTTGGCGTCAACAGCTTTTTTGCAGAACTTCTCGAGCTCTCCTGAATCGGACACTGTCTTCAAACCTTCCTTATCAACGTAATCCCTGACATTGAAGGGCTTCTCCACAAGCTTCTCAAGCAATTTCTGGGCGACATTCTCTGTTATCTCTTTCTTCTCCACAAGGTCCAGGAGGTCGATGAGGTGGGTCTCGTCGATCTCAAGGTCCACGAAATCCAGGTTGTTGTAGTTCATGACCCTTGCAAGCTCCCGCCTCAGCCATTTGGCTGCAAGCTTGGGGTCCACCTCCCTTGCAACTTTCTCGTAAAGCTCGGCAGCCTCGAGCTGTGAAGATATTATTGCAGCATCGTCCTTCGGAAGGCCGTATTCCTTGACGAATCTTGCGGTCTTCTGGTGCGCAAGCTCAGGGAGGGACTCCCTTGCCTGTTCAATCATGTCTTTTGTTATTCTTGTAATCACGAGGTCGGGGTCGAATATGTAGCCGTAGTCCTCCTCTGTCTCCTTTGTCCTCAGGGGCCTGGTTATCCCCAGGGCGCTGTCCCAGGACCTTGTCTCCTGGATCAGCTTCTTGCCCTCGCGGACTTCCTTCTTCTGTCTGCTGACCTCGTAGCTGAGCGCCCTCTCGATCTCCTTGAACCCGGTTATGTTCTTTATCTCCACGCGCACGTACCCTGACTCTTTTATGGATACGTTCGCATCAGCCTTGATCACTGCATCGTCCTGGTCGAATATGTCCAGGTATCTCAGTATGGATATCAGCTGCTTCATGAAATCCCGTGCCTCTCCCGGGCTTGATAGCTGCGGTTCCGTGACTATCTCCGCCAGGGGGTTTCCGCTCCTGTTGTAGTCGACAAGCACGTGGCCTGACTTGTGCATGCCCGCCGGATGGACAAGGGATGCAGGGTCCTCCTCCATGTGGATGCGCACAAGCCCTATCTCCCTGCCTGACGAGAGCCTGATGCTCCCGCCTGTCCCGAGTGGGATCTCGTACTGGCTTATCTGGTAGTTCTTCGACATGTCTGGGTAGAAATATGATTTCCTGGAGAACATCAGCTGTGTGGATACCTTGGAACCGACTGCAAGAGCAAGCTTTAGCGCATGCCCGACAGCTCTCCTGTTCAGCACGGGCTTGGAACCCGGATGGCCGAGGCAGACAGGGCATGTCCTGGAATTGGGAGCATCGTCACCAGTCCTTGCACAGCTGCAGAACAGTTTCGTCTTTGTCTTCAGTTCAGCATGGACTTCCAGCCCTATCACGATGTCTGTTGTGAATCCCATTTTCAGTCTCCTCGTGCCCTAACCTTATTGTTCATTTCTATGACATCCTTGCCTGATGCCTCATCGATCATCTTTCTTGCCTTTTCTACAGGCAGGCCGAGGATGTTGTTCCACGAGCCTTTCACTCTTCCCACGAAGCTCTCGAACTCAGGGTCGGTTATGCAGTACGCGCCTGCCTTGCCCCTGTACTTTCCTGATGCGATGTACTGCTGCAGGACATCCTCTGACACATGCTTCAGTGTGACCTCTGAGCAGTCCGAGTCCTGCAGGAGCTTTCCTGTACTGGTATTTATGACGCAAAGCCCCGTATATACCTTATGGGTCCTGCCGAGAAGCATCCTCATGGTCCTGTAGGCTTCCTCTTCTGTCTTTTGCTGGCCTATCTCCCTGCCGTCAAACCATACGAAAGTGTCAGCAGCGATAACAATGGAATCCCTGTGCCTCCCTGCGACCGCCATAGCCTTTCTTCTGGCTATCTCCATGACCCGCTTCCCGGGGTCGGCTATCTCACGGGCATCCTCGTCTATCATGCTCGGGTCTATGGTTATCTCATAGCCGTTCTCCTCGAGTATGGCTTTTCTCCGCGGTGATTTCGATGCGAGTATCAGTTCCATCCTTTCACTTCACTCAACCAGCCTATAGCCGCCTTTTCTCTTCCATTCCTTCCTGAGTATGCTGAAGTTGTACTCATCCAGGTAGCCGTTCCTGGCCCTGACCGACTGCCGGGACCTGCCCTCCTTCTTCGCCCCGAGCTTCTCGATAATCCTGAGCGATGCTTGGTTATCCACTGCGGCGTGTATCTCGATTCGGTTGAGGTCAAACCTCCGGAAGCAATAATCTATGAACGCGGACGCAGCCTCGGTGACATATCCCCTGCCAGCGAATTCCTCGCCGACGCTGTAGCCGACCTCTGCGAAATCGTCCGCATGGCTGAACCTGTTTATGGATATCGAGCCGATGAACCTCTTGCTCTTCCTCTCGATGATGGCGACGTAAAACGATTCAAGGGTCTGGTAGCCTTCGATGACTTTGCTGACAAAGGCTTCAGCATCCTCCCTGCCGTAAGGGTGGGGGATGCGGGTATACTGGAAATATTTCTTCCCTTTTGAATATATCCCGAACACTGCATCGATATCATCCTCTGTGATATCTCTCAGCACAAGGCGCTCTGTCTCGAGCCTCATCCTTCCATGGCCCCGCCGAGCTGCACTAGCTTTCTCTCCATCAGGTGGTCTGCCGTGAGCATCATACCGACAGGCAAGCCCCCGGACATGCCGGCATTGACACTCAGGTGCGGAAGTCCCGCAAGGTTCGGACCGACAGTCATTATGTCCATCATGTAGTTCTGGAGCGGGGTGAGCTTCTTGATGTCGTCGAATGTCGGCGGAAGAATCGGCATTGTCGGGCTGGCAAGGGCAGCATATCTCTTGAACAGGGACCTGTATTCCTTGATTATCTTTGTCCTGACTTCCATCGCCTTCATGTAATAAGCGTCGCGAAACCCTGCCATGCGGGCGAATGTCCCGATTATTATCCTTCTCTTTGCCTCTTTTCCGAAATTATGAGAGCGGACCTTCGTGAAATACTCGTTGAAGCTGCCGGACAGGCTCTCGTGCACACCATACCTCATCCCGCAGTACTTCGCAAGGTTTGTCGAGCTCTCGCTCATGGCGATGAGGTAATAGGCCTGTACACCGTACTTGCCTGCAAGCGGGAGGGAGACCTCGTCATATTTCACGCCGGCAGACTCCAGTCTCTTTATTCCGTCCCATACCCTGTCCTTGACCTTGTCATCCACCCCGTCTCCGAAGCATTCCTTTATGACGCCGATTCTCATCCCTTTTGGCTCCTGCGCTGCCCAGTCCGCGTACTTGTCGACAGGCTCATGCAACGTAGTGGATTCGTTGCTGTCATGGCCGGAGATCAGCTCAAGCATCAAGGCGGCATCATGCACATTCTTTGCCATGGGCCCTATCTTGTCCAGGCTGTTCGCGTAGTCCATGAGCCCGTACCTGGACACCCTGCCGTATGTGGGGCATAAGCCCGTGACACCGCAGAATGATGCAGGGCTGACAATCGATCCCCCTGTAGATTCGCCGAGGCTGATGTGGGGAAAATCAGCAAGCTTTGTCACACCCCCTGAGCCACCGCTCGAGCCACCGCACGCCCTTTTCCTGTCATATGGATTGAGGGGCACCTTCATGTTCACGCCCACGTTTGTAGAGAACGAGCCGAAGCCGAACTCGTCCTGCGCTGTCTTGCCGATGATGACTGCGCCCTCATCGATGACTTTCTGCACAGCTGTCGCATTGAAGACAGGCCTGTAGCCGGTGAGTATCTTCGAGCCTGCCCTGGATTCAACGCCCTTCACGCACAGGCAGTCCTTGACTGAGACAGGGACTCCGGCAAGCCTTCCTTTAGGTTCCTTCTTCACGTTTTCTGCCTGGGACAATGCAAGCTCGTCGGATATCGCGTTGAAATAATGAAACTCCTTGTCGATTTTTTTTATCTTCTCAATCACCTTGCGGGTATGCTCGACAGGGTCGATCTCGCCGCTCCTGACCTTTTTTGACAATTCAGATACCAGCATCCTACACCACCTTCGGCCCCTGGAAATAGCCGTCCCTGGCATTCGGAGAGTTCGACAGCGCATCCTCCTGACTGAGCGAGCTTTCCGCTTCGTCCTCCCTGAGCTCGTCCTTCAGCTCCACGGGCTGGAAGCTCGGCCTTATGCCTTTCGTGTCGACTTCCTTGAGCTTCGAGAATGCCTCAAGCACCTCTCTTAGCTGCGGGAGGAATTCCTCTATCTCCTGCTCTGTCAGCTTCAGCCTCGCGACCTCGGAGACGTGCTTAATCAGCTCCTTGTCTATTTTCATCAGGGACAAAGAACCGGCGCTTTTATTTAAAGTTTATTCATCAAGATACAATCTCGTCTCAGAACTGGTCTTTGTAATTCTGCGATATAACTAATACAATACATATCTTAAAGAATAAATATATTTATAAAAAGCAAGCTTTCCCAAACCTCATATAAAGTATGATAAAGTATTACATTGTAATGTTAAAATTATTAAAATGATAATTGCCCAATACGGCATACTGCTGCCACAAGGATTTGACAGGCTAATCACGACTGAGTGGGTTAACCATTTCTTTGAGAAAAAAGGGGAGTATTTCCTGCACAGGACCGATGAAATCAGCCGGCCGGAACAGGTGATAGACCATTATGTCAGCACCCTTAACAAAAAGGTAGGGGTGGAGTTTAAGCTCAGTACGGGTGTGGAAGATGTCACTCTTGAGAATCTCATGCTGACTGTCCCGTATGACGAATACCCTTTCCAGGTATTCCACAGGATCTTTCCTAATAACGATGAAAAAGCCATTAAGGAGCTCATGTACAGGAGAAGCAATATCAGTCATGAATTATTCAAGATGAGGCAGAGGAAGGGCTATTGCCCTAGAGATGACACAAGATTTCCCTCAGGTCCTTCTTCTTCACCACAATATCAGCCGCAGCATCAAGCTCCTTAGACTTGGAATTGAAGGATATGCCGAGTCCTGCTGTCCTCACCGCTTCTATGTCGTTGAGATTGTCGCCGACAAAAACAGTCTTTGCCAGAGGGATGTTCTCCCTTGTTGCAATAAGCTTCAGGCCGGTCGCCTTGTGGACGAAATCGTAAGGCGACACCTTGTACCCTGAGATCCTCCCCTTGTGATCAAAGCTAATCTGGTTTATGAACACATGGTCGAACGGGTTCCCAGGGAAGAAATGATGCATGACGATATCCAGCGAGCCCGAGATGACGGCTATTTTGGCGCCCCTCCTCTTCAGCTCAAAGATGGTCTCTTCGGCTCCCTGCATGAGTCTCAGACCAGAGATTGCTTCAAAGAAATCCTTCTTCCTTGCACCTGCCCTGTTCCACCATGCGACATCCTCAGCAAACCATTCCGCATAGGTAATCTTCCCTTCAAGGTACATGTTATGCCACTTCCTGACAAGGGACTGGTCGATACTGAAATGCTCATGGAGGGTGTGCCAGATGAACTCAGTGTCGTCTACGATAGTCCCATCCAGATCGAAGCATACAAGCTTGTATCTCATCCTAATCCTCCAAGCAGTGACATTGCGACAATCCCTGCTATTGCCGTGAGGATGCCGTAGATCTGGAGCCTGCCGATCCTCTCCTTAAGGAATATCCTTGCAAGGACCAGCGTCACGAAAGGCGCCGCTGATATGATCCCCATGGATATGGTCACTTCCTCCATGGTGAAGGAGAGCACCATAAGGATAATCCCTAGGGCGCCTGCAAGCCCGGAACCCAGGATGAGCAGGAGCGGGCCCTTGTTCAGGACTGTTTTTCTGAACTCCCTGTATGACGGCCTCTGAGGAAGGAATGCCAGGAATATGAACAGGACGACAAAGCATTCAGGATAAAATGCCGCTGCATAGGGCCCTGTCCTGTTCATTATCAACTTTGAGAGGACCCATATGATGCCCCAGCATACTGCGGTAATCAGGGCGTACCGAATCCCCTTATCAGCATTGAACCTTATATGCTTCAATGATCCCAAATCAAGCGAGAGCATGATTATGCCTGCCAGTATGACTCCAATAGCGACATACTGCAGAGGCCCGAACACCTCGCCCAGCGCGAACGCCGCGATAATTGCTGTGAATATGACATTCGTGTGGGCTATAGTGACATTGATTGAGACAAGACCTTCATTTATGGCCCTGACAAAGGTGTACAGCCCGATGGCACCTACCAAACCGTATGCAAGTATCATGACCCAGACTTTCGGGTCATGCGGCAGGAAAATGCCGCCGACGGCAAAGAATATGAGCAGGAAGAAGACATGCGGGATGAACTTGTAGACAGTCGCCTTGAGTGTTCCGAAATTCCCTGTGAGGGGTTTGAGGGTCAGGTCGCTTATCCCCCAGAATATCATCGATGTGACAGCAAGAAGGATTCCGTAGGCCGCCAAGTGGATCACTCGCCTTTTTTTTTGGCGATGTCTAGCCTAAGGTGAAGCTCTCTGAGCTGGTCATTCTCCACAGCTCCCGGAGACGAGTCCATGGGGCACTGTGCAGCCTTGTTCTTGGGAAATGCTATGACCTCGCGGATGTCGTTTGTCCCTGTCATCAGGGCAACAAGCCTGTCAATGCCCAGACCCATGCCTCCGTGCACAGGTGCGCCGTACCTGTATGCCTCGAGAAGGAAGCCGAACTTCTTCTCTGCGTCTTTCTCATCAAGGCCTATCACCTTCATCACCCTCTTCTGGACCCTGGGGTCGTGTATCCTTATCGAGCCCGAGCCCAGCTCTATTCCGTTCAGGACGAGGTCGAAGAGGTCTCCCCTGACCTTGCCAGGGTCTTTCTCAAGATACTGCAGGTGCTCCTCCTTGGGCATGGAGAACATATGATGCTCGGGTGTCCATGAGCCGGAATCCTCGTCCCATGCAAAGAGCGGGAAATCCGTCACCCAGCAGAACCGAAAGACAGAATCATCGACAAGTTCCAGCTTCTTTGCAAGCTCCTGGCGCAGGAGGTTGAGGACATTGTTCGCCACCTCTGGCCTGTCTGCGATGAACATGAGTATGCTCCCGGGCTTTGCACCTGTCGCATCCAGGAGCTTTTTCTGTATATCCCCGCTGAAGAACTTCGCGATGTTCGACTCAAGCCCTTTTTCTGTCACACGCATCCACGCCATGCCCTTGGCCCCTGCCTTTATGGAGAAATCGATGAGCGAGTCTATCTCCTTCCTTCCAAGTTCCTTTTCAGGGTTTATGCACTTGACAATCCCGCTGTTCTTGACAACGTCTTTGAACACCTGGAAATCAGAATCCCTGACAATGTCAGTCACCTCAGTCAGCTCAAGGCCGTATCTTATATCGGGCTTATCTGTACCGTACAGATCCATGGCATCCTCGTACGTGAGCCTGGGGAACCTGTCAAGCTTCTTCCCAAGCACTGTCTTGAATATATGGCCGAAGAGCCCTTCGACAAATTTCATTATATCACCAGAGTCCACAAAGCTCATCTCGAAGTCGAACTGGGTGTGCTCAGGCTGGCGGTCAGCGCGCAGGTCCTCGTCCCTGAGGCATTTTGCCACCTGGAAATACCTGTCAACGCCTGATATCATCAGTATCTGCTTGTACAGCTGGGGCGATTGAGGCAATGCGTAGAAACTGCCAGGATTGACTCTTGATGGCACTATGTAATCCCTTGCGCCTTCTGGCGTAGAGCGGACAAGCATGGGGGTATCGATGTCGATGAACCCGTTGTCATTGAAATACTGCCTTCCTGCCATGACCACCTCGTGGCGCATGAGAAGGTTCTTCTGCATCACAGGCCTCCTCAGGTCAAGGTACCTGTACTTCAGCCTCATCTCGTCGTTTGCAACGATCCTGTCCTCGACCTCGAGCGGCGGAGTCATGGCCTTTCCGATTATCTCAATCTCAGATGTAATCACCTCGATCTCGCCAGTGTCGAGCTTCGGGTTCTCAAGCCCTTCTCCTCTTGCCCTGACCTTTCCCTTCGCCGCTATGACATCCTCTCTCCTGAGGGACTCGGCAGCTGAATGGGAATCCTTGTCAGCCTTCGGGTCGAAGACTATCTGCGTCAGGCCGAACCTGTCCCTGAGGTCGATGAATATGAGACCCCCGTGGTCCCGCCTGTTCTGCACCCATCCGTTGAGAATGACTTCCCTGCCGATGTGCTTCTTCCCGAGCTCCCCGCAGTTATGAGTCCGTTTGAGCTTCATACCTCTGCTGTTTTCGGATTTTGTATATAAAGGTTATGAAAAAATCACTTGTAGATAAGTTTGAGTATGAACAAAATCGTAGCGAATAGGAATTCAATAGTCGAGAACACGATTGCAGGCCAGATGACGTTGATTATAGCATAGACAACCCATATGAAAAGGCCAACCATGTACACGGATGTCCAGGCGAGCGATATGTCATGCGTGGACCTTGTCTTCAGGCTCTTGTAGAGCTGTGGTGTCATGGACAGGGTTATTAGGAAAGTGCCGGCGTACCCTATGGGGTCGTAGACTGTCATACCAGCTCCCTTGCTTTCCTATTATATAAATCTGTTGATGGATGCTCAAAAGATTAATAAGGACAGGGTGAATCTCCATGGAGATGTTCGACATCACTGCAGAAGACAGGACAACATCGGCAAGGACAGGAGAGCTGAGGACTGCACACGGCAGGCTCAGGACACCATTCTTCATGCCTGTCGCGACAAAAGGGGCTGTCAGGTTCATGGATTTCGCCGGGCTGAAGAACACAGGGACAGAGTGCATAATATCTAACTCCCTCCTCCTATACCAGAAGCCGGGGCTTGAGACTATAAGGAAAGCCGGCGGGCTTCACAAATTCTACAGCTGGGACAGGGGAATCTTCACAGACAGCGGCGGGTTCCAGACCCTGGACAGCTTCTTTTTGGAAAGCTCGACTGAGGAGGGCGCTCCGTTCAGGTCGCCATACAGCGGGAAATCAGAGCTTATCACGCCTGAGAAGGCCATGGAAATCCAGCTCGCGCTCGGCCCCGACGTGGCGATGTGTCTCGATGACGTGCCGAAACATGACGATCCGCTCCAGGCTGTCAGGTCGAAGACCCTCAGGACCCATTCCTGGGCAAGAAGATGCAAGGCATATCATGATGAGCATAAAAAAAAGCAGCTCCTCTTTGGGATTGCCCAGGGCGGCACGCACAAGGATATCAGGAAGAAGAGCATAGAATTCATCAAAGCCCTTGATTTCGACGGCATAGCAATGGGCGGGCTTGCAATCGGAGAGCCCATAAGCACAATGTATGAAATGATTTGGGCGTCTGTTTCGCACCTGCCGAAAACAAAGCCCAGGTATCTCATGGGAGTCGGAAGTCCGCAGGACCTTCTGGAATGCATCAGCCAGGGCGTCGACTGCTTCGACTCGACATTCCCCACGCAGAATGCAAGGCACGGCACTCTTTTCACATGGAACGGCAACCTCAATATCGGCAGGAGAGAATATGCCTCTGACCTGGGACCCATCGAAGATGGTTGCGGATGTCCGACCTGTAAAAACCACTCGAGGGCCTATGTAAGGCATCTCCTGGGACTGAACGAGCCTGCAGGCAAGATACTCGCGACGCAGCACAACCTTCATTTCATCCAGAACCTGATACAGAAGTCAAGGGAAGCGATAGGGGAAGGGAAATTCGAAAAGTTCAGGGCCGGGGTTGCAAAGAAATTTTCCAAAAAGGCATAATCTTCATCTCAGGCAATCGTGATGTTCTCAACCCGGAAATCTTCCAGCAGGCTGGGATTTTTTTCCTTGACAAAAAGTATCTCCACTCCTACTACCTGGCCGGATGCATTGAAATCGATGGCAGTATTCTCATCTATCTCTTTTGTGGTCTCGACTTTCTCATCCCTTAAAGTGATATACATCGCATCAGCATCAGGGTCATATCGTATCTTCATTTTACATAGAATGTTGTTATTATCTTTATAAATTTTTCTTTGACAAATACAACTTTGATTTCTGCGCCATTCAATCTCTTTGTCGCATAATATTTATTGCCGATATGTCTTATTGAATCAGGCGATCTCACTGCCTCTTCAACCCAGACAGACAGGATTTTCCTTCTCATCATCCGCTGCCTGGCATGAAGGGTAAACATGATTTCCATCAACAAAATTGGTTACAGGTTCTTTAAAAGCATTATCTATGTTTTTCCGGAAAATCCTTATACCTGAATCTGCGTGAAAAAGAAGCAAAACAAAAACAATTTAAATACCTTATCCAAGTGTCTGGATGATGGTGCTCTTCCAGATAATAGTCTTCATCGCCGCGCTTGCTGCACTTGTCCTCGGTTCTGAATATTTTGTCAAGGCTGCCGCAGCGATTGCGGAAAAGACAGGCGTCTCGGAGTTCATAGTCGGACTTACCCTTGTCGCTGTGGGCACGTCGCTTCCTGAGCTTGCCTCATCGACAGCAGCCTCGCTTAGGGCCGAGAGCGGTATAATCATTGGGAACATAGTCGGCTCGAACATCGCGAACATAGCTCTGATAATAGGCCTTTCTGCAGCCATCCTCGCAATCAACACGGATGAGTCTATGCTGATAAGGGACGGCTACATCATGCTTTTTGTCACGCTTCTCTTCTACGGGTTCATAATCTACGGCCATATCTCTAGGATCGCGGCATTCATCCTGGTTATCCTGTACATCGCGTACATTGTGTTTCTCTTCGAGACAAGGACCAAAGGCAGGGACGAGTACCATTTCAAGGCATTCATACCCTACCTGCTGAGGTTCGGGTACATCATGGCGATACACAGGAGGGTAAAGGCACACCTTTCAAGGCCGAAGGAGAAGAAGGGCTCGGACCTAAGGGAGCTCCTCAAGAAAGAGATACACAAGGACCTCTTGATAATGCTGGTCAGCGGCATCACGATAATATTAGGCGCGAAATACGTCATCTCCGAGGCTGTCTACCTGGCGGGTCATTTCAATATAGCGACAAACGTCATCGGACTGAGCCTCATCGCGTTCGGGACGTCTGTCCCGGAGCTAAGCGTTTCGCTCACAGCCGCAAGAAAGGGCTACTCTTCGATTGCTGTCGGCAACATCCTCGGCTCGAACATCGCCAACCTGCTTCTTGTCGGCGGTGTATCAGGGCTCATACACCCGCTAGACATACCATATGTGACCTTGATATTCACAGGGCCCGTTATGATAGTGACTGCCATATTCCTGCTGATATTCATAAAGAGCGACTGGAAGATACACAGGACAGAAGGCCTCTCATTCCTGGTGATCTACGTATTGTTCCTGATAATCCTTTTCACGAGAATGAATTTCTGAAGTTTCACCTGAGCTCCTTGCCTCGCTTTTTCCAGAGCTCTTCCACGCCGTTCTCAAAGCAGGTGATGTTTTCCTGGCATATCGAGATGTTCTTGTCGAATTCTGCCTTGCTGCCTTCATCAAGGCTGCCGCTCGAAACTATTGTAATGGCAAAATCAAGGTGCCTGATGTAATTCTCAAGATATCTCTTGAGAGAGAACAGCGAACTGTCGACAAGCTTCTCCTCCTGCACCTCCATGTCCCTGTGATGCTGAAGGATGCCCTTTGCATGCTCGATCCCTGCAGAGTCTCCCTTCTTCACCGCTTCACTTGCGTCGTTCAATGTGTCATGGAACAGGCTCATCTCAAATCCTCCTAAAAAAATGTTTTGTGGCATCCTTTATTTAAATGTTTTGAAAACCCGAAAGCTTCCCGCTGTCCATGATTTTCTTCCTGTCAAAATAGATCGTGGGCTCCCGGATCACTCCGTCCACGTGCACAGGCACGTCCACATTGCCGCCGAAACCCATGCTGTTTCCGAGAGCAATATGGCAGGTGCCGAACACTTTCTCATCCTCGAGGATTGTCCCTGATACAATCGCCTTCTCGTTCGTCCCTATGCCGAACTCGGCGATGTTGTAGGCATTCTGGTCGCCAATGCCTTTCAGGATGCCATTGAGGGCATCGGCCTCTCTTCCGCCCTTGATGGATACGGCAAAACCCCCCTTCACCTCGATCCTTATCGGCTCTGCAAGCTTTCCCACTCCCGCATGCGATGCATCGACTACATACACCCCTTCTGCGGTCCCTTCTACAGGCGCGATGAAAGCCTCTGCCTCAGGGAGGTTGCCGTAGTCTCCGGGGCCTGCCATGATGCCTGCCTTCCTGCCATGGCCGTTCCTGCCATCGACCGAGAACGTGAGGTCAGTCCCCTTCCCTGTTGTTATCCTGACCTCTCTCGCCTTGTCAAGACCGTCAGCAAGGAGTCCTGTAAGCATCTTCATCCTATCATAATCCACGTCGATTGCCCGCTTCATTATCCCGCCTGTGATGCCAGGCATCGAAGCTATCCTGGCTCCTGATGCGCATGCATCCATGCGCGCCCTGGTATGGGTGAGGGATTTTCCCGTGAATATGAGGATCACGTCAAAATTCTTCATATCCTCTGCGACCTTGGCAGGAGGCTCCTGGCCATTCACCTTCATCTCAGGTATCCTCAGAAGCTCTGTGTCAGGGGAAACCTTCATCGCCATGTCAAAGGCAAGCCTCGAAAGCCCTTTCCTGTCACCTGTATCATCCGTTAGGACAAGACAGCTCTCGCCGGGCCTGAGGCCCATGCATTTCTCAAGTATCACTGACATCGCCTTTCTCATATTCTCTCACCGGCTACCGTTCAATCTTCTTGAGCCCCTTCCACCAGCTGCTTGGGCTCGTTCTCGACAATATGTTCAGCATCTCTTTTGCCGACCTGGTCCTGAGCAGCTTCCTGACATTGTCTATCCAGTCCTTCGCGTCTGCATGACCAATATCCAAGTACTCCTTTGCCTGGAGGGCGCATTCCAGGAGGTCAGCGTCGCGGGCAACTATCCCTTCTTTAGTGTCCTGCAGCTGGAACCCTGCAAATGCGTCCCTGAGCTCCTTTGCAGGGGCCTTTGGAAGCCTCTCCACAGCATCGGAGAACGCCTTTGTCTCTGCCCTCTTGAAATCGATGTACCTGTGGCCCACCTTGTGCAGGTCATTTATCCTCGCCTCGTGGAGGTCGTTGAAGAGGCAGGATAGCATGACCTTCCTCTCATCAGCGCCTTCGAGCCCTGCAAGGACATATCCTATAGCTGCTGTCCTGAAAGAATGCTCCGCGACTGTCTCAGGGTCCTTAACACCTGCAATCCACCAGCCGCTCCTCTTGACCCTTTTCAGCTGTCCAAGCTCGAAGAAGAAATCGACTGTCTTTCTCATCCGTCCAAACCCTTTGTCCTGATATCATAAATTATGTCCTCTATCTTCTTGAGGTTCCATTTGATGGCGTCGGACTTCTTCCTCAGCTCCCCGTTCCTGAGGTTGAGCTGGAGAAAAAGACCGAATATGTTATCAACAACATCCCTTATCCGGTATACCTCGTCGAAATCCTTCCGTATCACAGCAGCGACCGCTCGCCTGCCGAGCTCCCCTGTGAGATCGCAGAGACCGAGGAGATAGTCCTCGACCTGGACCTTCAATGCGGTGCAGGACGGGACCTTCTTGTCCCTGACAAAGCCCAGGTAGCATCTTGCCTCGACATACTCCTGGGTCGCTACGCTGTAAGCCCCCAGAAAATCAAGCTTGGGATTGGACTTTATCTTCTCTTTTATCACGCTTATCTCCTTCTCTACCTTCCCCAGGAGCTTCTCAGCCTCTTTTAGCTCGTCCCTGTGGACTAGATAGATGGCCTGCTTCGAGTCCTTGAGAATGTCGCGGGATTTCCGGATGAGCTCCTCCCTATGGTTCTCGAATTGTCCGAGCTCCTTCTTCATCCGCCGGAAATCCTTCCTGTCAATCATCGGGACTAAGAATGGTCAATTATTATATAAAATTGATGTTTTGGGCGCTGTGTCCAAAATCGAAACTTTTAAATACCTTCCTTCAAATAAAAAGGGATTATGGCAGATGCCAGTGTATTCCGTGACGTCCTCGTGTTCTTCAACAAGCTGGGCGTCTATGATGTCATACTGCCTTTCCTTTTGACCTTCTCAATGTTCTTCGCGATCCTCGAGAGGACGAAGGTCCTCGGCACCGAGAAGGCGGAAGGTCCGGGCGGCGGCGAGATGACCACAAGGAAGAACCTCAACGCCATGGTCGCGTTCTGCGGGGCGTTCTTCGTCATCGCATCCTCGAAGATGGTCGCAATCATCCAGGAATCCCTGGCGAACGTCGTGCTCATGATACTCATCAGCGTAAGCTTCCTTTTGCTCATCGGCACATTCCATTCTGAGAAAGAGGAGGTCCTGCTGACAGGAAAGTGGAAGACCTTCATGATGTTCATCATGTTCATCGCGATAGTGCTGATATTCGCCCATGCCATCCCTACATCTGACGGCGAGCCGTTCCTCAACTATGCATACAACTACGTGGTCGGCCATTATGACAGCACCGCGGTCAGCGCGATAATACTCACGGTAATAGTCATCGGGCTCATGATGTGGATAACGAGGGAGCCCTCGAAAAAGTCGGATGACAAAGCAAAAACTTAATATATAACCTTGTCCATGAAAGGATAAAAGGAGGTATCCATAATATATCACTAGGAGGAGAAAAATGGAATTTGTCGAATTTTTCCGGAGGCTTGAGAATCTCGGCATGACAGACGCGCTCCTGCCGTTCCTGCTCATATTCACTGTAATATTCGCCGTTCTCCAGAAATCCAATATCCTGGGAGAGGGCAAGAGGAATTTCAACGTCATAGTATCGACAGTAATAAGCCTCATGGTCGTGATACCCCATGTCACTGGGAGCTATCCTGCCAACAGGGACGTAATCGATATAATGAACGGGGCCCTGCCACAGATATCAATCGTGGTCGTCGCGATACTCATGGCGCTTCTGCTCATAGGCATCCTGGGCGGCGAGGCAAAGTGGATGGGCGGAAGCCTTTCAGGCGTCATCGCCCTCATCGCATTTGCAGTCGTTGTGTATGTCTTCGGTGCAGAGGCAGGCTGGTGGGCAAACTATCCGAGGGACTGGCGCTGGTGGGGAAGCGACACTTCGTCAGTCGTACTTATCATTCTGGTATTTGCGATAGTCATATGGTACATCACCAGGGAGCCCTCTGATGCAGACAAGGCCGGCGCTTTCTCCAATGCCTTCAGCAAGCTGGGCGACATGTTCAAGAAATAGATTAATTGATAGAAGATGGCCACACCGACCATAAGTATAGCACTGCTGGAATATTTCGCACCTGTCTTCCTGCTGATATTCGTCTTCGCGATAATGTACGCCCTTTTCCAGTGGGCAAAGATACTCGGGGACAACAAGGTCCTGCATGCGATAATCTCTTTCATCGCCGCACTTTTCGTCGCCATCTATTCCAAGGGAGCTAGCGCCATGGTGCGCTACATGATACCATGGTTCACCATGCTTGCCATATTCATGGTGCTCGCAATCATGCTCTACAAGATATTCGGGGCTTCTGATGATGACATCCGCTCAGTGATCAAGAACAGGACTGACATCCAGTGGACCCTCTTCATAATAATCCTGATAATCATCCTCGGCGCGCTGTCCCAGGCATACGGACAGTCCCAGCTTGCGATTACTACTGATACCGGAAACTCCACAGGGCAGTCAGGCAGCAATGTTGGCGTCATAAACGCAGGCAATCCGGGAACTTCGGGAACTGGCTCAGGAAGTTTCAACACCAACCTCGGCGCGACATTCTACAACCCACGGGTCCTCGGCATGCTCTTCATACTCATAATCAGTGCCCTGTCGATAGCGATGCTCTCGAGCACTGTGAAAAAAGCTTAGAAATCCACCAAATCAGTCCTTCTTCTTTCCCTTGAGGTCCCTTGTCAGCTTGTCAAGGGTATGCACATTCTCTGTCAGCGTGGGCAGCACCTTCTGGAAGACCTGCTCCATGGCCTTTATCTCGGAGCCGATGTTGACCAGGTTCTGGTCATATTCGCCCACCTTGCCAAGCACGCCTTTTGTGAGATTGTCGAAGTCCTGCTTCATGTCGAGTATGCTCTGCTCGAACTTCGTCATCTTGGCATCGGCCCTGTCTTTCCAGTCTATTATCTTGTTAATGCTCTTGACTATCTCGTTCCATTTCTCGTCTATTATCGCCTCTGCTATCTCCTCAATCCTCTCTAGCGAGCCCGAGTCAAGCTGGGTGTCCATCGGGGGTATCCCTCCGAGGGCTGCATTGCTTCCCATGGGCGGCGTTGAAGGCATAGGGGCTGCTGGCTCCATACCCACCGGCGGGGAGAAATCAGACGGCACCTGCATCGGATTCTGGAGCTCGTCAGGGTTGAAGTCATTGCTCCTCACAGGGACTGCCTCGACCCCTCCTTTGATGTCTGCCTGGTTGAGAGCGTCGAACACCAGGTTGGGGTCATATCCCTGGTTCTGGAGATTCTGGATTATCTGATTGTTAGAAAGGCCCTGGGCGCGCATCTGCAGCACCTTGTCGACAGGAGGTGTCGTCGGCGCCGGGGGCGGTGCCTTAGGCTTGCCATCGTCATTTCCTGTTCCGAAAAATCCCATCTTCTGCATTCCTCTTTTTAATGTTATGTTCGACCATGACAATATAAAGCTTTCGATTTGCGCGTGTCCCAACGCTCATCTCTTCTTCAGCCTGCTGTCGACGTACTTCTCCATCTCGGCCTGGCTCACGAAATTCAGCGGTTCCCACAGCTGGATGTATTTCTGAAGGACCTTGACCTCCTCCTTGTTCACCGTATCTTTGAGCTCCTTAATTATCATGCTCATGTCTTCCTTGACCTGGCGGAGCGTCTCCTTCACCTCTGATATGTCCATGTTGATTGTCTTTATCTCTGTCATGATGTTCCTGTTCATAGTCAGCATGTTCTGCTCGCCCACCTGGATGTTCTTCCTTATGCTCGAGTATCTCTCCTCTATCACCCTGACTCTTCTCATCAGGTCCTTGACCAGGCCGGATACGTCTCCCATACCCGTCTGTGGCCCTGCCCTGTTCATGCTGTTTACCTGAACCACCCTTTTTTTCCCATAGCGATATAAAATGCCTCCCGCCTTATTAAATGTTGTGTTAGTATATCACAGTAGTGCCTCGCCGGAAATATTAGAAAGATTTAAATACAAAACATATTATAAAATATATCATATCGGATTAAAAATAGTTTATATTATAAAATATATAATATAATATGTTTTGCAGAATAGAGCGAGAATGAAGAAGCCTATAAGTGCGACAATCGATTCAGGACTCATCAAGTGGATAGAGTCAGAGCTCAAGGACAGCATGAGATACAGGAACAAGTCGCACCTGATAGAGATCGCGCTCTACACGCTCAAGGAAAAGAAGAAGTGACCAGGCGGGAATGCCTGCTTAAAAAAGAGGGAAACATGGCACTGTTCGACAAGAACAAGAAGGTTTGCGGATTCGACATACTCCATGAAGGAGAGGAGGTCGTGCTCTACATATACTGCGACGACTGCAACTATTCACCCTCGATAGAGGACAATCCCCTCTGCATGGCAAGGACCATCGAGAAGATAATACAGGCAGGCAGGGTCACGAAGATAATCTTCTCGCAGAAACGCGACTACGAGTACGACAACACCCAGACCCAGATGCTTGTCGAGATAGCAGAGGTGTTCAAGACCCTCATGAGGCAGAAGAACACCTTCTCTTACCAGGCCTTAAACATCATCCCGGAATGCGTCAAGTGCATACCCGGCAGGTATTCGGAGATACAGAACGACATATTCAGGCTGATAAAGACAGATCCGATCGGCGCGTACGTCACGACCAGGAGAATCCTCCGCAGGGAGAGGATAAACTACGACAAGTCCATAGACGAGCAGTGCACAAAATGCATCGCGAGGTACATAGCTGTCCTGGAGTACATAATCAAGCTTCTCGAGGGAACGAAGCTGATATCCCTCGTCAAGAACGAGCTCTCAGGCTACAAGGTCGGCGACAGGGAGATATACAGGAGCATCTTCAGCCCGATGATAAAGCCTGACTTCATGTTCACGAAGCTCATGGCCAACTACCCCCAGGACGGGGAGGTCATAGACAATTACACTGTGGCAAATGACACTGAAGTGACCATCTTCAAGTTCCCCGAATCTGTTCAGATCCTCTACCACGTGGTCCCGCCCGAGTTCAAGCTCTCCGAGGAGAAATACGAGATCCTGGACGTAGCGAGAAAGGTGATGGCCGAGCACAAGCCAAAGGAGGAGGAATTCACTGACCCCGAACGAATGAGGCAGGTATTCTTCAATGTCGGCCATGACCTCATCGAGGACATAGCCGGAAGCAGGAAGATAGCGCTGACCTCGAGGGAAGTGGACAAGCTCACGACGATCCTGGTCAGGTACACCGTGGGGTTCGGCCTCATCGAGGTGCTGCTGATGGATACGAAGATCCAGGACATCTCGCTGAACAGCCCGATGGGCCAGACTCCGATATTCCTCGTCCATGCGGACTACAATGACTGCGTCACAAACATCATCCCCACTAGAAGCGAGGCTGAATCATGGGCATCCAAGCTAAGGATGATATCAGGCAGGCCACTTGACGAGGCAGACCCCATCCTTGACACCGAGCTTGAGCTTCCGGGAGTCAATACGAGAGTCGCGGTAGTCTCAAAGCCCCTCAACCCGACAGGGCTCGCATACTCTTTCAGGAGGCACAGGGACAGGCCGTGGACCCTCCCTCTCTTCATAAAGGCGAAGATGCTCACGCCTGTAGCAGCCGGGCTTCTCAGCTTCCTTGTCGACGGGACAAGGACGATGCTCATCGCAGG
Organism: uncultured Methanosarcinales archaeon; assembly: GCA_964469935.1. Taxonomy (GTDB): domain Archaea; phylum Nanobdellota; class Nanobdellia; order Woesearchaeales; family DSVV01; genus CAYXZQ01. The sequence goes on from CAYXZQ010000010.1 coordinate 25,391, forward strand.
GACAAGGAGCGCAGGAAAGAGCAGCCTGCTCTCGAGCCTAATGGTGGAGGTCATGCGCAAGTACAGGATGATAACCATAGAGGACACGCTTGAGCTCCCAACAGGCTCTCTTCGGAAGCTAGGCTTCAACATCCAGTCGCTCAAGGTGGCCGGAGCGCTCTCGAAAGATACCTCGGAGGTCAGCGCGACCGACGGCATAAGGACCACGCTCAGGCTCGGCGACTCGGCACTCATCATCGGCGAGGTCAGGAGCAAGGAGGCCATCGCCCTGTACGAGGCCATGAGGGTCGGCGCTGCTGCAAACGTCGTGGCAGGCACTATACACGGCGAGAGCCCGTACGGAATCTTCGACAGGGTGGTAAACGACATCGGCGTGCCGAAGACCTCGTTCAAGGCGACAGACATCATAGTCGTCGCAAACCCTGTGAAGTCTGCAGACGGGCTGCATAGGTACAGGAGGATTACGCAGATAACCGAGGTCAGGAAGCACTGGGAGCAAGATCCGCTGTCAGAGGGCGGTTTCGTAGACCTCATGAAATACGACGCGATAAAGGACGAGCTCACGGTGACTGACGAGATAATCACCGGCAACTCGGACGTACTTAAGACCATAGCAAGCAACATCAAGGAGTTCGCGGGAAACTGGGATGCTGTCTGGGACAATGTCCTCCTGCGCGCAAAGACCAAGGAGACACTGGTGGATATCTCAATCAAGACAAAGGATCCTGCGATGCTCGAGGCGGAGTTCGTGATAAAGGCAAACGACATATTCCACATCATAAGCGACAAGATCAAGGACGAGCACGGCTTTCTCGACTCGAACAAGATTTTCTTCCAGTGGAATGAATGGCTGAGAAAAGAAGTGAAAAAGAGGCAGCTTGAGAATAAAAATGGTTGACAGGGAAATAGAAGACATCATGCAGAAATACAGGAAGCGCCTGAACGAGGAGCTTGACGGCTCTCCCGGCGGGGGGAACGTCGGCAGCCTCCAGGAAGACGGCGACCAGACAAGGATAACCTCCATCGAATACGAGAAATTCAAGAATGAGGTTATGCCCGCCCACTTCACTCTCTATGAGAAGATGTGCAACTTCTCCGAGAGGCTGCTCAAGATGTCCCCTGACAAGAAGAAGGCAGCAGACCTCCAGGAAGCCATCAACACAGCCCATCTAAATGCCACGCCTGCAGGGACGACAAGCCTCTCCATACTCACGCCGCTCGTATTCATCCTGATAGGGCTGCTCCTGAGCGTCCTCATACCGGCGCTGCAGGGCAACGGCCCGTCGATGTTCTTCATCATCTTCTTCCTCCTGGCAGGCCTCGGGATAATGATACCCTTCCAGAGGCTTCCGGATTTCCTTGCAAACACCTGGAGGATGAAGGCCTCGAACCAGATGGTCATATCGGTCTTCTACATAGTCACCTACATGAGGCACACATCGAATCTCGAGCTGGCGCTCGAGTTCGCCTCGAACCACCTCTCCGGACCCCTGGCGCTCGACCTCAGGAAAGTGCTCTGGGACATCGAGACCGAGAAGTACAGCACCCTCAAGGAATCCCTCGACTCTTATCTTGAGACGTGGAGGAAGTACAACCTGGAGTATATCGAGGCGATGCATCTGCTTGAGTCCAGCCTTCTGGAGAGTTCCGAGGAGCGGAGGCAGCAGCTGCTCGACAAGTCGCTCGACGTCATCCTTGAAGAGACATACGAGAAGATGATGCACTATGCCCAGAACCTGAAGAGCCCGATAACGACCCTGCACATGCTGGGAGTGATACTTCCTATACTGGGACTTGTCATCCTCCCGCTCGCAGTGAACTTCCTGCTCGACGCCCAGGGCAACCCCATGGTGAAATGGTACCACATCGCTCTTCTCTACAACATCATCCTGCCGATAGGGGTGTATTACATGGGCAGGACAATCCTGGTCCAGAGGCCCACCGGCTACGGCGACACAGACATCTCCGAAGACATCCCGGAGCTTTCCAAGTACAAGAAGATGATAATCAGGCTCGGCCAGAAGGAGATACTGGTCAACCCGCTCTATCTCTGCACCATAATCGCCATCGTCCTGCTGGTGCTTTCCTTTCTTCCTATCATCCTGCATGTAGCAGGGGTCTCGAACATCGGCTTCGGCCAGGAGAACAGCGCAACGGACTGCGGGCGTGACCATTGTTTCCTGGTCTACAAGTCAGACGAATACGGCAACACGACCGGGCCGTTCGACCTTGCATCATCCATCATCAGCATCCTGTTCCCGCTGTCGTTCGCCCTCTCCATAGGCCTTTATTACAGCATGAAATCCAAGAACCTCATGAAGATAAGGGAAGAGGTAAAAAGCCTCGAGAACGAGTTCGCATCTGCCCTGTTCCAGCTCGGAAACAGGCTGGGCGACGGGCTTCCTGCCGAGATCGCATTCGACAGCACTGCAAGGATAATGCAGGACACTGCCGCAGGCAGGTTCTTCAGGCTGGTGAGCGCAAACATCCAGAAGCTCGGGATGAGCGTGTCAGCGGCCATCTTCGACAAGAAAGTCGGGGCGATAACCTCGTTCCCGTCCAGAATAATCGACAGCAGCATGAAAGTGCTCATCCAGGCGATCAAGAAAGGCCCGAAGGTCGCGGCCCAGGCTCTCATCAACATCTCCAGGTACATAAAGGAGATGCACAGGGTGGGCGAGAGGCTCAAGGACCTTCTTGCGGACGTGATAGTCTCGATGAGGTCGCAGATAGCGATGATAACCCCTATCATCGCAGGCATCGTGGTCGGCCTGACGTCCATGATAACGAACATCCTCGGGAAGATAGGGCCCGTGCTCCAGCAGAAGGCGACCGACGACCCGTCGATCTCCGACCAGATACCCCATCTCTTCGGCAATGGCATACCGACATACTATTTCCAGATAATAATCGGGCTCTACGTGGTCCAGATAATATACATCCTGACTGTCCTCTCGAACGGCATCGAGAACGGCTCGGACAAGCTCAACGAGGATTACCTGGTAGGCAGGAACCTGATAAGAAGCAGCCTGATCTACGCCTTCATCTCGATAACCATAATGATAATATTCAATGTCATCGCCAACATGGTCCTCCAGGGGCTCACTGCAAGCACCTGAGGTTCTGCCGCCTTATCTTCTGCTGCCATGCGAATATCTCGATGAACGCGACCTTTCTCGCATACTCATCCCATTCCATGTACTCAGTCTTTCTCCAAAAGAATCTGATCACCTCTGAGTTTTTTTGCGAGGAATGTTCCAAGAATTTTGATATCTAGATTCTTGATACTCCCTCTCTTGACTGCCATTCCTGTCGCCTTTTCAGACGCTTGCAGACGGGCTGAAATCAAGCATGAAGCCCCTGTCGAAATTATCTTCGGTTGCATCATCCATGATCCCCTCGTATATCATCCTCAGCTGACGTATCCTTCTCTTCTGCCTGCTCATACAGACCACCTCGTGTTTCTGTTGCCTTTCAATGTAATTTCCTTCATCTGGGAGAAGAACAGGTTTTCCACTGTCTTCTCCGACAGGTCTATTGTCCCGAAAGTCACCATAGCAATCACCTCCAATGAATATTAGTATGCCCTGCATCATTTATATACCTCACACAAGGATGTCCAGTGGCTTTTCCAGCCTGCTGGAAATATGGGATAATGCATTAATCTGCAGTATGAACCCAGTGGACAGAACAGAGGTCCACTGAACAGAATATTTAATAATAGAAGGCTGATTACCAGGCTTATGGGATTTGTGACAGAGTTCAACTGGGTGCTGAAGCTTTCGCCTGAGCAGGGGCTGGACGAAAAGAAGCTTGGGCAGGGAAAGAGCTATGGTTTCTCGAAAGACGGCTACAGGGTCTATCCAGTGGACATGCCGATCGACCTCCTGAACAACGACCGGGAAGCTGTCGCGAGAGTCGTTGTTAAAGAGTGCGCGAATTCTGAAGGCAAGACTACCGGGAAGTATGAAGTGCTCAGAGTATATGAAGGCAAAGAGAAACAGATGCTTTCCAGGTATTGGCAAAAGAAATGAAAATGGGGCGACGGGAATTTGTCTTGAGAATCAAAGATTCTCAACCCCTTTCATTCGCTAACGCTCATTCAAGGAATCCCGGACAACGAAGAAAAATATCTTACGTGGTATTTCATAGAAATACCACTGGCATGGAATCTTGGTCCAGCTTTTGCCGAGGGCAAAGCCAGAGCGGAAAAGATGGGGCGACGGGAATTTGTCTTGAGAATCAAAGATTCTCAACCCCTTTCATTCG
>CAYXZQ010000010.1:29759-42004 GCA_964469935.1 uncultured Methanosarcinales archaeon
CCAGCTTTTGCCGAGGGCAAAGCCAGAGCGGAAAAGATGGGGCGACGGGAATTTGAATCCCGGACACCATGGTCTTCAGCCATGTGCTCTCCCAGGCTGAGCTATCGCCCCATGTTATATGTGACTCGAGATAATGTTTAATTTAAATTGTTTTCTGTTTTGAATACAATCTCAGCTATAAATATAGACAGAAAAACCAAGAATAAGCTGAAAAAAATAAAACACCTACCTACTCGATGATTTCCTCTTCGACGACTTCCTCTTCAGAGCCTTCCTCGATGGGCTCTTCGGGGCCTTCGCCAGCGGATGCAGGCTTTTCATCAGCTGCAGGCTTCTCTTCATTGGCGCCTGCGCCTTTCGAGAGCACCTCGAGCTTGCCGTTCCTTCCGGCGGATATCTGCACTTCGCCCTGCCATTCGTTGGCATAGCCGTCAGTGACCTTAACCTTGTCACCGACATTTAACATCTCGATCTCATCGTTCCACAATGAGAAATTGCACTTGCCTGAGCTGTCCTGTATGACTGCCGTGCAGACCCTTCCGGGCTTTCCGAACTTCTGGAACTCCCTCACGTCCCCTTTCTCGATTATCTCGCCTTCGATAACATCAAAACCCTGTCTTGGTTGTAAGTCCTTGATTGCCATTATAACACCTCGGTTCAGCGGATTTGGCGGGTATATTTAAAGTTTTTGCAAGAATTTCCGGAAAAAATTTATATAATCCTGCAGCCCGGAGCTCCTGATGGGGAAATACGAGGAGCTTTACGAATTCTTCAGCATCGCCGGCAGGCTAAAGGAGACCTACAGGTTCGGCGAGGTGCCGGCAATGGCAGGGAAGGAATCGAGCGCTGACCATTCATGGAGGCTTGCTCTCATGGCCATGGTCCTTGGTGATGAGCTGAAGCTTAAAATTGACGCAGACAGGGCAGTGAGGATAGCGCTTGTGCACGACATCGCCGAATCTCTTACTGGGGATGTCGACATACGGCTCGTCTATGAGAACAAGATAAGCAAAGAGGAAAAGGAGAAAGAAGAGCGGGCTGCGATGGAGAAGATGTGCTCAACCCTCGCAGGTGAGCAGAAAGAACTGGTGATGGAGCTCTGGAACGAGTACGAGGAGGCAAAGACTCCGGAAGCCAGGTTCATCAAGGCCCTTGACAAGATAGAGGGCCTGGCGCACCTTGTCGAGTTCGGCAAGGAAGGTTTCGACATCGCAGAGCTCATCGGGCTCTACGGAAACAATGAGGCGGAAAGGTTCCCCGAGCTTATCCCTTTTTTCAGGGTCCTCAAAATTAAGCTGAAAAAGCTGTGCCAAGAAAAAGGCCTTGAATGGAAAAAAGAATATGACCTGTGATTGAGGTCAATTCATTTAAGGTCGGAAAACTTCATCTCGCCGCTCACGAGCTTCTGTAGCTTGTCCTTCAGCTCTGAGAGCTTGACCCTCTTCTGCTCCGTCGAGTCCCTGTCCCTGACCGTCACCGACTTGTCCTTCTCTGTGTCGAAGTCGTATGTCACGCAGTACGGGATCCCTGTCTCGTCAGCACGGGCGTACCTTCTTCCGATGCTCCCTGACCTGTCGAACATGCTCGTCATGTGCATCTTGAGCTCGTCATGGACCTTCTTCGCCTCGTCATTGAGCTTGTTGTGCAGAGGGAACACGCCGACCTTCACAGGGGCGAGCTTCGGGTGGAGGTGGAGCACGATGTTGCCCCTCTTCTTGTCGTCGTCATACGCGTCGAACATGAAGACGAGGAAAGACCTTCCTACTCCGAAAGACGGCTCTGCGACCACGTGCGGGACGACCTTCTTTTGCGTCTTCTCGTCGAAGAGCGAGAGGTCCTTCTTGGAATATTTTATGTGCTGGGTCAGGTCGAAGTCCGTCCTGTTCGCGATGCCGATGAGCTCTTTCCAGCCGAACGGGAAATTGTACTCGAGGTCCCATGTATCCAGTGCATAGTGGCTCTTCTCTGTGGCCACGTGCTGGCGGATCCTGAAATTCTCCTTCTTCGCCCCGAGGTCAGTATAGTATTTCTCTGCAGATGCCAGCCAGTAGGCATGCCACTGGGTCATTATCACACCTTTTTCAAGGGCCTCCTTTGCAGTCATCACAACTGCTTCCTTTGCATCCTTGCCCTGCATCTCTGCGCTCATCACATTGAACTTGTGGCTCAGGATTTCCTTGACATAAGGGCAGTTGTTCAGGTCATCCGGGTGGATGAAGTACTCTATCTCCATCTGCTCGAACTCCCTGCACCTGAAGAGGAAGTTCCTCGGAGATATCTCGTTACGGAACGCTTTTCCCACCTGCGCAAGGCCGAAAGGCAGCTTGACCCTGGCATTGTCGACTGCAAGGCGGAAGTCGGCAAACATCAATTGTGCAGTCTCCGGCCTGAGATAGGCTATGGACTCGCTCGTCTCTGCAGGTCCGACCTGGGTCTTGAACATGAGGTTGAAATCGTTAGCCTTCTGGAACTCGCCGCCGCACTCAGGGCAGACGAGCTTGTTCTTCTCCACAAGCTCATTGACCTCGGGGGCCTTGATCCCGTCAGCTGCGATCTTCAGCTTCTCCTCGAGGAAAAGGTCAGCACGCTCCTTGTGCTTGCATTTCGTGCACGTGAGCATGAGGTCCTGGAAGCTGTCCACGTGGCCTGATGCCTTCCAGACGGTCGGGTGGGTGATTATCGAGCCGTCGATACCGATTACATCGTCCCTCTGCTGGACGAACTTCTTCCACCATTCCTGCTTGATGTTGTTGTTGAGGTCTGCGCCGAACGGCCCGAAATCAAAGAAACCAGCCATCCCGCCGTATATCTCAGAATTAGGATAAACAAATCCCTTCCTCTTGCAAAAAGTTGCCATCTCGTCTATTGTCATTCCCATTGTGCAGAAGGGTGTTTGGGTGGATATATTTAAAGGTTGCTCATAAAAAACAGGAGATACGAGAAGAAAACAGAAGAAAAAAACGACAAATGCAGCCTATTTCATGAGCTTGGTGTGGAGCTTCATCTGCTTGATGTTTGCCGACAGCTCGCCAAGCTTGCCCTTGAGCTCGTGTATCTCGGCGACGAAGGGGTCGTTGTCCGGGATCTTCTCATCCTTTGACATTACCCTGCTCCTCATATAAGAGTCCATCTTCTGTATTGCCTGGTGCACGAAGTCAAGCTCCTGCTTGATCTCCTCCATGGCCTTGTAGAGCCTCTGCACATGGCTCTCCCTGTCCTGGAGCTCCCTCAGCACTGCCTCTTTCTTATTATCCTTGTAGTCGCCTTCCATGTCCTTAAGATCATCATGACCGAATCCCATAATAACACCTCGAAATATCTTATCTTCCCTTAATCCGACAGATATTATATAAAACTTACTTCCTCAGCCAGCCTGCCTCGTCATCATTGAGCTCGAGATAAATAGTTATCCCCTCAGCCATGATGCCGTTGTTCCTGTAGATATGCTGAAGATAGGGCATCTCCTTCTGTGCAACCCTCCATGACGTGTGCGTCCTCTCAGCGAGCTTCTCTGCAATGGCTTTTCTTTTCGCATACTTCTGGTTCGCCATCCATATCTTGAGCAGGCGCCTGGTCTCTTTGAGGTCGAGAGCGCCCCTGTACTTCTCATCCTTTGACACTGCCACGCCCGCTGTCTGCAGGGCGAATATGTAGACGAGGAATCTCCAGTGCTGCCAGCGCCTTATCCTCCTGCCGTAGACATCTGCCTTCGAGAGCTTGTCGAATGCGCGCATCAGGTCAGCGGGCTTTGTGTATTCTTTGGGCAGGTTCTCGTCAAGCCAGAGCATGACCTGGCTGTAGTCAAGGTTGACATTGTCGAGCGAGGACAAGGCTACCTGCGGGTCAGTGGTCTTGAATATCTTGAGGAGCGCATCCTTGATGGTCCCTGCCTGCTCCCTCTCGAAGAGCTCCTCGAGGTCTGCCTTGTCAAAAGAGCCCCTGCCCCCCAGGGTCTGGAGGTCGTTTATCGCCGCCCTCATGTCGCCCCCCGAGCGCCTTGCAAGGGACTTGAGCGCCATCCCGTCGAACTCGATCTTCTCCTTCCTGCATATCTGCGCGAGCCTCTCGAAGATGTCTGTGTAGGAGAGCCTGTCGAACATAGCCATGCTGCACTTCGAGCGGAGCTTTGAGAATTTCCTGTCATAGGGGTCCTGGGAAGTCAGCACCATGGGATAGGATGTCTTTGCGACTGCGCTTATGAGCGCCTGGAGCCCGCCCCTGTCTCCTGTGCCTGAGAGGCCGTCTATCTCATCGACCAGGATCACTTTTCCCTTTGCGAACAGGCTCCTCTGCGTGGATGCTGTCCCGATTATCCCCTGGACGCCTGCCTTGTTCCGGGTGTCGGATGCGTTCACCTCCATGACCTCGAGCCCAAGCTCGTCTGCGACTGCATAGACGCTAGATGTCTTGCCTGTGCCCGGCGGGCCGTAGAGGATGAGGGCCTTCTTCTTCTGGCTCCTGTAGTCGAGGATGAACTTCCTGAGCTGCTTTATCCCATCATCCTGGCCCACAATCTCTGAAGGGGTTTTCGGCAGGTACTTGTGTATCCACGGCTTCATGCCTTTTTGGTAAACCAGGTTGATATATTAAGGTTTGGATTGGCCTCCACTGGACATCCTGCCGCAGGCTTTAAAAAGCAATTGCCGTGAATCTTCCGGATGTTTTCCGTCCAATCCGGAGATTAATCCTTAAACCAAATACATTTAAACCAACATTTATTCCGAAAGAGTCCGATGAGCGACAAGATAACAATAAAGGGAGCGAGGCAGCACAACCTCAGGGACATAGACCTGGCCCTGCCGAGGGACAAGTTCATAGTGCTCACAGGCCTCTCGGGCTCAGGCAAGAGCACGCTCGCCTTCGACACCATATACGCAGAGGGACAGAGAAGGTATGTCGAGTCTCTCTCTGCTTATGCAAGGCAGTTTTTGGGGCTGATGAGCAAGCCTGACGTGGACTCCATCGAGGGGCTCTCGCCTGCGATATCCATCGACCAGAAGACCACGTCGAAGAACCCGAGGTCGACAGTGGGCACTGTCACAGAGATATACGACTACCTCCGCCTGTTCTTCGCGCGTGTCGGCACGCCGTACTGCCCTGACCATGATATCCCCATAGAGTCCCAGTCTCCTGAGAAGATATCAGAGAGCATCGCTGCCGAACACAAGGGCATGATAACGATCCTCGCCCCTGTCGTCAGGAAGAAGAAAGGGACCTACGAGAAGCTGATTTCAGACCTCAACAAGGAGGGTTACGTGAGGGTGAGGGTGAACGGCAAGGTCTACAGGACCGACGAGAAGGTGAAGCTCGAGAGATACAAGATGCATGACATCGACGTGGTCATAGACAGGATGGATGCAAAGGACAGGTCGAGGCTCACAGAGGCTGTGGAGAACGCGCTCATAAAGGGAAAGGGGCTGCTATATGCAGACAAGAAGTTATATTCGGCAAGGCTGGCATGCCCGAAATGCGGCATGGCGTTCGAGGAGCTCCAGCCGAGGATGTTCTCGTTCAACAGCCCGTTCGGCGCATGCGAGACATGCTCGGGCCTCGGGGTGAAGATGGATTTCGACCCGGACCTCATAATACCTGACAAGTCGCTCTGCATAGCAGACGGGGCTGTGATGCTCTACAGGAACGCAATCGACGGATGGCGGGGGCAGTATCTCGGCGCTGTCGCCAAGCACTACGGATTCGACGTGTTCACCCCCATATCATTTCTCACGAAGAAGCAATACAAGATCCTGATGTACGGCTCTGATGAAGACATCAGGTTCAAATTCAGGATGAAGAACGGGGACTCGGAATGGTCCCATACAGGGGACTGGGAAGGGCTCATTCCCCAGTCAGAGAGGCTCTACCAGCAGACCAAGTCAGACTACAGGAGAAGGGAGCTTGAGAAGTTCATGAGATTCACCCCATGCCCTGACTGCGGAGGGCAGAGGCTGAACAGAAAGGCACTTGCAGTGAAAGTGGACAAGAGGTCCATAATAGACATAACTGACATGCCTGTCAAGGACAGCATAAGCTTCTTCCATGACCTGAAGCTGTCGGAGAAGAAGGCAGAGATCGCCCGCCAGATACTCAAGGAGATTCGGAGCAGGCTCGATTTCCTCGACAAGGTCGGGCTCAATTACCTGACCCTCTCAAGAAACGCAGGCACGCTCTCAGGAGGAGAGGCGCAGAGGATACGCCTCGCAACCCAGATAGGCTCAAACCTCGTAGGGGTGCTATACATATTAGACGAGCCGTCCATAGGCCTTCACCAGAAGAACAATTTCAGGCTCATACAGACCCTGCAGAGGCTCCGGGACCTCGGAAACACCCTGGTAGTAGTAGAGCATGACGAGGAGACCATAAGGAGCGCAGACTACATAGTGGACCTCGGGCCGGGCGCAGGCATCCACGGCGGCAAGGTCGTCGCTGTGGGGACACCCAAGCAGATAGAGAGGAACCCGAAATCCCTCACAGGCCAGTATCTCTCAGGCAAGCGAAAGATAGAGACGCCGAAGAAGCGCAGGAAATCGAACAAGTATCTCACGATCCTCGGGGCGAAGCACCACAATCTCAAGAACATAAATGTGAAGATACCCATAGGCGTGCTGACCCTCGTCACTGGCGTGTCAGGCGGCGGGAAATCGACCCTGATATACGAGATTCTTTACAAGGCGCTCATGAGAAGGCTGCACAAGTCAAGGCTCAACCCGGGAAAGCACGAGGGCATCGAATTTGACTCTCCCATAGACAAGGTCATTGTCATAGACCAGTCGCCCATAGGCAAGACCCCGCGCTCGAATCCGGCCACGTACACCAAGGTCTTCGACGAGATACGCAAGCTCTTTGCAGGGACCAAGGAGGCGAAGCTCAGGGGCTACAAGCCGGGCAGGTTCTCTTTCAATGTCAAGGGAGGCAGGTGCGAGGCATGCCAGGGCGACGGGCTCATAAAGATAGAGATGAACTTTTTGCCCGACGTCTACGTGCAGTGCGAGGAATGCAAGGGGAAGAGATACAACCGCGAGACCCTCGAGGTCAGGTACAAGGGAAAGAGCATAAGCGACGTGCTTGACATGAGCGTGGACGAGGCCCTGGAACTTTTCAAGAACATCCCGTCTGTAAAGGCAAAGATCGACACTCTCATGAGGGTCGGGCTCGGATACATCAAGCTCGGCCAGTCGTCTGTCACGCTTTCCGGGGGCGAGGCGCAGAGGATAAAGCTCACGAGGGAGCTCTCGAAGAAAGGGACCGGCAGGACCCTCTACCTTCTTGACGAGCCCACGACAGGGCTGCATTTCCACGACATAAAGAAGCTCATAAAAGTGCTCAACGACCTCGTGGACAAGGGCAACAGCGTCGTTGTCATCGAGCACAACCTCGACGTGATAAAGTCAGCGGACCACATAATCGACCTCGGGCCTGAAGGCGGAGATGACGGCGGGCAGATAGTCGCCACAGGCACTCCTGAGCAGATAGCGAAGAACAGCAAGAGCCATACAGGGGAATTTTTGAAAAAGATGCTCAAGGCATGATAAGACTGCAGATTTCTTAATCACTCAATAATAGTAAATTATTTATATCATTGTTCGGCACCTCAACAGCCATGACAAGAAAAAAGCACAAGGGCAGGAAAAAGCTCCTGACCAAAAAGCAATTCCTATACATGAAAAACGACTTGTCCAAAATTGTCAATGTCATGGACGAGCTTGCGCTCCGGGGCGAGGTGCACAGGATAATAGGAGACGAGAAGACCGGAACTGTCTTTCCGGGGTTCGATTTCGCAAAGCTGGACAAGACCTACGCAAACACAATAAACCTCTATAACGGCATGTGGCCGGGATACCAGAAATGCAACAATGCCTACCATGACCTCGAGCATACGATGATGATATTCCTTGCGACTGCAAGGCTTTTGCACGGCTACCAGGTGGTGCACGGGGATGAACCAAAGAAGAGGATATCATCCCAGGGCGCGCTCCAGGGGCTTGAGAGCTCATTAATCCATGAGGCAGGGCTACAGCTGAAGGTTGAGGAGGACAGACCATATCCACACGGTTCAACAGGAGCATTCTACACGAACGGGCATGAGGAGAGGAGCAAAAAGTTCATGCTCCATTACTTCACCGGGCAGGACGCAATCCCGAGGGACGACGTGCTTGAAGAGCTGAACATAACCAGAGAGGAGCTCGTCTTCAGGAAAAACAACATCTTATGCACAGGCCTGAGCCAGGACATGACCAGGATAGGCTTCTCGACATACGAGGAAGAGGTGGTCTCGAAGATAGTCGGCACAGCTGACCTCCTGGGCCAGATGTCTGACCCCAACTACGTCTACAAGCTGCCGTACCTGTTCCTTGAGTTCGTCGAGGCAGGGATACTGGATTACGAAAGCCCTATCGAGCTGATAGCGAAGCACGAAGAATTCCATGATGAGATGATCGGAAGGATGGACAATCAGCTTGGTGGGATGAGAGAATACATGCGCCACCATTTCAGGGAGCACAGGGGGATCGACAGGGACCTTTACCATGAATGCATTGAGATTAACCTTAAGCGCTCGCGGAGGATCGGAAGGAACCCGGAAAGATTCTTCAGAAGGCTATCGCGAAATACGGACTACAATTCAAGGCTTTCGGATCTCACGAGGCTTGAGGAAGATACTAAACAGGCGGAACAGGTATTATAGATTAGTTATTTATATCATGAGAACATTCTATGCCTGATGGACATCGAAAAACACAAGTCCGAGTTCGACAGGGTCGTCGAAGAGTACGGCCTGGCTGAAAAAGCCGAGGAGATCGCAGGCTTCCTCCTCAAGAAGAGCGAGATAACAGCAGAGGAGTTCGCGACATTCTTCGCAATGACAGAGCATGACGCAGAGATATTTCTGTCTTTCATAGAGAAAGGCGTAAGGTTCCGGGAGAATCACCTCGACAAGTGAAAATGAAGACCGATTCCCTGCCGAAAAACCCCGGATGCTATATCTTCAGGGACAGGAGCAGAAGGATAATCTACATCGGCAAGGCAAAGGACATAAGGAAGAGGGTGTCCTCCTATTTCCAGAAGAAGGAGCATGACGCAAAGACAGAGGCGCTCATAAGCCACATAGATTCAGTCGATTTCATCGTCACGGACAACGAGGTCGAGGCGCTCATACTCGAGAACAACCTGATAAAGAAGAACCAGCCCAAGTACAACATACTTCTCAAGGACGCCAAGAGATACGCCTATATAGAGCTGACTGACGAGGATTTCCCGAGGCTCCTGCTCGCAAGGAAGAGGACGGCAGGCGGGAAGTATTTCGGGCCGTTCACATCTGCTGCAGAGAGGGACCACGTGCTGAGGATCGCCCAGAGGCTATTCCAGATAAGGACCTGCAGGAGGATGCCCAAGAGGCCCTGCCTGCGTTATCATATCAACCTCTGCACAGCGCCCTGCGCAGGCCATGCGACCCTGGAAGAGTACGCAAGGCAGATAAGGAAGGCAGGCAAGTTCCTCAGCGGCAGGGCTGAGGAGCTAATAAAAGAGCTCGAGTCGGACATGCGGGCTGCTTCCGCAGGCCAGAGGTATGAGAAAGCCCTTCTATTCCGCGACCAGATAAATGCCCTGAAACATCTCACTGAGCAGCAGAATGTCGAGAGGCAGAAGACATACGACGAGGACATAATCAACTACATGGTGAGAGGCGGGAAAGCCTATGTCAACCTGTTCAACATCTACAAGGGGACGCTCATCAACAGGCAGGAGTTCATATTCGAGCACGACGAGGGGTTCCTCGAGGAGTTCATGACAAGGTACTATTCCGAGAACAGGGTTCCGAAGGAGATTATAGTCCCGAAGAAGACAGGGGATGCGATAAAGGGCTATCTCGAGACCATCAGGAAGTCGAAGGTGAGGGTCATTGTCCCGCAGAAAGGGGAGAAGAAGCAGCTGCTCGAGCTCGTGAAGAAGAATATCGAAATCACATACTTCGGCCAGACAGAGAAGCTAGAGGCGCTCAGGACAAAGCTCAGGCTCCAGGACACCCCCTTTGTCATCGAATGCTTCGACATATCTCATACAGGAGGGACCTCCACTGTCGGCTCCATGGTGCAGTTCAGGAACGCAAAGCCTGACAAGTCCAACTACAGGAGGTTCAGGATACGGACAGTGGAAGGAATCGACGACTTCACAGCGATCGCCGAGGTCGTCAGGCGCAGGTATGCAAGGCTCAAGACGGAGAACGCTGACATGCCGGACCTGGTCATAATCGACGGGGGGAAGGGGCAGCTCTCTTCTGCAATGAACGAGCTCGAGAAGCTCCGGGTGAAGGTCCCCATGATTTCGATCGCCAAGAAGCTCGAGGAGATATACTTCCCGGGCTCGAAGTTCCCGCTCCGCCTCGACAGGAAAGAGAAGGCGCTCAGGTTCGTGCAGGAGATAAGGGACGAGGCGCATCGGTTCGCGATTTCTTACCACAAGCTTCTGCGGAAGAAACAGGTCAGGGAATGAGACGACTTTCAGAAAAACTTATATAACGAAGACTTCTTCAATTGTAGTATGTATAGAGTCTTCAAAGCTCCAAAATTTCAGAAGAAATCGGACAAATTACTCAATTCCAGAGAGATTAAGGAACTCGACAACTTCATCAATGAGCTAAAAGACGGAAAGATTTCCGGCAAAAGGCTGAGCTATGATTTCTTCAGGGAAAAAAAGCTAAAGGGAAACAGGGTATATTTCCTGATATATGAAGACATAAAGATAATCCTCCTTATAAGCGTGAGCAACAAGAAATACCAGCAGGAGACCATTGACGAGATAAAATTATTCCTCCCTGAATTCAAATTGCATGCATATGAACTGTATTCAAAACTCAAGAAATGATCAGCATTCAGTGAATTTCCCTTCCTTCAGGTCTTTGAGGGCTTCCTTGAACTCCCCAACTACATCCCATTCGACCTTTTCAAGAGCCTTTAGCCTCTCATATTCTTCCCTGGGAATCGTCACAGTATCACCTGTCATAAGGCAATAGATAATCCCCTGATTTTTATATTTTTCCATCAAAATCCATCTTAAGCTATCGAATCCATCGGGCTCCTGACATCCCTTATGTCCACAGTGGTCGAGCCGATATACCCTTCTGTGGTCCTGACATCCGAATGGCCCAGAAGCTTCTGGACCTTGTATATCGAGACATCATCCTCTATCAGGTGCGTCGCGAAGCTCGCCCTGAAGAGATGTGGATAAGCCCTCTTGCTAATCCCTACCCTCATCGCAGAAGCGCGTACAATCTCCTCAGCAGCCCTGACAGTGATGTGCCCGCCTCTCGGGCTGTCAAATACATATGCTGAATCCCTCTTCCTGCCTGCAATGTATTGCCTAAGATCCTCAATAAACCTGGCAGAGGTTATTACATGCCTGTCCTTCTTCCCCTTGCCATTTTCCACAAACAGCATCTTCCCATCAGTATCAATATCGATTACCCTGAGCCTCACACACTCGCCAGCCCTGAGTCCCGACGAATACAACAACTCAATCAACAGCCTGTGCTTCGGGTTCCCGGTGCAATCGATCAACTCCCTGATATCAGCAGGCGAGAACACTCTCGGAAGGTCCCTGGGCGTCTTCTGCCTCCTTATGAAGGTGAAAAGCCTCCTTCTCAGAAATCCCCCGTAATACGCCTTCAGGGAACTCTGCGCCATGTTCACGGTCCGAGGCTTCTTTCCTGCAAGGACCATCCCATGCAGATACCCTCTTATGTCGACAGTGCGCACCTCCCTCGGGCTCTTGCCGACATAATCCAGGAACTTACCGTTGTAATACAGATATATGTCAATCGTTTTATTGCTATAGCCCCTCAACTCTAGCTCGACTGCAAAATCCCGAAACCTCTCCCGAAAACCCTCAAGCATCGACTTCTGTACCGGTACAGCCACATCCATCACCTTCAAGATCAATCATAAATGAAGCTAAACCATCATCAGATATAAGCCTCACACCAAAATGTCCAGTGCCATTCTCACACGGAAGATTTCCGAAACCCCCTCATCCCACTCTCATAACATCCATCAAACCCACTGGACAAATCATCTGGAAATGATTTAATTCTTCGTTTAATGGATGTTATATTCAATTTTTCCGTCTAAAAATGGCAATCAACAGAAAGAGAAAAAAGCGACAAATTATTGAAGCTCATTACCGCTGTAGCCCTCGAAGGACGGAAAAACTTTGCGGACGCAATCCGACCCCACGTTGTAGGGTCGGAGAATATA
>CAYXZQ010000011.1:0-29497 GCA_964469935.1 uncultured Methanosarcinales archaeon
GTTCATAATCGTTTCTGACAGCGATGGCATGCTCATAGTCGACCAGCACGCTGCCCAGGAGAGGGTGCTCTACGAGAGGTACATGAGGCAGTTCAGGGACATGGCAGTGGTGCAACAGAAGCTAATTGAGCCGATGATTATCGAGGTCACGCCGGCAGAGAAGCTCCTCGTGAGAGAGAACCTCGAGAAGATATCGGGCTTCGGATTCGAGGTGGAGGAGTTCGGAAGGGGTTCGTTTCTCATGCGCTCTGTTCCCATGATATTCGACAGGCTGCAGGGCAGGGATGTTTTCCTTTCGATAATTGACGAGCTCAAGACAGGGAGGTCAAATAAGCTCGACGAGGCAAAGGAGGAGAGGATAATAAGGAAAGCCTGCAGGGCCTCGGTCAAGGCCAACGCCCCCCTTGAGATTCCTGAGCTTGTGAGTGTGGTCGAGGAGCTGTTCTCGGCAGAGAGCCCGCAGACATGCCCCCATGGCAGGCCGACCATGATCAGGCTAGACAATGATGAGCTTGAGAAGATGTTCCGCAGGAAGGGTCTGTGATCAGTAGTTCTTTGAGAAGTATATCTCTACCTTGGCCTCTTTGCCGCAGCGCACGCACCTCTTCCCTTCCGGCTCTCTTGCGTCAAGCGGAGTGCACCTCGATGTCGCGCCCCCCGTCTCATCCTTTATCATGTCCTCGCAGTCTTCATTTCCGCAGAAATAGGTGTTCACCAGCTTCTTTTTCTTGATCAGTTCCAGGAATTCACTCCAGACCTCTGTCTTTACGATGCTTGATGTGAGATGTTTTTTTGCCTTGTCGAAAAGAGATTTCTGGATGTCGTCGAGAGTTTCCTTTACGGTTTTTTTGAGCTCATCGAAAGGCACGGCCTGCTTCTTCCCTGTGTCCCTCCTTACAAGCATCGCCTGTCCCTTCTCAAGATCCCTGGGTCCGAGCTCCACCCTCACAGGCACCCCCTTCATCTCGTACTCGTTGAATTTCCACCCAGAAGAGTACTCTTCCCTGTCGTCGAGCTTCGCTCCAAGGCTCTTTGCTATCTCCCCTGCTCTCTTGAGTATCTCGTCCCTGGATCCCTTGAATATTATAGGCACGACGACAACTTTTATTGGGGCTGCCTTGGGCGGGAGTATTAGCCCTTTGTCGTCGGAATGCATCATGACGGCCGCGCCGATGGTCCTCGTGGAGAGCCCCCATGAGTTCTGCCACGGCATGTGCTCCTTCTCGTCCTCGCCGACATATTTTATACCGAAAGCCTTTGCGAATCCCTGGCCGAGGTCATGGCTCGTGCCCATCTGCAGGGCCTTGCCGTCAGGCATGAAGGCCTCGATAGTGTAGGTCCGAAGGGCGCCTGCGAACTTCTCCTTCTCTGTCTTCCTCCCCATTATGACGGGGATTGCAAGAAGGTCCTCGAGAACCTTCCTATACTCCTCGAGAAACATCAGGGTCTCCTCATGGCACTCGCTCTCTGTCCTGTATACGCAGTGGCCCTCCTGCCAGAGGAATTCCCTGGACCTAATGAACATCTTGACGTCCTTGACCTCCCATCTTATGATGTTGCACCACTGGTTGATCCTCAGGGGCAGGTCCCTCCAGGAGCGTATCCATTTCGCGTAGGAATCGTACATTATGGTCTCTGAAGTCGGGCGGAGCGCGAGCCTCTCGCCTGACTCCTCGTCCTTGTTCTGCACCCAGGCGACCTCGGGCGCGAATCCCTCTGCATGCTCCGCCTCCTTCTGAAAGAAGCTTTCCGGGATGAATGACGGGAAATAGGCGTTCTGCACGCCTCTCTTCTTTATGTTCGCGTCAAGAAAATCGACTATGTTCTGCCATATGGAATAGCCGTAGGGCCTGATAATCATGCAGCCCCTCACAGGAGCGAAGTCAGCTATCTCTGATTTCACTATGACCTGGCTGTACCAGCCAGCCATGTCGTCCTGCTTTTTTGCAGTTATGCCTAGTTCGGATGCCATTGCCCAGAGAATCTATCAATTGTTTTATAAAGTTTTCCAGAAAAATAAAAAAAATAAGGGATCTATCTCCGGACCATCTTGGCCCTTGATACGTCTCCCTGCTTGTCGACGAAATATAAGTATCCCTTCTCTTTCCTGACACCTGTCTTGGCAACGGTCTCCTGCTTTGCCTTGCCTTTCTTGCGGCCACGGGACATCTTTGCCCTTGAGATGTTTCCGCTCTTGTCAACAAAGTAGAGATATCCGTCCTCTCTCCTTACTCCAGCCTTTGCAACTTTTTCAGCCATGTAATCCCCTCCGTGTAAGTTTTTTTAATAAGATTGAACTTGTTATTTATATATTTAATGTTTTTTAGACAGTAAAGTTTAAATACTAGGCGTGAAATCACAGAAAGACCATGGGAAGCAGATTCTTTTCAAAAAGGTACAAGCCCGAGACGAACAGGATGAGAAGGACAAGGCAGAAGACATTCCGCTCCGAGCAGGCTGCCAAGGCATATGCAAAAGAGAACAAGCTGCCTGAGGCAGGAGTCAGGCAGATGACCTACGCGACAGGCGTCAGGGGCAAGTGGATCATCTCGAAAGATTGATATCTCCCTTCTGCCAGTCGGACAGAATCTTTCTTGAGGCTTTCTCTACATCCGGGACTCCTCCTTTCATCAGCATGTTCAGCCTGATGGCTATCTTTTCCAGCCCCTGTTCAGGATCCTCTGCTTCCTGCACTCCGTAGTGCTTCTCGACAGTGCCATGGGCGTTCTCCATCAGCCTCATGACTATGTAGTCGGGCTCCCTGACCTTTGAGGAGTCCTTTGCGCCGATGACAGCATGGAGGAACTCATCCTCTTCCATGAAGGGTATTACCCCCGGTGTGTCGAGCAGGCTTAGCCTTTTGTCAGCTCTCACAGCCTGGATGCCTCTTGTGTATCCGCTCACTGACGAGGTCTTGGCCTTTTCCCGTCCTGCAAGGGCGTTTATGACAGAGCTCTTGCCGGTGTTCGGGTATCCGACAACTCCCACTACCACGCTCTCTTTTTTCGCGGTCTCAAGAATAAGTTTTCTCAGCATTGTCGTGCCGAGATGGTCCTTTGCAGATATGAATACAGACGGCTTCAGCTCCTTTTTCTTCTTCTCTGACTGCTCTTTAGGCACCAGGTCGCACTTGTTGATGACATAGATTATCTTTTTCCCCCTACAAAGGACCTTCTTCTCTATCTCGGCGTTCCTCGTCTCGTCGACAAACCTTGCGTCAAGTATCTCAAGGACTATGTCGGACTTCTCGATGACCTCGTTGACCGCTTTCCAGAAGCTACCCATGGGGCCCATTTACTGCATTCAATATAAATGCTTTTTGATTTTTATAAGTGATTTTAACTACTATCAAGTGAGGCAGAATGGAAAGCCTTAAATAAGGGGAGTCTAATCCTTTTTCGGCATGTACACGCCGATATTCATTAAGAAGGACATCTTCAACAAGAACCCGAACAAGAACCTCCTGGACCTTGTGGAGAATGCAGTGAGCTTCGGGTATGTTGCGCAATTCCATGAGATCCTTGAAGGCTACTGGGATCTCCGTTCTGATATGAGGCATAAGATGATGAGCAACATCAGTTTCATGGACAGCCACATCCGCAGGATGCAGGATGCAGCAGACAACATAAGGGAGCAGTTCTGCTGCTTCAGGAGTCAGGAGCATCTTCTCCCTCTCAGGCTTGCGAATGCCTGCATTGAGAACATAAATGACAGGCTGGAGTATGCCGGGGAACTCAATGCCCGGGAGAATTTCAACAATGCGCTCGGGTTCTACGACGACCTGGATGACAGGAGCCTGATTGACAGGTTCTATCACAGGTTCACTCCCGGGACCCCTGCCAAGACCTTGAGAAAAGAGTTGACACGGGAGGTCGTGACGGATATTGCAGGGAAGATAGAGTCAAGGCTCATGAAAAACAGGAAATCCTTTGACAGGCTGTACTGGATGTCTATCAGGCACAATATGTACACGATTCACCAGGTGTTCATCAAGTCCTACAGCCTCTAGCCCTTCCTGACCCTATCGATTGCTTCTGATACTTCGTCGGTCGGGGCAGACGTCCTCTCTTCTTCACGCCGCTGTATCACTTCGGGCCTTACCTTATCAAGGTCGATGACCTCCCTCTCCTCTTTCTTCTCCTCGTATTCCACCTCGAAGAACCTGTCCTTGACCTTTCTCTGCATGTCGTCGAGGTTTGGCTTGTTCTTCATCGGCTGGCATACCACGTCGATGCCGTCGCCCTGGCTCCTTGGAAGGACGTGGATGGAGAGCCATCCATCCGGGTTGTCGTTGCTCGTCCCTGTCTTGAGTATTATGTTCGAGCCCTGCGCTCCCAGGCCCTCGAACACTGCTGTCGCCGCTATCGATGCAGTCCTGAAAAGGTGCTCTGACGATTCAGGGCCAAGGAGCCCGAAATCCTTCCCTTCTTCTGTCGAGAATATCTGCATGTGGCCGTTGCATGTGCTGTTTTCAGGCAGCATGACGAGGGCTTTCTCATCTTGGTAAATGACTGTGCCCTGGGAATTATCAAGGAACTCCGGAGCCTTTCCCTGCCCTGTATGCCACTCTGCAGGGTTCTCACCAAAGAACCTGTCCATGAGAACAGGCATGTTGTTTGCAAGCATCTTCCTCGTGCTCTCTGCCCTCTCGCCATCTGTTGTCTTCTTCGTGTCGAATGCGAACCTGTCAAGCCCGTCGCCCGCCTCCCTGGGCAGGAGGTGGATTATGAAATGGGGGGACTGCTGGCCTGCGACAGCGCCGTTTGCTATGAGAATGTTTGCTCCTGTCATGAGCATCGCGTCCCTCAGGGCCCTTATGAGACCGGGCATCCTCGAGAAGATGTGCCTGAATGTGCTGTCAGGAAGGAACTGCATGATAGGATAATGCTCCTTTGGCATCATGAGCACATGCCCCTTTGTCCACGGGTTTATGTCAAGAATCCCCTGCATCAGGGAATCGTCATAGACCTTCTTGCCCTGCATCTCGCCGCTTATGATCTTGCAGAATATGCAGTTCTTCTTCTGCTCCTGGAGCTGGGCTGCCACCTCTGGGCTGATTTCTGCCATGGGCTGAAGAAAAACCCCGGCAGTTTAAATATTTTGCCTGCTTAAATAAATTGCTCGTTTTCAACACCTGTTGGTGGTATTAAAAAAAACATTTATATACCTGTACATACACCATATATGATATTGGGGGAGTAAATATGAGAAAATACGCATACTTGGTATTGTCAATGCTAGTGATCCTGTCAGCCTACGGCATGTACTCCCTGGCTGACACGACGGGCAATCCGGCAATGGTTGGCCAGGACATCAGGTCGACAGCTGCGACGTCTGACGGCGGCGCAGTGCAAACAGGCATGGCTTATTCGGCTGATACCCACAATGACATCCTTCTTCTAAAGACCGACAGCTCAGGCAAGGTCATGTTCGAGAAGACCTATCACAGGGCCACAGAGGACGTGGATCCGCCTTATGTCTCTGATGAATATGGTTCGTATGTCTATGAGACTTACGACGGAGGATACCTGGTCATAGGGATGAGCAGCGTCTTTCAGGACGGCGACGTGCCCTATGCCATGAAGACCGACAGCGCTGGCAACCTGGAGTGGGGCAAAAACATAATCGGGAGCGAGGAGCTCATAAAGGCCGTGTCAAAGACCCCTGATGATGGGTATCTCATACTCAGCTACAACTACCTCTCAGGGACCTACATGACATTGAAATACGACAGGGATTTCGGGCTTGAATGGAAGAACCCGCTCTGAATATCATGGGATTTCTATCAATCGTACTTAATCACTATCAGTTGTACTAATCAGAAAATATCCCCGCCGCCGGACTTGAACCAGCAACCTTTCGGTGACAGCTGATTGCGTATCATCCACGGCCCGCACAGGGCTTGTCCTGCAATATCTACAGCCGAACGCTCTACCAATTGAGCTAGGCGGGGATAGCCAATCAGAAAAATGCTCCATATAAAAAGTTTTTGATTGCCCTTTGTCATTGCTTCTTGTGCGTCAATCATCTCGGTCTGCTCACTGCGCAGATTTTTTCAAGAAGTTCTGAAGAAAATCTGTTCCTTATGGGTCCTTGACGTCCTTGGATACGCTCCGTTCGCATCTTTGACCCTGAAGATGATTGACACGCTAAAGGTGGAGGAAAAATTGTCAGTTCGCCGACGTCTTGTTGGAGAAGACCTTCGTGAACCTGCCTATCCTGTTCTTGTACTTTATCATTGCTGAGGGCAGGCGCACGCCGCCGATTATCTTGAGCTTGGACCTGATGTTGTAGGTTATTATCCTCTCCTCATAGGTCTCGAGGGTCGGTATGTCCCACTTGACAATCGTCCCCTTCTTCTCGTGCCTTATGACCTTGCTCGGATGCATCGTGCCCACTGGGAAATCCTTGTTTATCTCTGCTATTGCAGGCACCTTGTCCATGACCTTGATGTTCTCGATGAGCCTTCCTGTCCTGTTCCTCACGTAGAGCTGGACCTTGACATTCGACGAGTCCTCGCTGTCCCCTGAGAGAAGGACTGCCTGCTTCTTCACGATGACTGCGCTCCTGAAGACGAAGTACAGGATTACAGCTGCAAGCACAAGAATCACGATTATGAAGAGCGGCCTGTAGTTTATCGTGACCTTGATGTCTTTTGTCTCCTGGGGCGCGAGCGAAAATGTCCAGACTATGCTCCTGAGGCCGTCTTTGGTGACGACGTTGCCATTCGGGTCCTCGCTCGTGAATATCTGCTTGAATATCGACGTCGGCAGGGTGTAGTTCACCGACTTCTCCACATTGCCGTCGTTGAAGAAGGATATGTCAGAGGACGACTTGAGGAACGCGTATGTGGGCATCGCCTTCTTGACTATGTTGCTGTACTCCAGGACATTTATTGTCTTGGTTACAGGGTCGATTGTCACGTTATGGTTCAGTATGTGCGCCCTCACAGTGATGTAGTCCACAGTAGGGGGCTGGAGAGGGTCGTACCTGATCGGCACGGTCACGACCTTCTTCTGCAGGCCGTTCAATGTCACGTTCATCTCCCTGTTGTTGTCCGGGTTGATTATCGAGCTCACGTCGATTAAGAGATTGCTTATGTTGAGGGAGTTGTAGTTCGTGAGGATTATCTTCATCTCTTTCTGGGTCCTCGGGTCGATCTCGGAGTCGAGGTCCACTGCGATGACGACAGTAGGGACGTATCCAGGCCTCTGCTGGCTCCTCAAAAATAGCCCCAGGTCCACCTGCTTGTTCGCCTTGTTGATTTTGGATTGCACGAGGAAGCTGTAGGTGTACTTGTGCCCGAAGTCGACATTCTCGGCAGGCAGAATGTATATTGTCGTAGCTGTCGACTCGCCCGGGTTTACCGTGAAGGAGGTCTGGTGGTAGATGGGTTTGGTTATTATGCTCCACGACGGGTTGTCAGGGAACACGAGCCTGAGGTCTTCCTGGTAGTTGCCCGTGTTGTTGACCGTGAGCAGGAAGATGGCGCTCTCGCCGGGCAGTATCTCGTCTTTGACAGGCTTGACATTGACGACAAAGCTTGCAGAAGCAGCTGTGGCGACAAGCCCGAATAAAAATATGAACAGTATGATGCTTTTTCTCATTCAACCACCGCTTGAAATCATCTTTAACATATTGATTTATATACTTTTCGGTTTACCCCCCATTCCATGGACAGGCTTGACATACTCGGCAGGAGGGAGGCAAAGGCCCTGCTGGAAAAGATGAGGCAGCAGTGGGACGCCTCTCTCAGCCTTGATTTCGTGTTCCTGTCAAGCAGCAGCGGAAGGGTGTACGTAGCTCGGAAGGAGAGCTTCGGCGTCGACCTGTCAAAGCTGAAGGTTGACTCGCTCGGCCTCTATTTCGGCACTCTCGAGAAGGACGGGCTCAGGCTGTCCATAGAAGGCTCCCAGCTTGTTGGGCCTTCTGCAGGCAAGAATGTCCTTGACCTGGATGATCCGCAGGCGAGGCTGTGGCTTTCAGGCAGCGATGTCGAGACAGGCTCAGGGACTGCAGGGCTTGTGATAGTAAGGCATGGGAGGGACTACCTTGGGTGCGGAAGGCAGAAGGGAGGGGTTCTCAGGAATTTCTACCCCAAGAGCAGGCGGATAAGCCCTTCCTAGGGCTCAGGCATTGTTGTATGAGATGCGTTCCGGGGTCAGTAGGGCACGGATCAGGTTCGCCTTCTCAAACATGCCTCTCTTCTTGAGCAGCTTGTTCATGTCGGCTATCTGCTTCTTCTTGTATATGCCGTGCCTCTGCCTCGACTCGAGTTCGGCATTGTTGTCCATCTCATTGGTCCTTATCTGTAGCTCCACCCTGCAGTTGTAGACGCACTCCCTTATGAAGGGATCCTTGATGTCGTAATGCCTGCCGATGACCTCGTTCAGGATATCTGCATCGACAAGCAGGGTGTCATGGATGGACTGGTACTTGTTCTTCTTGGGATTCGCAATGAAGTCATGGTAGTCCTTCCTGCTCAATTTCGAGAACACTTCGGATTTCCCTATCTCCCTGTAGGCGTTGTAGCAGTCATTGACCTCGGGCATGATCAGCCTGAGGCCGATGAAGTCGTCGAAAGACCTTTCCCTGAATTCAGGGGTGTTAGCGAGATAGTGTATGAGGATGTACTTGTCAGCGATCGAGAGCTTGCTCCTGCACCTGATTATCAGGTTGTATCCCGGGATGAACCTTTCTATCACGTCCGAGAGCCCTGCATGAGTCTTCTGCGGGAAGCCGAAGTAGCTGACCCTGGAAAGCTTGGCCCTCTCAAGAGCGGATATCAGTGAATTGAAGCCGAGCTCGTTTGACCTCCTGATGGTGCTCTCAATCATCTTCAGGCTCATCCCGTGCTCGTTTTTTAGCGAGGCCATCACCTGGACAAGGGCCAGGTCAGGGTCGAAATCCTTCCTGAAGAAGAAGTAATCGCCTCCCTTTTCCTTCCTTGTAGAGATCTTCCTCTTCTTCGGGCAGATGTTGCAGAGGACCCTGTCATTGTCTATGACCAGTCTGTCTATTGTGTCTTCCTTTATGTATATCAGGTTCGACTTGGTCCACCTCACATTATCTATGGGCACCCTGTAGTCGAACAGGCCTTTTGCGACTGTCTGGCTGATCTTCTTGCCGTGGGGGTTTGGGCATACTGCCCTGACTTCTGTAAATCTCTCCGGCTTGCTGAAGGGGTCAGGCAGGTAGCCGACGCTGTTCATGAGCGACTGCACCTCAGCTATGAGCAGGTTCTTGATGAAATCAGCAATCTCATAGGACCTCCGGATGTTGTTGATGGCCTCTGATACAGCTGGGTCTCCCATTAGCTTGAGCTCCAGGTTGGTCTTCCTCCTCTTCTTCTCAAGACCCCTGGTGATCCTCTCCTCGAGGACGTCTATGTGCCTTTTTACCTGGAATACCATGTTTTCATACCTTCTGGTAGCCATCGCTTCTGAATTTTTCAGTCATGTGCTTCATGTTCAGCAGTGAAAAACCTCTGATCATGTCCGTATTCATATTGCGTTCGTACTGAGGGTCTTCAAGCATCGCGTCATAGGCCTGGAAATTGACCTTGAAATCCCTGAATTTGGAATTGAGCAGCAGCATGTCTGTATAGATCTGCTCATAATTGCCCTGTGCCAGGCGCCTCTCGCTCTCGTACTCGAGCATCCGCAGGTATCTTATGAATATCCCGGCAAAGCGCGAACTGTCCTCCCTTGGCGAGGTCAGCCTGTGGTATAGCGGCGTATCCCTGTATCGAAGGAGCTCGCTGTGCACATTGTTGATGAACTTCCTGTTCAGGAACTGCCTTATTATGGTCAGGTCCTCGCTGCTGTGGTCGATCAATGTGTCAAGCAGCCTCTTTGCGAGGGGGATGATCTTTCCGTACTCCTCCCGCTCCCCGAATGCCTGCTTCGAGTATTTCTCGAAGGTCGCGTGGGCCATGACAAAACCCTTGAAATACCTGTAGGTCCTGATGTTCAAAGCGTACACGTACTGATAAGCACCGTCGGTCATCGGGTCCCTGACATCCTCCTCGTTGCTTATGAAGTCGCAGAGCTTAGGTATTATCGACCTTCTCGTATGCTTCTTCACTAGCACAGCCTGGGAATGCGTCCAGTAGAATTTCCTTTCGACTTCAGAGAGATAGTCCATCACAAGCTGCTCATTGTCGTCGACCATGAAGATCTTTCCCATGTTGTCCGAGATGCTCCTTATCCTTTCCTCAAAAGAGCCCATGTCATCGTCGGATGTGGCCATCCTCATGTCCTTGAGGGTGAGGAGAAGGTCCGAATCATGCCCTTCCCTCGGATAGAATATGTTATACAGGTACGATATGTAGCTCTTGTCCCTGGGCTTGGTCAACCCCACGGTGATCCAGAATATGGAGTTGATCCCCCTGTAGAAATATGGCTTGTTCTTTACCTTCCTGTCGTTCCTTACGAAATTGTACATCTCCAGAGGGATCTGCATGCCCTCCCCGAGGAACCGTGAACCTGGCTGCCTCGTGGGAAAATCGATCTCCTGTGACTCGTAGATGTCATGGAGATTGTTGACGGCTGTGGATATGTAGCTTATCTTCCTGTCGCCGAGGGTCTCTGCAAGGATCTGGTTGAGCCTGCAGGGATGGAACAGGTAGGGCTTTTTGTTGTCCCTGGCCTGGCCCATGTGCATCCTGTGGGCTATGAGTGTCGTGAATTGCACGAACCTGTCCATCTCAGACTGTTTTGGTGTCCCGAAGGTCGATTGCAGGTCCTCTTTCTTTATGATGAAACCGGAAACAAGCTCCCTGATTGTCTTCATGTATCTCCTGTCTGTCATGAGCACGTGGATGTCGTAGGAGAATTCAGACAGGTCAAACAGGTCCCTGTCTCCTAGTATTTCAGAAGCCCTTATCTCAGCTGCCAGGACGAGGTCGTCAAGAAGTTTCGTGTCCCTCTGTCCATTGTCCAAATTACCCGCCATGCCCTTGTGAAATCAGGTAAAGCTTATAAAGCTTTTGAAATGTCATTACTCAGTAGTTGTCTATTTCTATGCTGACCTTTTTTTTCGGGTCTTTGAGCATGCTCACAATCCTCCTGTCGATGTCGCAGGCGGCCTTGTCAGCCATCGTCGCAAAAGTCCTCTTGTCGACAAATCCGGACTTCCTTATCACCATCTCGTGGCTGTCGAATCCCTTGTTGAACACTCCTGTCAGCGAATCCTGCAGGCTTCCGGCTCTTATGGTTATCCTGATCCTGCCAAAAAGCCCCTCCGGCCTGCCGAAGTCAGCCTTCACTCCGAGTATGCAGTCCCCCCTCAGGGTCAGATGCTCTTCCTGCGTGAATTCGAGTGTCGTCCTGTGAGACGCAAGAACATTCCTGTGCCCGTATGCGCTGAACCTCATCTTCGAAAAAAAGAAGGAGGCTCCCGTGGTTGTGGGTAAGTGGGGGGATGGTTTTAGAAACTAATCGTGTGGGAGCCACCCTGGTTAGTATCCTATAATATTATAAACACAACTAATATATAAATGTTACGTTTTTGTATACTAATAGTGCTTTATATTTTTAAAAACATTTATAAATAGCCTCTTTTTTCAGGTGCATAATATGTCAATAAGCCAGGCAAGGTCAAAGAGGAAGCCCAGCGGCTCCATATACAAGGATATCCGGGGCAAGAAGCATTACGAGTGCGGAAATTCCCCTGTCAGGACAAGGATAGGGGAGAGAAGGACCAAGACCCGCAGGACAAGGAGCGGAGAGCGCAAGCTGGTCCTCCTTAGATCAGAGACCATAAACCTCTTTGATGCAAAATCAAAGAAAAGCGTGAAGGCGAAGATGATAAGCGTCGTCGACAACCCGGCGAACAGGAACTTCATCAGGGCTAATGTCCTGACCCGCGGGACCGTGGTCAAGACAGACAAGGGCGATGCGAGGGTCACTAACAGGCCCGGCCAGGAAGGGACAGTCAACGGCGTCCTGGTCTGATTCTAGGTCTTCATATTTTCATCACCTTGAAGTGATAAAAACCGAAAAATATATATATCAATGATTCTTATCAGGCTATATGGCAAGGATAAAACCAGGCAGGGGCCAGTTGGGTCTCTTTGACAGCCCGGAAGGGAAGGCAAAGGAAGGGCCGACAGCATCTGATTCAAAAGAGACCCTGGAGCAGAGGGCTGTGCTCAATAACGAGCCTGGTTTCGGCCTCATGTCAGAAGGTGTGCCAGAGAAGATGGCCAATCTCTTCAGGATGAGGGTCGAGCCGAAACTACACGACCACCTGAATTTCCGCCTTATAAAAGGCGCATTCTCAGGGTTCCACCAGATGGAGTACGGCCCACAGCTTGGAATACCCTCGGAGATATTCCAGAACCTTGACACTCCGGATATAGTATCCCTCTGCTTCGGCATAGACTGTTCGAAGAAGAGGGAGCCTGGCACAGGCAGCCTGAAGTTCCCTGGCCTGATATCGTATCTCGTCGGGATGGCGTACAATATCGAGAGCGAGGTCAAAGGGGCGAGAAATGCAGTCAGGGCGATGAAGAGCGCAAAGCTTGGTTTTGCAGCACATAGCGGTGAAAGGTACATAAAAAGACAGATGGAGGCAGTCGATGAGTCCGCAAAGATACAGTTTCTGAGGTCGTTTCATTCGCAGAGATTCTATTCCCAGGAGACATATCCTGTCCTCGGAGCGGATTTCCACGATCCTGTCTTTGCATATTTCAACTCGAGGGGGAAGCCTGTCGATTCAAACGCCTCAAGGGACATGTATGTCGAGAGATTCATCGACCTTGTCGCCCAAAGGCAGAGCAGAGGCAATGATTTCGACACAGGAGGTTTTCGGGGTTTCATTGTCCCTAGCTCCTCGGATCCGGAGAACAAGGAATATTTTGTCGAGAAGACAGTGCCGTATTCAAGGAAGCCGGTGAAGGCGAGATATTCCTGCACCTGCGATTATTTCGAGAACAAGCGCAGGGAATGCAGGCACATAAGGTCTGTGAAGTGATCATTTCTTCTCTATCTTAACCTGGACTATCCTGTTGTTCTCGATGCTCTCGATTGTTATCTTCAGCCCGTCTATGTCGAGCTCCTCGCCCGGCTCAGGTATCCTGCCCGCCGCCTTCAGGATGTATCCAGAGATGGTGTCATAGCCGTTCGTGAGGGGGATGTCGGTCTTTATCATCCTGTTGAGCTCCTCGACGGGAGTCTCACCCTTTACCTTGAAAGTCCTCCTGTCAAGCCGCACTATGTTCTTCTCGATTATGTCTGTCTCGTCGTATATCTCGCCCACTATCTCCTCGAGGATGTCCTCGATGGTCACGACGCCCGAGACCACGCCGTACTCGTCGACGACGACAGCGATATGGTTTATGGTCCTCTGCATCTCCCTGAGCAGCTCGTCGACATCCTTGGTCTCAGGGACGAAGAGGGGCTCATTGCCGATATTTCTCAGCTTGATGTCCAGGTTCTGGTCCTTCATGAACCTTAGCGTGTCCCTTATGTTGAGTATCTTTATTATCTTGTCCGGATTGCCCTCATATACAGGTATCCTCGAATGCCTGGACCTGATTATGAAGCCGAGGGCGGACCTCAGCGTCAGCTCGCCGTCCAAAGATTCCATGTTGATCTTCGGGGTCATTATCTCCCTGGCCTCTATGTCATTGAGCCTGAAGATGTTGTGGATCATCTCCCTCTCGTCCGCCTCGATGCTCCCGACCTCCTCCCCTATCTCGACAAAGGTCTTGAGCTCCTCCTCTGTTATGAGAGGCTTTGCCTCGCCCTTGCCTAGGCCTCCCATTAGCTTTCTTGTTATGAAGTCCAGGACGACGATTACCGGGTACATCAATGTCTTCAGGAGCTTTATCGGCCTTGCCACGGCGAGGCATAACTTCTCCGGATGGCGCATGGCGATGGTCTTCGGAAGTATCTCGCCCACGATGAGCACCACGACGGTCATGATCCCTGTCGCGATGCCGATGCCGACCGAGCCGAAGATTGCGATTGCCAGGGCTGTTGCGAGCGCGCTCGCCCCAATGTTGACGAGGTTGTTGCCGACAAGGAGGGTGATTATCAGCCTGTGCGAGTCGTCCTTGAGCTCCTTCACTATCCCTGCGTTCTTCTTCTTTGATTCGACAAGCCTCCGTATCTTCAGCCTGTTCAGGGACAAAAACGCAGCCTCCACGCTGGAGAAGAAAGCGGAGAGCAGCGTAAGCACTGCGAGCACAAGAAGCCCGATTGTCAGGTCCATGGTCAATATCCCCTTCCCAGCATCCCGAGGGCTGTCATGATGTCCTCGGCTGATATTCCCACCATGCAAGCGCCCTCTGAAGCCTTTGACAGGATCATGGGCAGTCTGCTGTCATATATGTCCATGCCCGCAAGCGAAGCCTCGATGCCGAAGATAGCCTCTTCAGGGTGCAGGAAGAAATCACCGTGTATCTTGACCTTCTCTATCGTGCTTCCCGAGAGCTCTGCTTCGATTCTCAAAAGCTTGCCCCCCGGAACCTTGTATTCAGCCGACCTTTTCATTTCAGTATCTCTGCCCTGACCCATTCCACGCACGAAGATGCGTCCATGAGCCCCTCGGTCTCGCCGGGATTGCTCATCTTGATCTTCGCTATCCAGGCGTTGTACGGGTCGCTGTTCATGACCGACGGGTCGTCAGAAAGAGCAGTGTTGATCTCGATTATCCTGCCTGATACCGGGGCGATGAGCTCCCCTGCCCATTTTGCGGACTCGACCTGGCCGCAAGCAGAGCCTGCCGAGACATCTGAATCCTGCTTCGGCAGCTCGATGAACGCGATGTCCTTTGCAAGCTTGACCCCTACGTCGCTTATGCCGAAGACAGCGACATCGCCCTCGATCCTTATCCAGTTCTTGTTCTTGTCGTACTTCAACCCCTCGTTGATATCATATTCACCGACATTCATTTGGTTCACCTCATGAGACATTATGGTTGATGGGACATGCCTGCCATTTTCCTCAGAAGCTCAGGAGCCCCGGCCTGAACATGAGGATAAGGCCAAGCACTAGCATGAGTAGTCCGCCGATTATTTTTAAAATTTTCGCCTGCTTCTCTGTGAACTTGTGGCTGCCCATGGTGACAGCGAACACGCCGACGATGACTGCGAGCGGGATCACGTAGAACACGTTGTAGAGCGCGATATATGAATAATAGGTGACCATGCCGAGGTCCTGGAGCGTCAGCACCCTCGTGTATATCGCAGGGAACCCTGCTGTGCAGAGGAGCTCGATGAGGTTCGAGAAGACGGCAAGGAAGACCGTGCCGATTATCATCGATGCCATCTGCTCCTCTTTGACGAGCTTTCTCATCTTCGCGAAGAGCCCGGGCTTGTACTTGTCAGGTATGGTCAGGGAAATGCCCTTCTTGTAGAAGAAGAACTCCTTGATGTTAATGAGGCCAGCGACTATCGCGACTATCGCGATTATGATCCTCATCACGGTCACGTAGCCCACGAGCAGGAAGAAATTGAGCCATGCTGTCATGAACAGGAAGTATATGGCGCCTGATGCGAATATGAACACTCCGCCGATGATGAGGATCTTCTTGCGGGATCTGGCGTATATAAGGAGCGTGAGAAGGAACATCAGGACGTACATGGCACAGGGGTTGAACCCGTCGAGAAGGCCAATTATGAAGGTGAATGCCGGCAGGGATATCCTGCTCGTGTCTATCGTTCCGAACACTGGGACCTCTATCACGCTCTCATTCGTGGATACTGTGTGCATCTCCACAGGTTCTGTGCAAGTCATCTTCTGCATCGGGTCAATGCAGTGGCCGTCGAGGCAGTCGATTATATTGTCCTCGATCTGTTTCGGCGTGGTCTTTTCATTGAACCCCACTATCACGTCCTGGTCGATGAAGAAAGTCGGCACTCCTCTTACCTTGGAGCCGCACGCCTTGCTCAGGTTCTCGAAGAGCTGTGCATTGGTCTTGTTGTACCAGGTCTCGTGATATTCTATGTCGAGCTGTGGATACTTGCCGGACAGCTCTTCCAGAACAGGCTCCTCTGCTGCGCAGTGCGGGCATCCCTGGCCATAGAAGAAGTAAGCGATTATCTTCTGCGAACCGTTCTCTTGGGAGGTCAGGTTGAGCTGGGCGTGCGCGCCTGAAGACATCGCCGCAAGGAAGAATACGAGCATCAATGCGATCGCTGCATGGGGTTGCATTCGCCTCATTTTTAAGGAAACGGAAAAAGATAGGGTATTTAAAACTTGTGAAAAACTGCAGCGATAACAAATTTTATATATCAATCCGTCATATCATACCTCCGATGGATGACGGGCATTTCAGCGCAATAAAGAGGAAATATGATTCTTTCCACAGGCATCTGCTGAGCCGGGGCAAGCTTCCGCAGAAGGACACGGGCATCGGCTACTGGGGCGTGACCCCGCTGCCTGAGGCGTACGAGTTCTTCAGGAGGATAGGGCTTGCAGGCATGGGTAGCATGATAGACATAGGGAGCGGTGACGGGAGGATTGTCCTTCTCGCGTCGCTCTTCGGAGTGGAGGCGCACGGGATCGAGTACGACCCGGGCCTTGTCAATGCTTCGATAATGATAAGGCGCATGCTCGACCTTCCCCAGTTCGCGAAGACCAAGATAATCGAGGGCGATTTCATGAAGCACGACCTTTCGCGCTACGGAGCGGTGTTCACAAGCCCTGACAAGCCCTTCCACAGGGACGGGTTCGGCGAGAAGCTTGCAAGGGAGCTGACAGGCAGGCTCATGGTCCACGGATGGGAATTCCACCCGAAGAACCTGAGCAAGATAGAGGAGCATGTCATAAACGGAGAGAAGTTCTGCATCTACGCAAGGGGATGAGCAGGCCCCTTGACAGACAAAGCCCTAATGATGAGCTTTTTGTACAGGTCCAGGGCGGAAACCCCCTTTCTGACAATGCCCCTGACGAAATTCCAGGACACGTCATGAAGCCCGTTTGCCGCAGGCGGTATCCCTTCTGAAATGGAGGCAGAAAGACCAGCTATATCATGTTCTTTGATCGCATCGGCCCAGGCGAGCTCGAAAGCGAAAGCCTTGGCCTCCTCATCGTGCGCATTGTCAAGCCTTTGCGAGAGCACGTGGCCGAGCTCGTGGCCGATTACGAGCATGAGCCTGTCAAGGCTGTCCTGCTGCACGAACACCTCGCTTGTCCCCGGCCTGTTGTTGACTGCAAAGCCCAGTATCCCCTGCTTCCATGTTGAGCCGCCGAGCGCGTGGATGGCCTTGAGCTCTTCTCTCCCGCAGACCTTGACTATTATGTCCTCAGGAAAATCGTCCCCTGTGACCTTCCTGAACGCCTCGATGATGTAGTCCTTGATCTGCCATGCCTGGTTCACGAACCTTGTCGCAGGCCTTATGGGGTTCAGGAAGATGCCTGCCACGTCATAGGCTTTGCCTGCCGGCGCAGGGTGATACGCGGACTGCTCATAAGAGATCCGGCCAGGCGAGTAGATAATCTCAGGAACGGGCGGTGACCGGACATCACTGACCAGGTTGTCTATCGAATAAGTGCCTGATGCCTGGTAAGAGACCTGTGCCGGCCGGTACGGCGCCTGCGCATGGCTGTGATATGGCTGACCTGCCCTGCTGTATCCGCCGCAACTGCATGAGTAGCCCATTCTTCTCAGACATACATCTTGACGTGGTTGATTGTGGACTTGTATTCGAGTCCTGGTGCGGAATTGTACAGGCTGTAATCTTTCCTTCCAGGGATCATGCTGTAAGTGTCGGGAATCCTGTTGTAGTCCCTTAACCTGGTGGAATATTCCGGCAATTTGTTTTGCTTGTACATTTTGATGACAAAAATATTCTGATGCAGGGGTTATGTTTCCCGGATTTATAAAGAAATCTGCACTTGGGAACAACCAACCGGGACAAAAAAGTCATATCATCTTGAGGGCGCGAAGCTTCCTCTGGAGCGTCTCGTGGCGGAGGCCTATCTTCTTGGCTGTCTTCATTATATTATGGCTGTTCTCCTTGAGCACCCTTGAGAAATATCTTTTCTCGAACTCCACCTGGGCCTCTGAAAACGTCATCCTCGGTGAGGGCAGCTCTCTCAGGATGTCTTCCGATATCCCTGATACCTTCCCGTACATCGCCCTGAGCTTGTCAGGGTGGAGGATGGTCCTGTAGTCGTCGAGGACGTTCCCAATGATGATGTTGATTGCCGAGAGCTGCATGTCATAGGGCCTTATGAGCTCTCTCTTGATCTTCTTTATGTTGATGCCCAAGAGCTTGATTAGCCTGTGGATGCTCCTCCTGTTGGAGCCGGTTATCCTTGCGACCTCGCTTATGTTGCCAAGGTTGAGAAGGAGGAGCTTTGTCAGAAACGCTTTCTTGAACTTCCTCTTCGCCTGCTTGTAGGGCAGGGCAGTGTCGACCTCCAGCTCTATAAGGGTGGGCGCTGTCAGCTTCGAGGTGATGTCCTCAGAAAGCCTGTCGATGCTCACCCCGAGGTTCTCCTCGGTCGCCTTGTCGACCAGGGGCTTGACCTTCTCTCGCAGGACAATCTCGAGGTCTTCTGATTCCATGGGATATGCAATTCCTGGTAAGTATAAAAAGCTTTGCCCCCTGTTGTCCGGCCTGGTGCATGGTGTCACTACGCAACAGGAATCTTTATATTTAAATGCGCTATCCCTGGCCGTCATGGTGGGAATAATATTCAAGGACAGGGAAGGTTCGTTGATCCACGGGTCATTGACCATCCCTGCAGGCACGGGGCTGATGGTCATAATGTCCCATGGTTTCGGTTCAAACAAGGAAAGCAGCACGTATCTCGAGCTTGAGAAGATCCTGAAGAGAAAGGGCATCGGTACGCTGAGATACACGCACTGTGCAGGCGGCGCAGGCCCCGATGTGGTCACTGGAAAGTACAGTATGGCACGTGACGTGACCACGACAAAGGCAGTGCAAAACCTCGAGGCTGCTGTGGCTCATTCAAGGAATCACGGTATCACCAGGATCGTGCTCCTCGGAGCGAGCTTCGGCGGCCTTATATCGCATATCTACGCTGCGCAGGATCCTGGTATCAGCGGACTTGTCCTCAAGTCCAGCATCTGCAACCCAGTGGAGTTCTGGAAGGAGAGGGCAGGGCAGGATGGCATAAGGAGATGGGAAGAGGACGGGCATTACCGCTATACCGATGATCTTGAGGACTATGTCCTTGATCTGGACTTCTGGAAAGACCTGCGGCAGTATAATGACATTGAGGACAGGCTCAGAAAGATCGAGTGCCCCGCCCTGATAATCCACGGCGGCAGGGACAAAATCGTCCCCCCGCATCACGCAAGGGAGCTGGCAAGGCTGATCAGTGATTCAGACCTGCGAATCCTGGCGAATGCAGACCATCTTTATTCAGGTGAGGGAGAAAAGGAATACATGCTGGAATCCATTGCGGGGTTCCTTACAGAAAAGATATATGCCTCAGCCTGAACAGCAGAATTCTTCCCATAATTTAATGGTAAAACCCATATTTTATATAATCTACGGTCCTTTTTGATTCCATGGACATGAAATTCAAGCCGATCGAACTGAAAGACAAGCCGGTGTTCGACGAATTTTCAAGAAGATACCCTCCTTGGGCATCGGACATCACATTCACCAACCTTTTTTCATGGAGAGCCAAGTACAAATACGAGTATGCGGTCGTCGACGATCACCTGCTGGTATCGTATTCCAAGGATGGGAAGCGGACATTCTACCAGCCGGTGGGAGAGGATCCTGCAGGGGTCATGGTGAAAGTTCTTGAGAAGCATCCGGACTCTGAATTCGTCAGGGTGGAAAAGAAGGCTGCAGAGGCCATGCCTGATGGGTTCAGAACAGAGGAGCAGAGGGACATGTTCGATTATGTCTATGACGTAAAGGAGCTTTCCGAGCTCAAGGGGACAAAGTACGCTCCGAAGAGGAGCTTTGTCCACCAGTGCGAGAAGTACGAGCCTTCGACCTGCATCCTTGACAGGGATGGCGTGAAATCGTTTTTGGAGATGCAGGAGAAATGGTGCAGGATGAGGGGGTGCGAGGACGACCCTGACCTGTATGCAGAGGACTGCGCGATAAAAGAGGCCATCACCAATGCCGAAGAGCTCGGCATTTTCGGCGTATGCGTGATGATCGGCGGCAGGGTCGAGGCTTTCGCCATAGGAGAGAGGCTCAACGACGATACCTTTGTCGAGCATTTCGAGAAGGGCAACACCGAGTTCAAGGGCATCTACCAGTACGTCCTCTATGAGTTCTCAAAGGCGATCCCCGGTGAGTTCAGGTACCTCAACAGGGAGCAGGACCTCGGCATAGAAGGTCTCAGAAAGGCAAAGGAGAGCTACCATCCTGTCAAGATGGTCGAGAAGTTCAGGGTGTCGAGTGGATAGGCCATAGGATGCGGTACGTCCCTGCCTTATACGCTCCTGCTGATAGTGAAAGCATATAGAACCACTTCCCATACAGGCAATCATGGGGCTCGTTATGTATCAGAAATTCAACTGCAACCAGCCAGATTCTGCCTGGCACCCGGGTGTTCAGAGCATCGCTATCTCATCTTCCCATGGGCCTTTGTCAAACCTCAATGACTTTACTGCATGTCCTTCTTTACCATCCTTATCAAGATATTTCCTCAGACCTTTTTCATTCTGAATTATGTATGTTGTATCCATCCTACCCTCCAGATTCTTTTATTGGTCATCCATTCGGCAATTCTCCGATGCTTTACAGGTTCCTCACTGAGCCTGTCTCTTTTGAGCCATGCTTTGGGATGTCCTTACCTGAAAACAAAAAATATGACCCCGCAAACTATTTCAAGCCATATCCGCCAATACATTTCAAAACCAGACAAGCCTATCATTTTCAAAACCCCCAGCATATTCCTTAGTCATCTGATGTTTATATACATTTGGTTGGAAAAACCAACAAAGTTATCATCAGCAGTTCATATATATCACAGGGTTCTTCTGGATTGCACGGTCCATAGGCTGTCCTGGTCCGCCTCCCGGCAAGACGAACCTGCAAACCTTGCGATGCCCTAACAGAAGTCAGGTCACTTCATAAGTCACTGTCCCCTGTATGGTTGTCCTGCTTATCAGGCCTGACTCGACCAGGAGCCTCAGCAATGCTTTCAATGGCTTGTCCGGCATATCAAGACCCTTGGAAATATCATCCAATCCCGGCCATGAGCCGTTTTTTTTTTCATGTTCCTGCATGAACAGTATTAT
Organism: uncultured Methanosarcinales archaeon; assembly: GCA_964469935.1. Classification (GTDB taxonomy): domain Archaea; phylum Nanobdellota; class Nanobdellia; order Woesearchaeales; family DSVV01; genus CAYXZQ01. The sequence continues at coordinate 21,196 of CAYXZQ010000011.1, forward strand.
CCGCTCATTATCAGGAGCCTTCCTGACATAGTCCCTGTATACTGTGCTTGCAAAGAATATCTCATTGGTAGGCCTATTGCAATGCGGGCAGATTATAGACAGCCCGTTTATTTTGGCATGCGTTATCTCTTTTTTGCAATGCCTGCAGTATAATGTGTCTTTTTTCATCTTGACCCTCCAGATAGATTGGATAAGGACCATCCTGCCAGGTATAGAAGATCCTTAAATTATGAATTATGTGATACAATAGATGGTTGGGGCTCTATGTTAATTAAACCTTGGTTGGTATACATGCCCTAATCAGCTGTTATGGTTGCTTTTTTTTAGGAAGAACTCGTCAAAGAGGATATCTTTCTTGTTTATCACCTGATAGAGCAGGCCGACAGGGTTCTCTGTTATGATATTGTCGACATCGAGGGTGAATATTTCCTCAATCTTCACCTCTTTGGAGAACTGGGTCTGGATCCTTGTCAGGTACCTGTCCTTATGGGCATTGTCCTTGAACCCGAATACGATTATGTGGGTGATGTTCCTGTCGCGCAGCCTGTAGGCAGCTATGATGTTTGGGATGTGCCTGATCCTTTCTGAGAGCTGGGCATCTGAATATCTTTCCCAGACACCCTCACTGACAGTAAGCTGCATTATCACGATGATGTTTATCCCGATCTTCTTGAAGTCGATGATCGGCATGTATCCTTTGATGATCCCTGCCTTTTCCAGCTTGTTCCTTATCTTTGCGACTGCCTGCGGTGTGATGCCGATGCCTTTTGCGATGTCGCTGTCATGGACCTTTGCCTCTTCGATTATCATCTTGAGAACTCGTTCATCATTCTTTGTGAGCTTAGGAAAATCAGGGTTAGGCTTGTCCATATGTTATAGGTAACTAACATCTTATATAAAACTTTATTTTCACATACGAAAAAATCCGTTCTTATTTCGGAATATGATGTTTTAACACTCCCCTCAAATAGTGATAAAAGTTTATAAAACAGTTCCCCTTATATGGGCGCATGGATTTCAAGGTGCAGAAAAAAGAGGCGCCCAAGAAGCCCTCGTCATATCCTAAAAGCGACGTCGACATCGCGTACACGTTCGCGAAAGCTGTCTGGAAGGAGTTCGACAGGTTCTGCAGGGCGATAGTGCTATTCGGCAGCAGCACAAAGCCCACGCATGAGCAGGCGAATGACATCGACATCCTCATCGTCGTGGACGACGTCTCGTTCTATCTCACGCCCGAGGTCGTGGAGACCTACAGGATAATAGTCGAGAAGAATGTTGCTGAGATATCGAAGAAGCTGCACATAACGACACTGAAATTCACCTCGTTCTGGGAATACATAAGGATAGGCGATCCCATTGGTATCAACATGCTCAGGGACGGCGTCGCCCTCATCGACACGGGGTTCTTCGCACCTTTGCAGATGCTCCTCTACCAGGGCAGGATACGTCCGACAAAGGAATCCATAATGGCCTACTACTCAAGGGTGCCCCAGACAATGCACAATTCCAAGTGGCATATCATGCAGGGCGCGCTCGACCTCTACTGGTCGGCAATCGACATATCCCACGCAAGCCTGATGAAGCTAGGCGAGATCCCGCCGAATCCGGCAAAGATTTCCGAGCTGATAAACGAGAAGCTCGTCAAGCCCGGGCATGTGAACAAGAGATGCAGCTCCATCATGAAGAACCTATATGACACGTCAAAAAAGATTTTGCACAGGGACATAAAGGAGCTCTCTGGAAAGGAGTACGACAGGCTCCAGGCAGATGCAGGCTACCTTGTCGATGAGATGAAGCGTTTTCTCCAAAAAAAGCAATAAGATTAAATATATTCTGTCGCTGCTTCATGGTCATGTTCTCGAAAAACAAAGAGGCGGCACTCAGGAGAAAGGACCATTCGAAGAAGGGCAGCATCGATGAGGAGGTTGTCCCGGCCCTCGAGGCGATAAACGCCATGCCTGATTTCTACACCACGAGCTCCTGCGCAGGCAGGATAGTCCTTCTGAGGGAGCCCAGGTCGAGGAAGAAGAAGGATTTCGAATGGCTCTATGTATCTCATTCAGAGCCCGACATCACCAGGATAAGGGCTGCTCTGGACAAGCTGCCAAAAGACAAGGTCTGGCTCAGGATGGAGCCGTTCATAATACACGTATGCTCAAGGGACATGGGGTCTGCAGAGAGGTTCCTTGCAGTCATGAGGAAGGCCGGGCTCAAGCACTCCGGCATCCTTGCAGCCAGAAAGAGGATAGTAATAGAGGTCGCAGGAAACGAGCGCATGGACGTCCCAGTGGCAGCTGAAGGCAGGATGCTGGTTGGCGAGGAATATCTTGGGCGTGTCACACGCGAAGCATGGGACAGGCTTGTCCTCAGCAGGAAGAGGCTTGCGTTGCTAACCACGATGCTCAGCACCGAAGTGAAATGATATTCTGATAGGAATATTTTTGTCAGGAGATTTTATATATCCCCTGTATTTTTTGTTCCGAAAACTACAGCGAGGTTAATCAATATGGCAAAGAGATATTTTTTCACGAGCGAGAGTGTGACAGAGGGCCATCCTGACAAGATGTGCGACCAGATAAGCGACGCTGTCCTTGACGCGGTGCTAAAGGAAGACCCGAAAGGCAGGGTAGCAATCGAGACCCTGACAAAGACCGGGTTTGTCGTCGTAGCAGGAGAGCTCACAACGACCACCTATGTCGATTTCCAGAAGGTGGTCAGGGACACGATAAGGGACATCGGCTATGACGACCCGATGTTCGGCTTTGACTGCGACGGCTGCGGTGTCCTTACAGCAGTGTCAGAGCAGTCCCCAGACATAAGCCAGGGAGTGACTGAGGGAGAGGGCAAGTTCAAGGAGATGGGCGCAGGAGACCAGGGGATGATGTTCGGCTATGCCACGAACGAGACGCCTGAGTTCATGCCGCTTCCGATAGTCCTTGCGCAGAAGCTGACCAAGAAGCTTGCAGAGGTCAGGAAGAAGAAGATCCTCCCATACCTCAGGCCGGACGGCAAGAGCCAGGTGACAGTGGAATACGAGGACGGCAAGCCCTTGAGGGTAGATGCAGTCGTCATCGCAGCCCAGCATTCCGACACTGTCACGGCTGAGCAGCTGGAAGAGGACATCCAGAAGAGGGTGATAGAGCCTGTCTGCAATTCCTGGATAGACTCCAAGACAAAGTACTACATAAACGCAACGGGGAAGTTCGTGCTCGGCGGGCCTGTTGCAGACGCCGGGGTCACAGGGAGGAAGATAATCGTCGATACCTATGGGGGGCACGGAAGCCATGGCGGAGGCGCGTTCTCAGGAAAGGACCCGTCGAAGGTCGACAGGAGCGGTGCTTACGCCGGCAGGTACATTGCCAAGAACGTCGTCGCAGCCGGCCTGGCGGATAAGTGCGAGGTCCAGCTGGCATACGCCATAGGCGTCGCAGATCCTGTATCAGTGCTCGTCAACTGCTTCGACACCAACAGGATACCTGAGGACAGTATTGCAGAGCTCATAAGGAAGCATTTCCCTCTCAAGCCAGGCGACATAATAGACTCGCTCAAGCTCAGGCGGCCCATCTACAGGAAGACCGCTGCATACGGGCACTTCGGACGAAATGACCCTGACTTCACGTGGGAGCAGACAGACAGGGCAGAAGAGCTCAGGAAGGCCGCAGGAAAGCTCGACAAGCCCGAGAAGACAGGCAACCAGGTGCCTCTCGACTGAAAAGCTTTATATATCTTTTTCTTTTATTTCCCTGCGATGGAAGGTAATTTCAAAGTCTTCAGGACAGGGGAGCAGCTCGCGGAAAGGATAGGAGAGCTTGCAAAAGAGATATCAAGGGATTACAAGGAAGTGGTCGTGGCCTGCGTATTGAAGGGTTCCTTCGTGTTCTGCGCCGACCTTGTCAGGGCGATGTCTGCTCAGGGGATGGACAAGGTCAAAATCGAGTTTTTGAAGGTGAAGAGCTATTCAGGCAGGCAGTCCACAGGCAATGTGAAGATAGAATACCTCTCCGGGGATGTGAAAGGCAGGGACGTCCTTGTCGTCGAGGACATCGTCGATACAGGAAGGACGATGAAGGCGCTGAAGGGATTTCTCATGGACAGCGGTGCAAAATCAGCAAGAGTATGCACACTCCTTGACAAGCCATCAAGGAGGGTGAACGACCAGAGCCCGCAGTATGTCGGGTTCGAGGTTCCTGACAGGTTTGTCGTGGGCTTCGGCCTCGACTGCGACGAGAAGTACAGGGAGCTTGACTGCATAGGATTTCTTGAATAGGCATTTTTATATATCCGATGAGAGTTCTCCATGGCATGAATAAGCCGGAGCTTCTTGCTCCTGCAGGGAACATGGAGATGCTTGCAGCTGCGATAGATTCGGGCGCGGATGCAGTTTTCTTCGGGGTGGAAGGGATGAACATGCGCGCAGGCGCTGACAATTTCTCCCTGCAAGAGCTGGACAAGGTCGTGGAAAGGTGCCACAAGGCAGGCAGAAAGGCCTATCTCTGCGTCAACACCATTATACCCGAAGAGGAGCTCGATATTCTGAAGGATGTGTTGATGGCAGGCAAAAATGCAAGGGCCGATGCTGTCATATGCTGGGACCTCTCCGTAATAAGAATGGCCCGTGCCATCGGACTGGAGGTGCACCTCTCGACCCAGGCCAGCGCTTCGAATTCTGCTGCACTAAAGGAGTACAAAAAGCTAGGCGTCAGCAGGGCGGTCCTCGCGAGGGAATGCACCCTGGAGCAGATAAGGGCCATCAGGGAAAAGACAGATATAGAACTGGAGGCATTTGTCCACGGCGCGATGTGCGTTGCTGTCTCCGGAAGATGCTTTATGTCTGAACACCTCTATGGCAGGAGCGCAAACAGGGGCGAATGCATCCAGCCGTGCAGGAGGAGCTATATCGTGACAGATCCCGAGACCGGAAAGGAGCTCGAGCTCTCCGACCATCACGTGATGAGCCCGAAGGATTTGTGTACTATAGGGTTCATCGACAGGCTGATGGACGCCGGCATCGACGCCTTCAAGATTGAGGGCAGGAACAGGTCTCCTGAATACGTGAAGATCGCTGTCGAGTGCTATAAGGAGGCGATAGGGCTTCACAGGAAGGGAAAGCTCACTCCTGACAGAAAGGAAGAGCTAAAAAAAAGGCTTGCAGAGGTCTACAACAGGGGCTTTTCAGGAGGCTTCTACATGGGAAGGCCGGTGGATGAGTGGACTGATACGTACGGCAGCAGGTCGGCTATGGTCAAGGAATATGTGGGAAAGGTCAGGAATTATTATGCAAGGGCAGGGGCCTGCGAGATATTTCTCGAGACAGGAAGGATAAGGAAGGGTGACAGGCTCCTCTTCATCGGCCCGACCACTGGCTGTGAAGAGGCGCAGGCAGAATCTGTGCAGGTGGAAGGCAAGGTCACTGAAGAAGCGACGAAGGGGCAGTCCGTCGGCATTGCCATCAATTTCAGGGCAAGGGCAGGGGACAATGTTTATCTATGGAGAAAGAGGACAGGAAAAGACAATCAGGGCTGACATAGCCTTGACGCGTGCTCTGAGGCCTTGTCAAGTATCACATCCTCGTCCTTGACAGCCCTTCCCTGCATGAGAATCTTCCCGTCGCAGATGTTCGTGTCGACGCAGCTGCCGTCTGCAGAGTAGACGAGATTCGACAGGAGGTTGTGGTTTGGCACCATGAAATTCTTCCTCAGGTCAATGAGCAGGATATCGGCGAGAGCCCCTTCCTTTATGTCGCCAGCATCGATGCCGAATCCCTTAGCGCCGTTCTTTGTCGCCATCGCGAATGCGTCTGCTGCAGGCATGACTGTGGGGTCGTCTGTGCTGAATTTCTGCAGGAGCGCAGCTGTCTTCATCTCACTGAACATGTCGAGGCTGTTGTTCGATGCGCATCCGTCAGTGCCAAGGGCCATGTTCAGCCCCGCCTTCTTCATGGCCTTGTAGGGGAACGCCTCGCCCACTGATAGCTTCATGTTGGAAGAAGGGTTGTGCACGACAGTGACATCGTTCTTTTTAAGGAGTTCAATCTCCCTGCCATTGACCCAGACAGAATGGCATGCGACAAGCTCAGGGCAGAGGAACCCGATGCTCTCGAGATATTCGACAGGCCTCATGCCGTGCTTCTTCCTGCAGTCGTCGACCTCCTTCTTGGTCTCGGAGAGGTGGAAATGGATCTTCAGGCGGTTCTTCTGCGCAAGTTCCCTTGCCCATTGCAAAGACTCGGGCGATACAGTGTACAAGGCGTGCGGACCGAGGGTGAATGATAACCTCTTGCTGTACTGTTTCGACTCTTCCAGGAGCCTCATGTTCTCCTTTATCTGCTCCCTTGCCCTGTCCTGGTCGAACATGTCGATGAGCACAGAGCTGACCGCAGCCCTCATGCCCGAATCGTGGGCGGCTTTTGCAGTTCCGTGGAAATGCCAGTACATGTCATTGAAGAAAGTGGTGCCTGTCTTTGTCATCTCAAGGCAGGCGAGCCTCGTGCCCCAATAGACGTCCTTCTCAGTGAGCTTCGCCTCGAGGGGCCATATCTTTGTCTTGAGCCACGCGTCAAGCTTCATGTCGTCTGCATACCCCCGAAGAAGGGTCATGGCCGAATGCGTGTGGCAGTTGAACAGCCCAGGGACAGCTGCCATGTTCCTGCCGTCGAGCTTGTGGTCAGCCTCTGTGCTTACCTTTGCAGCTATCTCCCTTATCCTGTTCTCCTCTATGTAGATGTCCTTGTTTTCCTTTCCAAGGAGCGCCCCTTTGATGATTATGCTCATCCTATCACCTTCTGGAGCAATGCCATTGCTTTTTCTGCATTCTTCTTCTGAATCTTCCTAATCTCATCCCATTCAGGGGCTTTGCCTATCCCGTTTGCAAAATTATCCACTGAGCAGATGACTGCATAATCGATTCCTGCCTCGTTGGCAAGCGCCGCTTCAGACGATATCGTCATGCCGACGACATCAGCGAACGCTGATATGAACCTGACTTCTGCAGGTGTCTCGAACCTCGGCCCGGGCGACTGGTAATATGTGCCTTTTTTCAGGACAGGCTGGCTTATCTTTTCAGCTGCAGAGATTATCCTTTCCCTTAGAACACTGCTCAGCCTGGGTGTCGTGAAATTGATGCTTTCGTCAAAGAAAGTGGGTATGCCTGAAAGCTGCATGTAATCGTCTATTATCACGATATCGCCGGGAGTAATGCTTTTTTTGAGGCTCCCGCAGGAAGAGAGGGCGATTATATCATTTATGCCGAGATCCTTCATTGCCTGGATATTGGCCCTGTGGTTTATCATATGGGGTGGCGTGTCCCTTCCGTGGCGCTGGATGAACACGATCTTTTGGCTGATTCGCGCAGATAGCCTGCCGTACTTGGTGCTGACAGCCTTCTCTTCGAGGTCTGCGAACAGGTCCGAGTCAAGAAATCCAGAACCGCCTATTATCCCCGTCCTCCCCATGAGGATTATGAAAACAGGTTATATTTATATTTAACTGCCAAAGATTTTTAAATCCTCTCAGTTCCCCCTGGTGCCATGGCGCTCTACATGATAGGACTCGGCCTCTGGGACGCGACTGACATATCTGTCAAGGGACTCGAGGCTGTGAAGAGATGCGATTTTGTCTACCTGGAGAACTATACTTCAAGGCTCGGGTGCAGCGTGGATGAGCTTGAGAAGCTCTATGGAAAGAAGGTGATCCTTGCGGACAGGGAGCAGGTCGAGATAAATGCCGACGACATCCTGGACCTTGCGATAAAGAGGGATATCGCGTTCCTCATTGTCGGCGACGTGCTTGCGGCGACGACCCACAATGACATAAGGCTAAGGGCAGAGAAGAAGGGCATAAAGGTGCATATCATACACAATGCCTCGGTATTGCTCGCTGTCGGAGAGACAGGGCTTGAGCTCTACAAGTTCGGTAGGGTGACATCAATACCTTTCGAGAACAGCAACGTCAAGTCTCCTGTCGAGGCATTCAGGAAGAATTTTGAGATAGGGCTGCATACGCTATTTCTGCTCGACATTAGCAGGCATGACGACGCTTACATGACGATCAGTGATGCTGTCTCGTACCTGCAGAGGGAAGGGGTGGACAGGTACATAGGCGTAGGCTGCGCAGGCCTTGGCTCCGGCTCGCCCGAGATAAGGGTCGGGCTGCTCGATGACCTTAAGATGGAGAAGTTCACGCTTTTCCCGCAATGCCTCATAATCCCCGGCAGGATGCACTTCATCGAGGAAGAGACATTGAAGGCTTTCAAAAAGCAAATTATTTAAAGTGGATGCTGTTTTTCCGGTCCTATTGGTAGCCCC
>CAYXZQ010000011.1:29597-37720 GCA_964469935.1 uncultured Methanosarcinales archaeon
ATTATTTAAAGTGGATGCTGTTTTTCCGGTCCTATTGGTAGCCCCGTGGTGTAGCAACCCGGTTTTTGGCACCAAAACCCGGTAAAATGCATGCAGGTGCTATCTCGCTTCGGCTCGATAGCACGATTTGTTGATTCTGGTTACAAAAAGCAAATTATTTAAAGTGGATGCTGTTTTTCCGGTCCTATTGGTAGCCCCGTGGTGTAGCGGCCAATCATTCAGGATTTTGGACGGATGACTGTCTTTTCAGGATCCGGAGAATGTCCTGAGACCTCGGTTCGAAATGCGATGAGCAGACTACGCGGTCTTTCGCACGCAATTCCGGGCGGGGCTATTTTTCTTATTTTTATCAAGTTCGGAATATTGCATCACGCCGCCTTCTTCATCTGCTCTCCGCCAGCATAATGAGGGTTCCTGAACCCGTCAAGAGGTATGATGTTCGACTTCTCGACCGGCTCGTAGCTTCCGTATCTCTTTATGAAGCCGTTCTTGGCATGATAGAGCGCCCTTCGGACTATCTTTGAATCATACTTCCCTGTCCCCCTGAGGAGGTCGGCCATCTCACCTATGCCTATCGGGAGGTATGCTGCCATCCTCTCTGCAAGGCCCTCGCCTGCGAGCTCCAGGTCATCCCTGTTCAGGAGCTTGTCAGACAATGATTCTTTTGGCCTGTGCCTCCTGTAATGCCGATAATCTATTGCGTCTGCAAGGCTCTTTGCACCCACGCCCATGGCTTTGAAGCTGAAACCTGCCCCGCCAAGGGTCCAGAACATGTAGGTCCCGATCGTGTCTGCTGCAGCTCCTCCGTATCTTAAGAAGCCCGAGAAATACGAGCCCAGGCCCTTGCCCTCGAAGTATTCACTGGCATAATGGTCATAAGAATCCTCCAGGGACTGCCTGAGCCCGTCATAGAGTGCCTTCTTGTCCTCTTCAGAGCCGCCTTTCTCAAAATACTTCCTGATGTCCTCGTCATGCTCTATCAGGGCGTCTAGGTTCCTGCTGACAAATCTTTTCTTGTTCATCTGGATCCCTCTTTGATCAGCTGGTTCAGGGTGATGATTCCTATCATCTTTTTGTCCCTGACAACAGGGTTCATGACCCTGGTCTTTTGCATCATCACCTTTGCGGCGGTTTGGGCATCATCATCCTCGCTTATGACGTCGACAGGGGCAGACATTATGTCCTTTCCTGCAGTCGTTTTGGGGTCCTTCCCCTCGGCAACGACCCTGTTGCTTATGTCGATTACAGATATTATCCCTACAGGATATCCCTGCCTGACCACGAATATGTGGCGCAGCGTGGTTTTCCTCAGTTTCTTTGCGATGTCGACGATATTCTCATCCTCTTCACAGGTGAAGGGTTCAATCAGCATGCAGTCCCTGACCTTCATCTTGAATACCTCCCCTGGAGAGGGTCGTTGCATCTCTCTGCCAGCTCGTTGTGCAGCTCAACAGCCTTCTCTGCCGACTTTCTTGAGGCTTCAGCCATGTTCATGTGCCTCCTCTTTATGAGCATGTGATATCCTGACAGGAATGTTCCTGCCGCACCCATGAGCAGGGTGGTGTAGGCCCTGACGGGGCCGAAATACAGCCCGACCTTCTCTGCAAGCTTTCCGTTGTTGACAAAATGATCCCTTGTCTCGATATTGTATCCCCTCTGTTCGAGCTTCCTGACGGTGCCCTCGACATTGCTTTTGAGCTCGTCTATTGCAGCCCGCATCTCCTTCTCATGCCTCATGAACTCGTAGGGAGCCCTGGCCCTGCCTGCCTGCTTGAGGGCGATTCCCTTCTTCAGGTAATCCTGGAGCAGAAGCAGCTCAGACTTGTCTTTTCTGATAATCCCGTTGATGTCATCGATCCTTTCAAGCGTATGCCGGAACCTGAGAAGCGCTTCTCTCTGCCCTGCATCCTTGATATTGTCCTTGTAATGCATAATGAAATCTCGCAGAAACCCTTTGTCGCCGCTCTTATTGTACTCCTGCCTGAGGAACCGGAATATTTTTCTTTGCTCATCTGGAAGAGCTGTCGACGATAGATAATCATTGATCTTCTTTAAGACCTGGTTTTCTGCAACGAGATTATCTTCATTGGTCTCATATATCCTGCATAAGTCCTCGAGCTTCGCACTTAAGGCTTCCCTGAGCCCCCTTCCTCTTCCAGCTACGGGCATGCCGAAAAGTCTCCTTATGGAATCATTAAGGCTGTTGATTGCCCTGGGCATCCGAGATTCTATTCTGAGGTCAGCGTCCAAGAGTTTCCTGTCGATCCTGTCCTTCAGTATCGCTACCCTCTCGCCGAGGTCATAATGCTCCTGGAAATCTTCCAGGTTCTGGAGTATTGTCTCAAGCTCATGCTTGTCAAAAGGCCCGGGCTTTCCTGGTGTTGCAGGGCTTATCACAGCCGCTTGCGCATATCCTGTCCTGAGCCTGTCAGCCTCCTTCCTTAGCTCGTGCTCCAGCGTGCCTGAGGCAGCCTTGAGGTCGAGAGCAAGGGCCCTGATATCCTTCTCTGCAGAGCCTGCAAAATCAGCAGCCCTGCCTGATATATAGCCCATGCCCAGGTCAGCAGCATAACCTGTACAGGCTCCTGCAGCGATGCTCTTGAGGATTATCCCGAGAAACTGCCGCCTGCTGTGGCTGTCGATAAGCTGTCCTGCATCGAGGTTCTGGACATTCTGGTCCGATGATATGTTCATCTTGTCCAGTGAAGATGCGTCCCAGGTATATAAAGAGGCGTTGTGGTGCGGCATACAGCATCGATTCAGCAAATTGAGAATGGAAACCAACATGGTCAGCTGTGCAGGCTGATTGCGTTCTTTGCGATGTAGTCCCTGCTCTTCCTCTCGCTCCTCTTTCCCCCGCCCCTCCTGTAGGGCGAGTGCCTTGCCTTCTCCTTCTGCGAGACCTTCTCCTCTGGATACGCGTCGTCATGGCCCTCCTCGGGGATAATCTCGTCATCGTCCTCTGCCATGACAGGGGTGTGTCGCATCAGCTATTTAATTCCTTTGATTGATTATTTAATCACTTTAAAGTGGTGTATACAGAAAGATTTAAATATATCAATGCATCTGGAGGCTTGGGATGCTCGAGCTTGAGACACAGGGACTTGGACTGGAGATTGAAGGAAGAAACATTGAAGTCATAGCGCACTCGATGAGAGATGGGCTCATCAGATCGGATTCCTACGAGCTCCTCGACTGCGTATCGAAAGAGCCCCTGGGATATTTCCTCAAAAGGCTCGGCTGCGGCGAGCCTGCCGAAAAGATAGAGGAATACCTCGAGATCCATTCGATGCTCAAAGCCCTGGGCATACCCCTCGAGCCTGTCTCAGGGACCTATGCAGGCAGGCAGGGATACGTGATAAACAAGAAGGTAGGATGCTCGATCAACAGGCTCGATGCAGACGGGATGCACAGGGATTACCTGGCTGCCAATGCAGAGAGGTTCTTCGGCGAGATATGCGACATCCTCGGGACCATGCAGGAGGAGGGCATCAGGCACACCCACCCTCACCACGGGAATCTCACCCTCTACAGGGGCAAAATACACCTCATAGACATAAGCAATGCAGAGAGCTACAGCCTTGACTGGGGTGAAGAGTTCGGAGTGTTCCTATATTTCAGCAATGACTTCTACTACTCCTGGTCTGCTTTTGAAAGCGTGGTCAGCTGGATGGGAGAGAGTGGATGCACTTTCGAAGGCCAGCACATGAAGGTGGACTGGGTCTCTAGGATAGTGGACAGGTATCCCTGCAGCATCGATTCGAGGTACAGGCTCATCGAGAGGTTCAGCAGCCAGCAGGGCCTTGTGCTCGACGAGAGGGTTCTCGGGGGGATGGAAGAGCTCTCGGCGCTTGTCGATAGGTACAGGTCAGCCGACAGGAATTTCTTCCCTGAAAATACCTTGAGCCCAGGGATGAGGTGGAATTACCAGGCGAGTGGTTGACATGACATTGGACATAGTGGTTGATTCAGGGACCCTGAACCTTGTCAGGGTGGGGAACACGATGACCCAGAGCAGCCTAAAGGAGGTTGCAGAGCATATCCAGGAGGCTTTCATGGGCCTTGTGACAGATGTCAGGACATGCACCCATGATTCGCCCATGCTTGAAGAGATAGACGCGGTCTTTCTGACCATGATCCTGCATGAGCAATACCAGGGGCATGTTCTTGGGATAACTGATGCCTTGCTTAAAAAATCCGACGAAGATGATGAATTCTACAACACCATCATAGGCGGCAAGAACGAGACCAATGACGTGGCGGTGATATCGACAAAGCTGCTCACTCCTGGCAAGGACATGTCTGAGAGGGGATACAGGCTCTACATAGACAGGGTGGCAAAGGTCGCACTCCACGAGATTGGGCACAATTACAACCTCTGGGACCACGACGAGTTCAGGAAGGGGTCAGGCGACAGGCTCTGTCCGATGTCGCGCGGCATCATGAACATGATGGACCACCAGGCCTATGTCACGGGCGTCATCGACAGGAGGGGAGAGCTCTTCTGCGAAGAATGCACTGACCGCCTTAAAAAGATAATCAACTACAGGAAGGAATCAGGCATGCTCAGGCAAGGGCCTTGATCCTCTCGAGCACCTCAGGCTGGATATAGTAGTTTATGGTTATGCTGTGGCTCTCTTTCCAGACCCCTGCCTTCTTGTCGAACCTCTTGTGGCCCAGCTTCTCTGCGATGCCTGAGAAGAGCTCGTCTATCTCTGCCTTGTCAGCTTTCCTGTGGCTCTTGAGGAATTCCTTTGCCCTGGATGTCGCATAGTAGCTCCTGACTATATGGGGGTAGAACTCCATCCCGCAGTATTTCCTGAAACCTTCCTTGAAATGATGGTCAGAGAGCGGCTTTCCGCCTGGGCTTGTGAACACGAACGAGTTCCTTTTTAACGGCGCAAGGGTCCTCTTCAGCCTCCCGACATAGCTTGCCGGGAAGCTCTCGATGATTGTCCTCGGCACACCGCCCTTGGACAGATACGAGAACTCTATGCTCTTGTGCCCTATGCTTATGTCGCTTTTCTTGAGCGTCGTGAGGCCCTTGTGGCCGTGCGCCCTGTAATATGTCTCATTGCCTATCCTCATGCATGTCCTGAGCAGGGTGTACATGGGCATCGCGAGGTAGTCGCTCTCGTCCCGAAGCGCCCTTGTGACCCTCCTCTTCAGCACGGGATAGCGCTTCTCGAACCTGCTCACTGCCCTGTATTTCCTTGACCTGTGCGCCTCTCTCTTCTCCAGGGTGTAGACATACGAGTATGAGCCGCCAGGGTTCTGGAACATCACATCCCAGTGGTCGTCCGAAGACTCGTCATGTATGGTCAGGTTCCTTGCGAATAGGGAATATGCCTTGTCGAGCTTTTGGCCGTCGGGGAGGATGCCTATCCTCGCCCCCCTTATCGCACCATCAGGCATGAGCTGGCCCTTGAGGAACCTCGGGTCCTTCTTGTCGATGATTGCATCCAGGTTGCCGTGGGCAAAAAACAGCCTGGCTGCGTAGAGGGCAGTGGGCAGGTCTGCCTTGGTCTTCCTGCAGCCCGAACCTGTCAGGACCCTGGGCATGAGGTCTCCTGAGCCTATCCTGATAATGCCTGGCATGCCTGTTCTCATGTCAGGAGGGGTTAATAAATCTTTTCCTTCTTGCGGCAGGGAAAAAATTTTTAATATGGCTTCTTTATCCAGGGGTATCATGAAGGATAAGAAGTGGAAAAACATCACCCCCTTCCTCCTTGCGACAGCCTCGTCTTTTTTCCTCCTGCTTTCCGGGACCACAGGCGTGCCTACAGTTCTCAGGATAGGCAACGCTGTCCTTCATTATGCTGACTTTCGCTGGCTCTACTGGATCTTCCTGGTGCTGTTCTTTGTCGCCTCCTTCGGCGGGATAGCGGTCTTCTTCGGCGGCGTGCTGCTGCTTAGGGGGAGGAATTTTCTCGGCTACGTATTGATAGCCCTCGGCTCTGGCGCAGGGCTCATAAGCTTCACCCTGAACCTGATCATCGCCGGGTTCTCGGGGCTAGGCTACTCCTTCCTCTCCTACTCGACCCTCGGCGTGTTTCTGGCGTTTTTGGCCGAGATCATGGCAGGGGTCGGCAAGAGGTTCTCGTGGCTGAGGAAGCGGCTGAGGAAGATGTTCTGAGAATCACTTCATAGTGGTCATCAAAGAAAGCCTTATATATAACCATGACATGACCTCTTGCCATGGGTGTGACAGAAGAGCTAAATCCTGTAGAATCGCTCTATATACTGGACAGGGCTTCAAGAGAGGTCATGGATTATCATAATGCGCTTGCTGCAAACCTCGCTTATCTTGAAAGCACAGGCCACATCAGGCAGGACGGGTCCCGGCTCGGCCTCGGCGCGACAGGCAGGCCCAGGGACGGGCTCAGGCCCTATGAGTCAGATACCCTCGAGGCCCTAATGAAGAAAGACCATGAGCTTGTCTTCGACGCTGTGAACAGCTTTGATTTCAGCAGGCACCTGGCAAAAAAAGGGTTCCTTGACAGGACCAGGGGCAGATGGTACAAACTTTTCCTTCCGGATTACGACCTCAATGGCAAGTCTGTGCAGGCCCTCGGCGAGCTGGAAATCCTGAAGAAAGATATCAGCCCAGGGGATCCCATGGCCTACGCATTCCCTAGCCTGGGTCTGAACAGCGAATATCTCATTATCGCAAAGAGGATCACAGGTGCGGTTTTCAATTCCAGGATGCGCACTGCGGAGCAGCTCATGGATGTCTACGGCGTCCGTTCCCATGGGCTTTGAATAAGGCTCTTAAAATACATACCATTTTTTACAGCTTGCTTCTAACAACTGCTTTTGGATTTTGGCAAATTCTTCTTTCTTTCTTGTTCTTTCTTCTTTTACTCTCTTTACTGCCTGTTCGGAGATCAGTTCCCCCATCCTGCAGTCGTAGGCATTGTAAGAGAAAGGTGCTGGCCAATTGACCTTGCGCCCACTCCTGAAATCGTATTCTGCCGCCTGTCTTGAAGCTGCAATCATCCTCATGTAATCTTCAGGGCTCAATCAATTCACCTTGACATGCTATTGATAAAGTGATGCCTTGTCCATATTTAAATGTTTCTATTTTTACCACTTAAAAGTTGCAAATTAACCTTCATCATTTGATGAGGATCATGATGACAAAGGACTATATAAGCAGGCGCTGTCCATACAAGGACGACACCCGGTCATTGTTCACCGGCTGAGCTTCTTAATCACTTCCTGGGCGCTGTAGGTCTCGTACATCCTGAAATCCATATACTTCATGACGAGGGTATGGGTGTCAAGGAGGGTCTTTTTGCATTTTTCCAAGACTTTCGGGCATGCCTCGCAGATGCTGTCAAGCCCGTCGACTATCATTATCTCTGTGTCCGGATCTGAGAATATCACGTGCATGATATTGTCCACATGATGCCTGAAGTCGACTCCGTAATGCTCCTCCACGTTCTGCTCCCAGCTGTACCTCTAGAAGGGGTCTTTTTTCAGCCTCCTCACTA
This sequence comes from uncultured Methanosarcinales archaeon, assembly GCA_964469935.1. Lineage (GTDB taxonomy): Archaea > Nanobdellota > Nanobdellia > Woesearchaeales > DSVV01 > CAYXZQ01. The sequence goes on from CAYXZQ010000011.1 coordinate 37,094, forward strand.
TCTCGTCGAGATGATGGGGGCGCAGTTTCATTTTCATGGTTGGGGGAAAACAGAAGAAGAATAAAAAGCTTGACAAATGGAAGAGGGTGACAACTACCTGCCCAGCCTGTCCAGGACCTTTACGGTCTCTTTTCTGAACCTCGAGAACGCGAACCATCTCTTCCCGAGGTCTTTAAGAGACGCTCCGATGTGGTAGATTTCTTTTTCGTCTATGATGAGGAACCTGTCGTGAGAGCTTTTGAACAGGGTTACTTTGATTGCCGGATACTGGGAATTGTGCTTGTCGAGGTCTGATTTTAATTCTTTTTTGATGTTCCTCGTGTATATCCTTGCCTTGACTCCTTTCTTCCTCTTGCAGAGAAGGGTCAGCGTCGTGTCGTCGACGAAATTGTCGATGAGTATTATCGATCTCTCCGCTGACCTGATGATGTCTGATGCGAATTTGTGGGCGTCGAACACCTGGCCGTCGAAGAATATGCCCTTCTCAGGCTTGATTCCCCTGCTCTCTATGGCCTCGAAGACCTTCTCGAACTTATTGTCGTGCTCTAATTGTTTTTTCTCGACATTGTCCAGCCTGTAGAACACCTGGGCGTTCGATGCGAGAAATCTTCGCATGGAGACGAAGGC
>CAYXZQ010000012.1:0-37637 GCA_964469935.1 uncultured Methanosarcinales archaeon
CTTGGTCATTCGATAACCTCTTTCAATGTCCACTGATGCACGTAACCACCCATTAAGGGCGGCTTCCCTCATTAGATCATCCACACTTGTCATCTTGACCATTTAGGCTATATCTCGTTAGGCCTTAAATACTATTTAAATTATTGTTGTGGTGATCAATACAATTTAGACCTTATTTTTTTCTAACAAAATATAGTAATGTTATCATGAAATACCCGGGAATCCCGCAAAAAATGATTTTAACAGAACTGGAATATCTTCATCAGGATTCGGATTTTATGTCTTTCTTTCAGGTTTTTTAAAATATCTCCATTGGTTCTGAAAATCTTGTTTATTCTATTGGAAAAACCATATTTAAGCAAAGCCCTTACCAAGATATAACAATTTCCGAGGTGATAGTATGAAAGAAAAAGACCTGCTGCTGCTAGCAAGCATCAGGGCGAATGCAAGGGAGACCCTGACAAAGATCAGCAGGAAGACCAAAATACCCATATCGACCATCTTCGACAGGCTGAGGCAGCATGAGAACACGATAATAAAGAAGCACACAGCGATAATCGACTTCTCAAAGCTCGGCTTCAGCACGAGGGTCACCATGACCTTCAAGACAGCAAAGCCTGACAAGGAGGCGATGAGGGAATATCTCGAGAAGCATTGCAATGTCAACTCCCTATACAAGATAAACAACGGGTTTGATTTCCTGGTGGAGGGTGTTTTCAAGAACATCAAGGACATGGAGGACTTCATCGAGAATGTCGAGGAGAGGTTCAAGGTCAGGTCCAAGCAGGTCTACTACATTGTCGAAGACATAAAGAGAGAGGATTTCCTCTCGAACGAGAACACTGTAGGTCTAGTAGCTTAGGTTTGGATACAGGGGAAACTGCCTGCAGAGCTCGATTACATCCTGCTTTGCACTCTGTATCGCGTCCCTGTCGTTTATGTTGTCGATGACCTTTGTTATCAGCTCGCCGACCTGTTTCATCTCCGAGACTCCGAAGCCTCTTGTCGTCAGCGCAGGGGTCCCGACCCTTATCCCCGATGGGCTGTAGGGAGGCCTCTGGTCCCATGGGATGGTGTTCTTGTTGACAGTGATGTTCGCCTCGTTGAGCCTTGTCTCTGCCTCCTGGCCTGTCGTGCCTTTCTTTGTTATGTCGATGAGTATCAGGTGATTGTCAGTGCCCCCTGATATGAGAGAAAAGCCGTTGCCCACGAGCGTATCTGCGAGCGCCTTTGCGTTCTTTATGACCTGCGCTGCGTATTCCTTGAAATCAGGCTGGAGAGCCTCCTTGAGCGCCACGCCTATCGCAGCTGTCGTATGGTTGTGCGGCCCACCCTGGAGACCGGGGAAAACTGCCCTGTCGATGAGCGTCGGAAGGTGCTTCCTTGGATCAGCCCCTTTCTGCAGAGGCTTGAGGGGTTCGGACGGCTCGCCGTTGCACATTATCATGCCTCCTCTCGGACCCCTGAGTGTCTTGTGGGTGGTCGTGGTTATCACATCAGCATGCCCCTGGGGCCCGGGAATCACCTTTGCGCCTATGAGTCCTGCCTCGTGGGCTATGTCAGCTATGAAATACCCGTCGACAGAATGGGCTATCTCGCCCAGCCTCTTGTAGTCATACAGCCTGGGATAGGCTGTCGCACCGCACCAGAGAAGCTTCGGCTTCTCCTTTTTCACCTGTCTCTCAACCTCGTCGTAGTCGAGCATGCCGTCCTTTCCTGTCTGGTACTGGACAGACTCGTAGAATCTTGATGAGAAGTTTATCTTCCACCCGTGCGTGAGATGCCCTCCGAAGGGGAGGGATAGGCCCATGGATTTCTCTCCCGGCTTGAGCAGTGCGAAATAAACAGCCATGTTCGCCGGGCTTCCTGAATAAGGCTGGACATTGGCATGGTCCACGCCGAAGAGCCTCTTTGCCCTGTCCACGGCAAGCTGCTCTATCTCGTCGATGAACTGGTTGCCTCCGTAATATCTCTTGTTGACCATCCCTTCTGAGTATTTGTTCGTGCCGATTGAACCGAGAGCCTGCAGAACTGCAAGAGAGACGTAATTCTCAGATGGTATCATCTCGAATCCGTCCTGCTGCCTCCTCAGCTCTTTTGTAAGAGAGCCCTGCATCTTTGGGTCAGTTTCTTTCAATTCACTCATGATCATTCCCCCTGTGTCTGCTTTTCGATCCTCGGGTAGACTCCTGTCTTCATGAAGACCTTGTGCGCTGATACTGCGATGCCCTTCTCCTTTATAAACATTTCTTTTGAGCCCATCGCAGCCCTGCCGAGGGCTATGAGCTCCTCCTTGAGCGTCATGACAGCGACAGCGTCCCCTGGCTCGATCCCCGACTCTATCCTGCAGATTCCTGGAATTTTGAGGCTTGCCCCGTGGCAGAGGCTGTCGACTGTCGTGTCCATCACCCAGACCTTCGGCAGGTGGACGACGGCGGACTCGAGCGGCTGTATGACCTTCCTCAGGTATCCCTCGCTCCCGTTCTCCCTGTAGAAATGGCAGGCGTCTGCCAGCTCCTGGAGCGTCACCAGGGTTGATTCGTCAAACGGCCCTGCCTTGGTCCTCCTGAGCTCAGCCATGTGGGCCCCGCAGCCGAGCTTCTGGCCTATGTCGTGGATGAGCTTCCTGATGTATGTCCCTGCCTGCGTCCCCGCCCTGAAAAGCACGTCCCTGCCGTCGATCTCGATTATGTCCAGGTAATATATGCTTCTTGACCTCACCTGTCGCTTGACACTCGACTTGATGGGTGGAAGCTGGCTGATTTTGCCAATGAACTCCTTGCAGGTGTGGACTACCTTGCCTCCGGGCATGTCCTTGTGAAGATGCATGAGAGCGACGTACTCCTTGCCTGCAGGAAGGAGGCTCTGCACAATCCTGGTCCCGTTGCCTAGCGCCACCGGAAGGACGCCCGTGACCTTCGGGTCGAGAGTCCCTGAATGCCCGGCTTTCGACACGCCTGTTATCTTCTTGACATAGTCGCTAACCTGGTGGGAAGTGGGCCCCCTCGGCTTGTCTATGTTCACTATCCCATAATTCAGCAGCACGTCAGCATGCCTGTTCTCAGGAAGCGTACCGAACCTTTCGCTAGTCTCTGACTCCTTCTTGACGAGAATGTCGCGCTTTGTCGTCTCGAACGGAAGCTTGCCTGTCATGAGAAAAAGAGAAAAAAAAAGGTATTTAAAAATCTAACCGAAATTGAAATCGATTGGATGTATGACCTGCACTGTGACATTTATCGTGGTGCTCGTCTGGAGCTGGCCGTCGCTTGCCGTGATGGTCACCTGGTGCGTCCCAGCATCAGCGCTTGACACCTGTTTTGTAGACGATGTCATCCAGCCGGAATAGGTCACCTGGACACTGTCCCCATCAGGGTCGCTGACAGCCGGAAACAATGTCAATGTCCTGCTCCCTGTCTCATTGACCGGGAAAGTCATGTCGCTTGCGGTTATCAAAGGCGCGTGGTTCGGGCTCGTCACGACGATGGATATCGTCTGGCTGTCCTGGAGGGTCCCGTCCGAGGCGATCACTGTCACCAGGTACGTCCCTGCATCCCCTGCCTTTGTCTGCCACTGGCCGTTGGCATTGATTGGTGAGCTGTAGATGATTGTCACCGGGTCGCCGTCAGGGTCAGTCGCAGTCGCGTTTATGGAGACGAGATCGCCTTCCTTCACTGTTATGGGCTGCAGCTCCGAGAGCACAGGTGCCCTGTCGGTATTGAGTACTGTCACCGTCACAGTCTTGTACACAGTGGTTTTGCCGTCGTTTGCGCTGATGGTCACTGCATGCACTCCTGCGTCGTTGTAATTGGTCTGGTAGGTTGAACTGTTCATCCATCCTGAGTACGATACGGATACAGTGTCACCGTCAGCATCAGTTACCTGTGGATCGAAGCTTACCATGTCACCCTCTTTCACAGTAATGTTCTGGACACCGCTTATCACAGGCGGCGTGTTGGCGCTTGTGACAATAATCCTGAGTTCCTTGCTTGTCGTGGTCAGGCCGTTCGACGCTGTGACAGTGACAAGATACGTCCCTGCATCGCCGAGCCCTGTCTGCCACTCGCCGTTGGCATCAAGGGGCTGTGTATATGTGTATGTGACCTGGCTGTTCGCCTGGTTGGTTGCCACCGGAGTTATCTTGACCAGGTCGCCCTCCTTGTAGTATTTTGTGGTAATTTCAGACACTGGCGTTGCAGGCGTCCCTGTCTCATTCGACTGAGCAGGGGCTGTTGCGTTGCTCTGCGTCATGTTCCCTGCGGGGGGTTGCGCTGTCTGGTTCTCTCCCTCCATTACAGGGGCTGTCTGGTTGCCGGTCAGCTCCTCTACTGTCATGTTGAGCTGCGCCAGCACACTGCTGAGTGCTTCTTTAGATACGCATACCTTGTCCGATGTTGCCGGCTGTTGCGCGACAAACAGGCTGCATCCTGACAGGATTAGTATCAGAAACACAAGAAATGCTGTAGCATATTTCAATTCAACCATTATCCTCCACCTCACCGTTGAGTCATAACAAAATATTGCTATTTTTAAATCACAACTAGTATTTAAACTTTTTGGTGGTTACGGATGAGACTCGCTCGGTGTGGCCATGTGTTTATAAAGCGCGGATGCCAAATGGCAATCTATTTATAGGTGGTGGGTATTGTCTGCATTTGATGAAGAAGATACTGGTTTTCGGCACATTCGACATCCTCCACAAGGGACACGAGCATTTCCTCAGAGAGGCAAAGAAGCTGGGTGGTGAGCTCGTCGTGGTAGTCGGCAGGGACGCTAATGTAATGAAAATCAAGAGAAGGCAGCCTGTCCAGGATGAGAAGACCAGGCTTTCCAGGGTGCAGGACCTGCCTTTTGTGGACAGGGCTGTTCTCGGGAAGCCCAAACCTGATTACATTACGCTCTTGAAGGAACTAAGGCCTGACATCATATGCTTGGGCTATGACCAGGATGACCTTGGCCTCGGCTCTGACCCCTGGATAAGGAAACAAGGAATCGAGATAAGGAGGATAGGTCCGTACAGGGAGAATGAGTTCAAGAGCTCGATACTGAGAGAAAAGGAAGAATCAGGATGAATCGTGGGTGCTAGTCCTTGTCCTCATCATCGTCGACGTCGTCGTCCGGACCCTCCTCCTCGTCGGATTCGTAGCCCGCCATGAAGCCCTCTTCCTCTGCGCTGATCTCGTCATTCTCGACAAGTTCGTCCCTTGCCTTTCTGCTGTAGACGTTCTTCTCCTTGCCTTCGGCTTCGTATTCGTCCTCGATATATTCGTCATCATCCATGGAAATATTGAACCATCAGGATTATTTAAATCTTTCCATTGGGGTTCTCTTTGCTGTAGAGGGAGTAAGAATAGTAGACAAGGTAGACCACGAACAGCAGGAGTGCGGCTATGGATGCGAGCAAGGCATACTTTCCGAGGAATATAGCAAGCACCATGAAGACGGCGATGACCTTGAAGCCGCTTGCCCCGAGCTTATGCGTTTTGTTCCATACCTTGTCGCTTGCAAGTGTCCAGGGCGTCCTTATACCTATGAAGAAATTGCGCTTTGATCTCTTCATGAGCACGCCTGAGAAATAAATCAGGCCCGCGATGAGCGGCATGAGCAGATAGTTCATGTTAAACCTTATATTGAAATTAGGAAGGAGCATGATTATGTAGAGCACGAGCATGAACAGGACGAATACCATCTTGAACCCGAAGTAATAAAAGTAGAATGCCTTTATGTTCTTCTTGTATACGGCTATATACGGTACGATGGTCATGATCCCGAAGATTCCGAGGGCGATGAGCGGCATCAGGAAAAGCCCTGTGAACCTTGAGCCGTAGCCGTCAATCTCACCGTTGAAGTTCCAGTGGACAGGCATCTTCTGGGGCATTCTCGGGTAGAGGTAGAATGCCATAACGAACATGAAGACGATGAGCAGTAGCGGAATCAGTTCCTTCTTTGCGAACTTGCCTCTGTCATCCTTCATTTGAGATACCTTGCGCACCCTGTCATCTTGGCGACCTTCTCGACAGCATCAGCTATGACATACGGGACATTCCTGTCAAGGGTGTCGGGTATGATGTTCTCCTCGTTAGGCTTTTTCACATAGGTTGCCAGTGCGTGGGCTGCGGCGACCTTCATTTCGGTGTTGATGGTGGTCGCGCATGAGTTGAGCGCACCCCTGAATATTCCGGGGAATGCAAGGACATTGTTCACCTGGTTCGGGAAGTCGCTCCTTCCGGTCGCGATTATCCTCGCCCCGCCTTTCATTGCCACATCAGGCATTATCTCCGGGACTGGGTTTGCAAGCGCAAGCACTATTGCATCCTTTGCCATCTTCTTCACCATGTCCTTGGTGACAATGCCCGCAGCTGAGACCCCTATGAACAGGTCTGCACCTTCCATGGCGTCTGCAAGAGTGCCCTTCTGCCTGTGCTTATTGGTCTTGAGCGCCATCTCCTCTTTGTAGAGATTGAGATGCTTCCTGCCGGGATATATAATGCCCTGGCTGTCGCACATGATGAGGTCCTTGGGCTTTTCATACATGAGAAGCATCTTTGATATGGCTATTCCTGCTGCGCCCGCCCCACTCAGCACTATCTTGAGGGAGCTAAAATCCTTGCCTGCGACCTTTGCCGCGTTTATGACAGCTGCAAGCACGACCACGGCGGTCCCCCACTGGTCGTCATGCATCACGGGTATCCCTATATTCTGAAGCTTTTTCTCGACCTCGAAGCATTTCGGGGCAGCTATGTCCTCGAGGTTTATGCCTCCAAATATAGGGGCGATGTTCTTGACATCCTCTATAAAGTCTGAGTGATAGTCTTCAAAAATTATCGGAAAAGCGTCGATGTCCGCGAACTCCTTGAAGAGCACTGCCTTGCCCTCCATGACGGGTATCGCCGCATATCCGCCTACGTCGCCAAGTCCTAGCACTGCAGAACCATCAGAGACGATTGCGACGCAATTTCCCTTTATGGTGTACTTGTAGGCATTGAGCTTGTCCTCGGCTATCTTCTTCGATACCTCGGCCACCCCGGGCGTGTACAGCAAGGAAAGGTCCTTCTTCGACCTGATCTTTGTTTTCGGGCATATCTCAATCTTCCCTTTGTTGAGAGAATGTATGTCCAGGGCCTCTTTTTTGAATTGTTGCGGCATAGAAACAAGGGGACAATACTTTGCTTTATAAATTTATCTTTGAAATACCAAAAGGTCTTCTGTTGTGAGCTTCTCGCCTTTCTTGATCTTCTCGTTGACTAGGTCCTTTTTCTCCTTGATTGTCATCTCTTTCTTGGCCTTCTGCTCCTCTTTTCTTTTGGTCCTGAACTTCTCGACATTGTCCTTGATGCCCCCCATTTCCGAGAGCATCTCCTTCAGCCTCTTGTTGGCGTTCGCAAACTCTGCTTTCAGGCCTGAAAATTTTTCATAGTGCTCCTTCTCCTTAGTCTTGAGCTCGTCCACGACCTTAGAGAGCTCCAGCATCTTCTCGTGCCTCTTCTGGCTCTCCCTCGCCCCTTTCCTGATGTTCTTTTTGAATTCCTTCTCCTTCTTCTTAAGGCTGTCTATATTTGAGGATGTTTTGTTTATGTCATCGACGACCGACCCTACCTCTGAGAATTCGCTGAATTTCGACTTGAGGTCATTGATTGTTTTCATGAGCTTCTGCTCTTTTTCGAAAGAGACTGCTTCGGTCTCTATCTTGTACTCCAGGTCCTCTATCTGCTTCTTGAGCCTGACAGGGTCGCCCCTGATGTTGAATTTCTTGGATATGTCCTGCCTTTCCTTCTTGAGCTTGATTATCTTGTCTATCTCTGCTTTTATCTCTGCGATGACCTTGCCCTTCTCGTTCTTTTGCTTCCTGACCTCTGCAGTCTGCTCGTCCCTCTCTTTCTTCAGGACCTTGATCTCGTTTATCAGCTCCTTTATCCTTGAGCTGACCTCTTCTTTCTCGGAGTAGCACTTCTCTTTCTCGATGTTGATGGTATTGAGTTTTTTCTTTAGCTCAGTAATCTCCACTCGCTTCTGGGTCAAGTCGTCAAACAGTTTCTTGTTTTCATCATCAGCCATTAACTATCACGCTTGGATTTAATTAAATAAATAAAAAAATCTAGCCGAAAAGGGCTCCGAGGCCTGCTGCTGCCTGCTCATCCTTCTTCTCTTCCTCTTCCTTGGATTCCTTTTTCTCTTCCTTCTTGTCGTCAGGCTTGCCTTCGCCGCTCACAGCAGGTGCTGCAGCAGCCGGTGCAGAGACCACTGTCTCCTTTATCGCCTTCTCGATATCAACCCCGTCTAGGGCGGCTACCAGGGCCTTTATCCTGGCCTCGTCAGCCTTCACATTAGCAGCCTCAAGAACCTTCTTTACTGAGGCCTCGTCGATCTTCTGTTTTGCCTTATGCAGTAGCATTGCTGCGTATATGTATTCCATCTTGTATCAGTCCTCCTGGTAATCGGTATTTTGACTATCATCTTCCTTCCCGGCATCAGCCTTGGTCCCGTCATCAAGTTTCTCTTCCCCTGTTTCCGTCTTCTTTTCTTCTTTTTCTCCTGCAAGGGCCTTCCCAGTCTCCTTGGGCTCTTCATGAACGGCCTTTTCCTCTGCACCCTTTTCAGACGGCTTCTCCTCTGCCTTTTTCGCATAAGGTGCCTCCGGCTGTCTTTCTTCTGCAGGCTTTGAATCGATGTCGTCCTTTTCAGGCTCCTTCTCAGCCGGTTTCTCATTTTCAGGTGCAGTCCCGCCTCTCTCTGCAGGCCCTGTCTCTATGCCCAGGCTCTCCTTAAGGCCTGTCATCTCCGTCTCTGCCTTTGCAAGCAGTTCAGAGACTAGCTCGTCAGCAAGTATGGTTTGGGATTTCCCTATTGCCCTTGCATCTGTGGATGCCTTCTGAAGGAGTGTGATTATGGTATCGGGCGTGGCATAACCTAGTTGTATCGCAAGATTGTAAGTCTCGCCTGCTGCCACAGCGACTTTGTCGAGATATTCCTTCTCGTCTATCTCGAGCATGTCTCTTGTGAAGATGGAGCCATCTTCATAGACTGCGACCACATTGAGCCCTATCTCCATCGGCTCGATTCCGAGTCTTGTGAGGATCCCTGCAATCGTCGGGGATATCACCTCACCCTTCTTTACGACAGTCGTGTCATCCTTTATCGCGACCTTGCCGTCGACTATGCCTGTCTTTATCCTAATCATCCCGAGCTCCCCGATGATGGGGCCGGGCGAGAACGGCGTCGGGCCCGCCGGGACCACTATGTCCTTTGTCGCTGTCTGTCCAGGCTTTGCAGGCGCACTGGACTTGTTCTCGCTTACTTTCTTGTATAGCTTGAATGGGTTCTCCTTGGTGAATATCATTGCCGGCATGCCTTGGAGATGCTCTGAAAGTCTCTCAATATCCTTCTTGTCGGCCTTTGCCATGTCGAGAATGATCTTCATGAGGCGCTTCTTGGTCATGAGTATCCTTATCGAGCCCCTGAGCTGCTCTCTCATGTTCTGAAGCTGCTTTGCAGGCAGGTTCTCCACGTCGACAATGCCAACTATTGGAAACTCTTTGGCAAGAGTGACGAATTCTGCTACTGCCTTCTTCTTGCTTTCAGGGATCTTTTTTGCTCCTTTCATCTTATATCAACCACTTTTCCCATGGTCAGCTTGACTATGACCTTGCTGATGTTGTTCTCGTGATTCGGAAGCGCGTGTGTAAGCTGGCTGTAGACGCTCATTATGTTGTCTGCGATGACAGAATCCTCCATGTCTTCCTTGCCCACGCTGCACTGTACGACCGGCAATACCTTAGCCTTGAGCCTCACTGTCTTCTGGAGCCTCTCGCACAACGGCCCCAGGTTTGCCTTGGGCGGTACCACGCATCCTGCCTTGGGGTTGGGCATCTTGCCCCTGCTGCCGAGAATCTTTCCGAACGTCGTCGCGACTGAGGCCATTATGTTTGCCTGGGCGATGAAGTAGTCGTGCGTCTCTGCAAGTTTCTTGGCCTCTTTCTTGCCCTTGAAGCCCCCGAACTCGTCGGGCGTGACGACAGTGTCGACGACTTTCTTGGCTTCCTCTTTCATTTCAGGGCCGACGAATGCGCAAATCCTCTGCTTCTTGCCTGTAGAATGATTTGTGTGAGCGTAGATGTCTACCTGCTGCTCCGGGTTCTTGAGGTCCAGGTCCTTGAGGTTTATAATGAGATCGACGCTCTGCGTGAAATTTCGCTTCTTCCCTTCTGCCCTTGCCTTCTTGAGGGCCTCTGATACAGATTTCTCATCCATGAATTACGCCTCCTTCCTGCTATCTGCACGTGGTGCAATAGTCCTAACGGAAACGGCATGTTATTTGCCAATCCTGATGTTTCTGAGAGAAAATAGCGCCCCTTTATAAATTTAATGGTTTCCCGCCCATATACATTTGCACATGCAGTGTGTCAATCATCGTCTAGGTAAATGTTGCGGACAATGCATGACTCCTACTGGTAGCTCATCTCGTCCTTGTCATACTGCCTTGCGAGCTTGCCGAATTCGCAGTCCTTGCACGTTGAGTCTAAGTATATCCAGCCGTCCTTTGTGTATTTTCTCGGTGCGTCCCTGATATAGGCCTCGTTGAATACGTGCCCAGGGACAAAGACGAACCTTGTAGGTATCCCTATCGCCTGCAGGAGGTTGGCAAGAAGCACTGCGTGGTCGTCGCAGTCCCCTCCCCTTGTCGCGAATATCTCTTTCGGGCTCTCGATGTACTCGTCATGCTCGGAGACATAGGCGAAATTGTTCCTGACAAAATAGTATTCCGCCTTTGCCTGGCAAAGCTTGTCCGAGTCGCAGCCGAATGTCGCTATCCTTGTTGCGGCCTCCTTGACAAAGGGGTCGTCCGGCGTGAGGTACTTATTGAAATCAAGCTGGTCGGAGGAGTTGAATGTTCCTGTTATGTTTGTGATGCCAAGCCCCGGCGCGATGTCGTCGATTGTGGGCATGGCCCGGGGGTACGGGTCCGTCCTTACCGCATAATACGGCACGATGGATACGATGAGCAGGAAGCCGAGGACGAGCGCGATTATGTAGAACAAGGGGTTTCTTCCCTTTATCTCCGGCAGCGGTTCCTGTGCTTCCATCCAAGTCAGATTATTGATAAACTATATAAACAATCACTTTTTCAAAAAATTTATATATAAAAAACAAAATTTCAGTGGGATTATGGAGAAGAACAGGCAGGTCCCAAAGCATATAGGGATTATCATGGACGGCAACAGGCGGTTTTCCAGGAGATTGATGATGAAGCCCTGGAAAGGCCATGAGTGGGGTGCAAAGAAGGTCCAGAAGCTCATGGAGTGGTGCAGGGAGTTCGATGTTCACGAGCTAACCCTTTATACTTTCTCAATCCAGAATTTCAACAGGCCGAAGGAGGAGTTCGATTACCTGATGGGGCTCTTCAGGAAGAATTTCGAGATGATGAAGGACGACAAGAGGATCGATGAGTACGGTATCAGGATAAACGTCATAGGAAGGCTGTGGATGTTCCCGAAGGAGGTTCAGGAAAAGATTGCAGCTGTCATGGAGAAGACCAAAAAGAACAAGAATTACATAATCAACTTCGCAATGGCTTACGGCGGCAGAGAGGAGGTAATCGATGCTACGAGGAAAATCGCCGAGCAGGTGAAGTCAGGGAGCCTTGACATCGATGACATCAACGACAGGACATTCTCGAGGAATCTTTATTTTGCCGACGAGCCGGACCTTATTATCAGGACCGGCGGGGAGAGGAGAAGCAGCAATTTCCTCGCCTACCAGAGCGCGTATTCTGAATGGATATTCCTCGACAAGATGTGGCCTGAATTCTCTAAGACAGACTTTAAAGCGGCAATCGACGACTACATGCAGAGGGAGAGAAGGTTCGGCAGGTAGGCTGCCGTGCACTTTAATATTCCCTGTTTATCACGTATTCAGAAAGCCCGACCAGAAACTCCTTTCCGTTCCTGTTGAGCCTGGCTTTTTCTATCGCTTCTATTGCCCTGTCCTTGAGCTCGCTTGCCCTTTTCCTTGAATATTCGAGCGAACCGGTCTTCTCGACGATGTCCTTTAGCTGTTTTATATCCGCATTTGTCACGTCGGGATTGCCAAGGCACCTTTTTATGAGCTTTTTTTCAGCAGCCGTGCCCTTCTCCATCGCCTTGAGGATGAGCAGGGTCTTTTTCCCTTCCCGCACGTCAGAGCCGACAGGCTTCCCTATCTTCTCCCTGGTCCCGAAAAGCCCCAGGATGTCGTCGTGGAACTGGAACGCCTTGCCGAGAGGCATCGCGTAGTCGCTGAGCACCCTGAGCTGGCTCTTGGTTGCCCCTGCGAGATGTGCCCCTATCTGAAGCGGGGCCTCGAACGTATATATCGCTGTCTTGAGCTCATATACCCGCCTGATCTGCTCCTCGGTCGCATCTGTCTCGCAGCCTGAAATCAAGTCGAGGGCCTGGCCGAAGCACGTGTTTATGACTGCCCTGTTGAATCTGTCCACTGCCGCAAGCTTCCTCCTTATCGGGAAATCCGAGTTTATTATCGCCTCGCTGCCGAGCACTGCGAGGATGTCGCCTGCGATCATCGCCATGCTCTCCCCGTACCTCTTCGCATCAGCTCCCCTGTAGCACCTGCTGTACTTGTTCTCGTATATCTTGTGCATGGTCAGGTATCCGCGCCTAAGCTCGTCCTGGTCCATTATGTCGTCGTGAATTAGCAGGAATGATTCCATGAGCTCGACCGCGATCGCCGCATCTATTATCGTGTCCTCGTCCCTGCCACCGCAGGCCCTGTAGCCCATGATGACGAGAAGCGGCCTTATCCTCTTGCCTCCCCTGAGGTTGTATTCGAGAATGAGCTCCATCATCTCTTTGGCGGCAGGCGAGATGCTCGAGACCTGCCTGACCCTCTGCCTGAGAAATTCCCCGAGCCTTTTGTCGATTTTTGTCTTGTAATCCTTAATCGTCTTTGCTATGTCCATCTTTTCTTCCTAGGATGTGCATTATCATCCTTCTTTTCCTTGGGCCGTCGAGGTCCACGAAGAAGACCCTCTGCCATGTGCCGAGCGTCAGCCTTGAGCCTATGACGGGAATTGTCTCGCTCGCTCCCATTATGAGTGATTTCAGATGGGAATGCCCGTTGACAGGCTCGTCTACAGGGACGTCCTTCCTCCTGTCCATGTCGTCATGAGAGTAGTTGCCGAGCCCCGGGGCGTTCTTCTCAAGCCAGGATTTGGCGTCGCTTATGAGCCCCTGCTCGTTCTCGTTTATCCTTATCGCTGTCGTCGTGTGCGTCGTGTATATGTTGAGAATGCCCTCGGCTATTCCCGACTCCCTGACAAATCCCTTTATGTCTTCGGTGATGTCGATGAAATCAGTCTTCTCAGTGGAGTCGATGCAGAGCTCTTTTGTGAGAACTTCCATAGCCCTTGAGATTCGGCAGGATTATTTAAATTTTATTAACCTCTGCATGCAAAATCGGTAAAAAATATAAAGATGCGGCGCATTGCATCCATGATGATAGAAGAGATAAAGAGGATTGCACAGCAGAGATATTCAGAAAATGACTTCAGGTACCACATCCTTCCCGTGGTGAAGAATGCCCTGCTCCTTTCCGACAGGCTCGTGGCGGACAGGGCTGTGGTCGAGGCTGCAGCATACCTGCATGACATCGGCCGGGCAGTCGAGAGGGTTGAATACAGGAGGGACAATGACCACCACATAGCAGGCTCGGAGGAATCCAGGAAAATCTTGACTGAGCTCGGCGCTGATGAGATGTTCATTGGCAAGGTCTGCCACTGCGTGCTTGCGCACAGGGGACGCAAGGGCCCGGACCCGGAGACCCTTGAGGCAGAAATAGTGAACTGCGCTGATGCAATGGCGCATTTTGACACGTTCCTCGACCTGTTCCTCTTCATCAGGGAGCAGAACAGCATGGAAGATACAGTGCGTATCGCCAAAAAGAAGATGATGAGGGACTGGGACAGGAAGTTGAGCCTGGAAGCTGCAAAAGAGCTGGTGAAGGAAAAATACGACGCAGTCATGCTCCTTCTTGAAAGCATGGAAGAATATCTTGGAAGATTATTCTGAGAATATCTCCGCCTGGAAAGAGTAGAGCCTGTTCTTTGGGTCTTTCCAGGAATCAGGGGCCATGCCTGCCTTGAGGCAGATGTTCTGGAGATACTCGGCTGTGTCCCAGCCCTGCTCGACAGGCACCTGTGGAAGGAGAAGGCCCGAGCAAAAGTCGTTCCTGATTATCAGGCCGTCCCTTCCTATCTTGATATTCTCCATGTACTCATCAGGTTCTTCGACTTTTATCAGCTCAGGTACAGTCAGGACAGAGATCTCGATGGAGACCTTGTCAAGCTCATCTTTTGTTAGTGGCGGGAACCTCGGGTCCTCAAAGGCTGCTGAGCATGCTGCCCCTGAAACAGCCCTAAAGAGCGGCATCATAGGCTCCGGATATCCTATGCAGCCCCTGAGCCTCCCATCCTCATGGAGTGTCACGAACGCCCCCTGGTTTTCGAAATATTCTCTGTAATCATCAAGAGGCAGGTTTCTGCCCGAGAACCTGCATGCAATCGAGTCCCTTGCAAGCGCGAGAAGCTTTTTTCCGTCTGCAGGAGATAGCATTTTGAAGAATTATGATTATTTGACTTCCTTGTTGAAGACAGTCCAGAACTTGTCGTTCTGCTTCTTCATCCTGGTGACTGCGTCAAGAATGGCCTTCTTAGGTGCGACCCCGTTCGTCTCGATAGTGAAAGTCGGCTCATCAATGTCCGGGTGGGACACGAAATAGGACGCAACATTGACTTTCTTGTCGTTCCTGAGCTCTTCCTTGAGAGCGTTGCAGAGGGTGTGGCTTTCGCCCCTTATCTCGAATATTGCCCTGCTCTTTGTCTCCTCGAGAACCTTGATTTCCATGTTGCCGTGCAAATTTGAAGTTATTTAAATAGTTATTGTTTTTTTGAGGAAGAGAAAGCAGGTTACCTCTATCCGGTGGAGCCTCCTTTTGTGATATGGCCGGGTCTTCTTCAACGGGAACGAGAAATCATCCACGACAAGGCCCGCAAAGCCGCTTTTCTCAGCCAGGGACAGGATATATCTCTTAGTGGAAGTCTTGTGGAATGAATACACTGCATCCGCTACGGTGAATGCTTTTTTGAGGAACTCCCTGTCTGCATGGTTCTCCCTAGTCCCGAAAGGCGGGTTCTGCAGGACCGTGTCGGCCCTGCCTTCAAATCTGGATATGTCGTCATGGATTATCTTATAGCTTCTGTAGCCTTTGAGATTCTCTTCAAGAATCCTTATCGCCTCCTGGTCCTTCTCCACGAAAATGAGTCTCTTAGCGCCCAGCATTAGCGCCCCTATTCCGAGCATGCCCGTGCCTGCACCGAGATCTGCGACAGTCCTGTCCCTGATATTCCCTCTCATGAAGGCGTACCAGAGCACTTCTGCCGCAATCTCAGGGTCAGAGAGGTATTGCTCCAGCCTATCGTCCGGGCCTGAGAATGCCCTCAGTCTCGAGAGAGCGATTGCAAGCCCTGACTTTGTCATATCTGCCATCCAATAGGGTTTTTCGCCTGTGTTTAATAAATTATTCAAAAGATTTAAAAAAACTGCATAATCATCATGGCCATGGAAGACAGGGTGACGCTGGAGAAGATCGAGAAGTACCTGAAAACAACACAGAAGGCGCTTGAAGCGGTCGCTGTCGCAGAAGATAGGGGAAAGGACTTGAGGAAGCATGCAGAGGCCTTCCTCGACATGGCATCAAGGTACTACCGCGACGCCCTGCACTATAGGGAGAAAGGGGACCTCATCACTGCATTTGCCGCTGTCAACTATGCTCATGCGTGGATAGACGCAGGCGTTCGGATAGGCATTCTCAAAGCGCCTCCGGGGAGCTCTGATTACATAATGCCGAGGGAATAAAAAAATTTATATACTTGAGTTACCGGATATGGCATATGAGGTTCAAGGTCTCTTTGCTGCTTTTGATGTTTTTAGTGTTTTCTCAAGGAGCCATGGCGGCTCCCCTGGGAGAGCAGGGCCACTGGTTTGCGTCATTCCTCACCATAGCGGCAATCCTTGTGACTCTTCCGGCATTTGTGTCGCTCTACCTCCACATGAGGAGGACGAATCTCGGCAACATGCTCTTCCAGCCTTTCCTTGCGATGTTTATCGGATTCATAGGGATAATGCTCAACTCCATTATAGGAATATTGAGGAGCCAGAGCGGGTATCCTGTAGATGACTTCCTTGCCGTTATGGGGATAAACAGGGCGATAAGCTCGGTCCTCATAGCTGTCGGCTGTGTAATGCTCTTCTTCACCCTCAAGAAGCACGGCCTCTTCGAATACATCTATTACCAGAAGTCAGGTAAGAAGGTGAAGCCTCCTGCACCCAAAGCCAGGGCGCGGACCAAAGGATAATTATTTATACCTGGCATCGTTCTATTGCCCCTGATGGCACTCATCGACACACTAAACGGGCTGCTTAAGCCCTTCTATTCCCAGATAATAGTGGCGCTCATACTGCTGTTTTTCGGCCTCATCCTCGGAAAGCTCCTCGGAAGCCTTGTCAAGAAGGTCCTCTCTGAGCTGAGGCTGGACAGGCTTGTCAAGAACCTGACAGGCATCAATCTCCAGGTGGAATCCTTCATCTCCTCCATTGTCAAGTATTTCACTTATTTTGTGTTCGCTGTCTGGGCCTTGGAAAAGATTGGGCTGGGCTCGATAGTGCTCAATCTTCTTGCCGGAGGCGTGATACTCATAGTGATAGTCTCGTTTTTGTTAGGCATAAAGGATTTCATACCCAATGCCGTCGCTGGAATATTCCTCCATGTCAAGGGAATAGTCAGGGAGGATGACTGGATCAAGACCGACAACATTGAAGGCAGAATCGTCAAGGTCGAGCTTGTCGACACGCAACTCGAGACCAAAAACAGGGACATGATATTCGTGCCGAATTCAGTGCTTGCAAAGAGCAGGATAATCCGGATGAACAGGAAGGACTAGCTGCTCTGCAAAGATTCAAGAATTGAGACCACGTTCCATATCTGCGTCCTGGTATATGGTTGGATATTGTTATTATCGGATATCTCGTCAAGCTCGTTCAGAGCCCTGTTTATCTTCATTGAGAGTTCTTTTCCGTCCTTGAGCGAATCGATTATCTCTCCTATCTTCTGCTTTATGTTCTTTGGAACTGTGGTGTCGCTCCTAAGCTCCTCCAGCGCCTCGATTGCCGGCTGCGTGCTTTCTTCACTCATTTTTCATCCCGTCCAGGACATCGGCCTGTATCTCCTTTGCCTTTTCCTTGAGCTTCTTCTCCTGTTTCTCGAGGGTCTTTACCCTCAGCTCAAACATTTCCTTCTTCTCGGCCAGGTCTTTTTGGAGGCTGTCCTTCGGAGTCTTTACCATGATGTTCCCGATGATTTTGTAAGTCTCCTCGGAATCCTTCATGCCCTCGATTGCGGATTCGATCTCGCTCAATTGCGCCTGGAACTGTTGCCTCTGCATGAGATACTGCTGGGCATTCTGCTCGATGAGCTGGAGCTCTTTTATCTTCTCGTCTGTTTCCTTTGCCATATTAGATTCCCAGGGTCTTCTCGTATACGGCCAAAAGCTTGGTCATAGAGTTCACGGCAGCCCTCAGGGACACCGCATCCGTCGCCTCTATGCTTATGCTGGTCTTATTGCCTGACCTTGAGATCCTCATACTGCTCCTATCGCTGTCCTCATGTCTGTCAGCAGATAAGCAGTCAAGAATATCCCCTTTTTCATCGTCGACGCTTAAGAGTGCTTTGCAGTTCATCGGGCTGAAACCTTGGTGGGGATGCTCCTCGGCTTGTAAATCATCTTGCTGCCGCAGTATGGACATCTCACTTTCCTTTTTATGTAATCGTCGGAAACGTTCTTTCCGCATTTGAAGCATTTGTACTCAACCATTGTCGATCATCCCTTCCCTGCCATCGTCAGCTTCATCCTCTGAAGACTCCTCGTCCTCAGGTTCCTCTTCAGCCTGCTCAGCCTCCTGCGCCCTGGGCTCCTTGTAGGTCACGCCCACCTCTGTCTCCTCGGCTTCCAGCGATTCCGGCTCCTCGTCCAGGAGCTCCTCTTCGGCATTCTCCTCCTCTAATGCTGGTTCCGGCATCCTGCCTGAGGGCATAGCCTTTTTCCTCCCTACAAAATAGGCCTTGCCTGTGAATTTGGCATTGCATTTGGTGCATTCGAATATACCGAGGGAGATCCTCCTGACTTTAGGCTTCCTGCAGTACGGGCAGAGCTGTCCCTTGGACTCAGCCTTCTCTATGGTCCTGAGCCTGTCCTTGACTCTCTTCCCGTACCTTGCTCCGAATCTTTTCGTGGTCATTTTTCATCAGGATGGGGCTGCCCGGACTTTCCCAGCATTTCCCCATGCGCTGTTCGTGCTGTTTCGAACCGGGGTCGTCTGGTCCCAAACCAGAAAGGATGAACCAAGCTACCCTACAGCCCCTTGATAATGAATTTTATTTTTAGCCTGAGGATTTTACATTAGTTTTTAAATATATCGCTTATTTCCAGGTGGTATAAAAAGCTTTTCTTTTTACAGGAACCAGTTCTGGAAACATAAAAAGGAAAAGAAAGAGCATATGGTCAGCTCTTGGACCACTGCGTCTCGACCTTCTGGCCGTTTATGTTCATCACTTGGTAGCCGGCTCCTTCCTGGTCATAGTAGTAGTCGATGGTTCCTGAATCAGTCCCCGTCATCTCGTATCTCATGTGGCAGAGGCCCTGGTACTTGCCTGATGTCTCGATTCCCACGACCTGCATTGTCATTCCGCCCTCTGCGCCGCTCTGGCTGTATGTCGAGCCTACCGGGCACCAGCTGTCAGCGTTCTGGGAATTGATGTTTACCTGCCCGTCCGGTCCGTTCACTGTAACGTGGGAGCCGTCCCCGATGCTGTTTACGCCCATCATCGAGTACTGCATACTCCTATAGAAACGGAATGCGAAGACCAGCACGATCAATAAGACTATCACGGCTGCGACGATTATTATCGCTGTCGTGTTGGTCTTCTTGGTCTCTGTCTTGCCAGCTTCGGCCATGCTCTTCTCGGGCTTCTTGTCGCCGCCCTTGACGCTCTCGGATTTCATACTATCATCTTCTTTTTTCATGATTCCACCCCCTGTGTTCAATTGGTGTGAGCATTCGAGTATTTAAATATGATGTCTAAGTGCCTTCAATAAGTTGGTTATGCAGGGGTCTGCAATGACAACATTTATATAATATTTAATATTACTTAATAATTATTATTAAATAAAAACAATTTTTGAAGGAGGGGGTTGAAAATGGCAGCTGAAGTTGCGAGGAACATGGTCGAGAAGGCAGGTGTGGATGTCGAGAAGCTGCTGAAGCTTCTGGTGAAGAATGCGGCAGCAGAACTTACGACGTACTACTATTATACGATACTCAGGGCGAACCTGATTGGGTTCGACGGGGAAGGTCTCAAGGCAGTCGCCGAGGATGCGAGGATTGAGGACAGGAACCATTTCGAGGCATTGATGCCGAGAATCTACGAGCTCGGCGGGAAACTGCCCGAGAGCATGGTCGATTTCCACAACATGTCCGCATGCCCGCCGGCAGGCCTGCCGAAGGACCCGAAGGACGTCAAGGAGATTGTGAAGGTCCTTCTCAAGGCAGAGCAGTGTGCAGTCGCAGGATACACAGAGATTTGCAACATGACCGCGGGAAAGGACCACAGGACCTATGACCTAGCGCTTGCGATACTGAACGAGGAGATTGAGCATGAAGCATGGTTCACGGAGTTCCTCGGCAAGGGCCCGTCAGGCCATTTCAGGAGGCCCGCAGGGAAGAACAGTCCTTTCGTATCCAAGTTCCTGCAGTGATTTTTTTCTTTATTATTATAATATTATGGTAAATAATAAATATTAGTTTGCAGAGGTTAATGCCAATGAGCATTACAGGGATGAAATACACCAACCAGAGGGTTGAGATACTTGAATATCTGAAAGACAAAAAAACTCATCCGACAGTCGAGGATGTCTATATGGGTGTCAAAAAGAAACTGACACGGATAAGCAAAGCAACTGTATACCAGAACCTGAAATTCCTGGCGCAAAAAGGGCTTATCAGGGAAGTCAACATAAGGGGTGTTTCGAGGTTTGAACCGAACATTCTCCCCCATCATCATTTCATATGCAGAAAATGCGGGAAGATAATTGATTTCAATTCAAAGGAACTGACTGAGTTCTCAATGAAAATTGCCAAGAACATCAAAGGTGCTGCCGTCGATGAGGCTGATACTCATTTCTATGGACTCTGCAGGGAATGCAGGTAGACGCATCCAGTCCTGATTGAATCTGTTCAGCCACCGCTACCTTTATAAACGCACCCTTTTTTCCTTGTGCTATGGCTATGACTGAGAAGCAGAGGTATGAGCTCAAAAAGTTCGTAAAGCAGATCGAGAACATCAGGGGCAGGCACACCGAGCTTGTCTCTGTCTACATCCCGGCAGGCTACGACCTCAACAAGATAACGAGCCACCTCGCCCAGGAGCAGGGGACGGCTGCTAACATCAAGTCAGCCTCGACGAGAAAGAACGTGATAGACGCCCTCGAGAGGATGATACAGCACCTCCGCCTCTTCCCCAAGACCCCGCCTAACGGCCTTGCAGTGTTCTCAGGGAACGTATCAGGACAGGAGGGCAAGTACGATTTCCAGGTTTATTCCATCGAGCCCCCCGAACCCCTCAACACCAGGATATACCGATGCGACAAGGCATTCGTGACAGAGATCCTGACAGAAATGCTCGACATCAAGGAGGCCTACGGCCTTGTAGTCATGGACAGGAGGGAGGCAGACATCGCCTATCTCAAGGGAAAGACCATTGTGCCGCTAAAGAAGACAAAGTCCAATGTGCCCGGAAAGACAAGGGCAGGAGGTCAGAGCGCGGCAAGGTTCATGAGGCTGAGGGAGGATGCTGCAAAGGACTTCTACAAGAAGATAGGGGACATGGTCAAGGACGAGTTCCTCGGGAAATCCAGCATAAAGGGCATAATAGTCGGGGGGCCCGGGCCGACGAAATACGATTTTGTCGACGGCAATTACATAACCGCAGAGGTGAAGAAGAAGATAATCGGCATAAAGGACCTCTCTTATACGGGCTCGTTCGGACTGCAGGAGCTCCTCGACAGGAGCGAGGACATTCTCGCCAAGGAGGATGTCATGGAGGAGAAGCTCGTCATGGGGAGGTTCTTCGAGCTTCTTGCAAAGACCCCTGGCAAGATTAGCTATGGCAAAGACGAGGTCATGGAGCGCCTGAAGACAGGTGCTGTGGAGACAGTTCTTTTGTCAGAGACCTGCGATGACAGCGCGGTCGAGGAATTCGAGGAGGCGGCAAAGGCAGTGGGCTCTGATGTA
This sequence comes from uncultured Methanosarcinales archaeon, assembly GCA_964469935.1. Taxonomy (GTDB): domain Archaea; phylum Nanobdellota; class Nanobdellia; order Woesearchaeales; family DSVV01; genus CAYXZQ01. Next base: position 21,393 of record CAYXZQ010000012.1, read on the forward strand.
AAGATAATAAGCGTGGAGACAAGGGAAGGTGTCCAGCTGCGCGACATAGGGAAGGTTGCGGCCATCCTCAGGTATGACGCAGGCTGATGCAAAAATAACTTTATATAATATGCATGTTTCTGTCTTTGCATGTCTCTTGCCACAGACGCCTTTCTCGGCCTCTATCCAGACAGGGAGCCGGCGCATGATTTCAAAATCAAGTATTCATCCAAGTTCAACCTATACAACGCGAATGTCCATTACAGCAGCACCATGATGGAGTTCCGCCTCTCAAGGAGCTGGAAAGAGGTGGGGCGGGACATAAGGATTGGCCTTCTCCAGACCTTGATGCTCAAGGCATTCGGCGACAGGAAGAGGACCATGGAGATTGACCTCTACAACATCTTCCTCAAGAAAGTCCACATGGCCGTGCCCAAGGACAGGGTCGACCCTGCGCTCGAGGAATCCTTCTTGAGGGTCAATGAGAGATACTTCGGCGGCCTCATGGAGATGCCCAACCTGGTTTTCGGCAGGGACTCGGCAAGGAAGCTAGGCTCCTACGAGTACGGCTCGGACACGATTACCATCAGCATGATCCTGAGGGACGAGCAGGAGCTGCTCGACTATGTCATGTACCACGAGCTCCTGCACAAGAAGTTCAAGTTCGACGTGAAGAACTCGAGGAGCATGCATCATACAAAAGAGTTCCGCAGGGCGGAGAGGATGTTCGAGAACCAGGAGGAGATCGAGGCAAGGCTATCGCGCCTCTCTGCGAGGAAGAGGAAGGGATGGCTCGGCTTCATCTGAAAATATCACTTTTTTCTACACTGGAGGCGATATTATTATCCGGTTAGATTAATCAATCCCAAAAATATTTTTTGAAGAATACAAAAATATTTAAATCAGCCTGCTGTAAAAGAAATTCCTTTTGGGGGTGACAATTTTGAAGTTGGTGAACAGAGACTTTAGTAAACTCAAGAATACGATAAAAGATGCATTCAAAAAAGTGAAAGAGGAATTCGACGACCACAGGGAGTCAATCAACAGGAACACTAACGAGATACAGGCAAATTACGAGTACCTGTGCCAGCTTGATTCTAAGATAGAAAAGCTCTCCGAGCGCATCGACGAGCTCTCCATGTTCCTGCAGTACGACAAGCCCGAGAAGCACTACGAGATATCAGGGCTCACAACCAGGGAGAAGGAGGTCTTCCTCGTGCTCTACACAGATGGCAGGGAGATGGGATACAAGGAGATTGCGAGAAAGACAGGGCTCACTGAGAACCTTGTCATCTGCTATGTGGCGAACCTCATGACAAAGGGCGTGCCCATCCTGAGGAAGCACAAGAACAACGAGCTTGTCCTCATCCTTGACCCTGATTTCAAGGAATACCAGATGAAGGAGAACATCGTGGGCATCGACGAGAGCATATCAAAGGGGCTCGTTGTTTAGCACTCACTTTTATTATTTGTTTTTTCTGTTTCTCTTTATAATCCTTCTTTTTTTTGCATCTCATGGTTTCTGTCGCATGCTCCGGCGAACAGCCCCTCCTGTACCAGACCAGGATATGAATCCTCACTTTTCGGTTTCTGTCGTCATCATCCCGAATAAAGTAATGCAACATTCAGACTTAATTCTGGATAATCAGAACGGCATAATTAGAACTAAATTTTGTATTATCTCATAATTAATGAGGAATAATGCCGACAAATATTTGCGTGTTCCCGATAGATTTCGTCATAATGATGTTTAAAACTTTTAAGCATTGATAAAAATATTTATTTTCAATTTGCTTAAAAAATATAAGAAAAAATATGAAATTCTAAGCTTTAGCAGGCTCTGCCCTGGTCTTCTGCGCCTGGCTGATCTTCTCGTTCTTGACGATCTTCTGCAGCTCCCTTATGTATTTCAGGGTGAAGTCGAGGTTGTTGTTTATCCTCGCCCTGGCCTTCTCAAAGGACTGCTCGAGCGTGTGGCCGTTGAGCTTGTACCCTATGACTACCTTGTGGTTCTCGTCGATATAGCTTGTCTTTGTTATCATGTCGAGCTCCAGCCATCTCCTGAGGTAGTCGTACATGGTCTGTCTTGTGATGCCTGCAAAATAAGCCATCTCCTCCACTGTCATTATCGACTTGGTAGGGTTCTTGTGCCTTGCAGCCTCCTTTGCCCTCTCGTAGAGCTCGATGAGGACCTTGTTCATGCGTTCTGTCGAGCCCTTCTTCCTCGGCATGAGCCCGAGCCTCTGCACGAGCACAGCTGCAAGCTCATCAGAACTGGCATTTATGTCAGGCTCGATGTTCGTCAAAATTATCTTTTGTTCTGCGAAAGCTATCACCTCCTTTGCACCATAAGCTTTGCAGTATATGAAGAGGAAGGATCCATATATAAATTTTGCTGTTTTCTCGACAATTGTCGGGATAATCGATTAAATATTTTAATTTTTGATAGAAATCATTACTTCTTTTTCCAGAGATTCGATCTGTAGACAGAGATATCATCGTCCCTGTAAAAGGTGTAGCAGCCGATATTTCCATCGCTGATTTTTTCAAGTTCATATTCAATATTTGCGGGCATCGGCTCTCTGATGCCTGCTTCAAGGTATAATCCGCCTCTTAGAAGGGAATCTATGTTTTGCTTCCTGAAAGAAGGCCCACCCAATATGTGCAGGGAAGGCATCTCGAACTCTATGTTCTTATTGGGATTCTTCAGGATGAAGCTGCCTATGGGCAGTTTTGGGATGCCTGTGTCATTCAGAAATCCGACAGCGTCTCTTGCAAAAAGGAAGATCGAATATGGTTGATTGCCCGAGTCAAAATTGATCTCATGGCCTGTTCCCAGGCCCATATCATCTTTCTCCCTTATCTTCGGGTTGAATCCATATCCTTTCATCTTGTACAGTATCTCGTCACGGACATCCTTCATATGATAGGTAGGGTCTATTAAGACTGAATTCTTTGCGCCAAAAAGCATCGAATGCTCGATGTCTGTGTAGGCTCCGGGATATAGCAGCAGATTGTCCTGGACAATGTCATTGTATGCGGATGCTGTCAGGATATCGAGGCAGTATTCTCTCTCAATCTCTGCAAATTCTTCAAATATCTTCAAGTAGGTCCTCTCCTGGTCCGGGGAGAACCCAAGCCCCCTTATCCTCTGCTCGACGCATTCTTCTTCCATATGCATGCTCGATTCTAAGCTTGTATTTAAATCTTTCCATAAATTGTTACATAATAGTAGTAACAAATCGAAACATTTATATATGGGTGCCTCCATTAGCCCCTATAAGATGACGTACATCCAGCCCTTGCAGTACAAGTTCAAGATGCCGAAGAAGGACATGCCTGCGATATGCCTGCCAGGCTGTTCTGTCTGCTGCTATGACCTTGATGGTGGGGTGGGCATGACACTGAAGAACTACAGGGACAACAAGGCCTACAACAGCGCCAGGCTTCCCGGGGAAAAAAAGGTGTCGGTCGTCAATACCGGAGCGGGATACAGGGACAGGTTCTATGCAGATATCCCTGTCGCCAGGGTGAACAGGGAGACAGAGAAGGACATCTCGGAAATATTCGAACTTCTCGACAGGCCAAATAAGGATGAGATGGACCATTGCGTGCATGTGAAAACAGCTGCTGGCAATGCATTAGAGTCCCTTGCAGCCTATTACAAAGACGTTTTGAAATCATACGATATAGACCTCAATCTGACGCAGGAAGACATGGAGAGGATCAATCCTCAAACCTTCAAATACTGCGAAGTGCATGATGCGCCGAGGACAGACCAGTGCAGGACTGTCTGCTCTTATTCAGCGCGTTTTTTCCCGAGGATACTCAAGGCAGCCTCAGAATCCGGTGTTGGGGAGAAAATGTTCAAGAAAGTCCTCCAGGCAGATACTTTCAGGGACAGGTTCCTTCTTGTGAATTACCTCTACCCAAGGCTGGACAGGGTTGCTGAATTAGTTGAGAATATGTAGGTCAGGCCCGCTTATCGTGTGAATAGCCAAGGGCAGTGAGGATCAGGGGAAAGTTTTCCTTCTCGAGCCTGTATAATTCCTTTATTGCCCCTATATCATTGTCTTTATAAAGAGGGTAAGTCGAGACTGATACCCCCAAGTCTCTTGCCTTGAGAAAGAGGTTCTGGCCTCTCTGGCCCAGCTCGAACATCATCTCGCTGAGATATCTGCCTATCTGCTTTGCGATGTCGGTCTTGTCTCCCTTGGACGGCTCTATTATCCTCTGGGGTATCTTTGTATTGTATACAAGGATGGAGACTGCCGACCTGTAAAGCCCTTTCCAGCCTAGCCTGTCGCTTGTGCTCTGGATGACGTTCGCTTCAAGTTCGCCCAAGTAAGACAGCCTGCTTGATTTCGGGTCATGCTGATACAGGCCGTGCAATTCCTGCCCACCTGTATCGACTGTGCCGATGAGCCGTATGCCGTAGGTGTCTTCGAACCTGTTTATGATCTTGGGAATCGTATCCTTCGGGCTTCCCTTGGGCCTGCCTTCCCTGTCGACTTTGGTGTATTTGCCGATGTAGAAATTCAGCAATATCCCCAGGTCCGACGCCTTGATAGGCGCCCTCCTGAATTGGGCCTCATTACCTATCTGCGTCACGTTTGGGATGCTGATGGAGAGGTCCTCTTTATGAAGGGGTTGCAGATGTAGTTCAGGCTGTTCGATCACATGTATTTTCCTTTCTATATTGTTGCTGTTGTCTGAGCTCATTTTTTCAAGGGGTTTTAAGTAGGTTTATAAAGATTATTATTATTTACTACGTATAGATAGTGATTCTATTTCAATAATCAGCATATGGTATGATTAAATATGCCATGAATATATAGAGGACCAGTCTCTGCAGACATTGCTTTTTATGTGCCTGAGTTGATAAATATTATCTCGATGCCTTATCTTCTATGGGGTAATGAAGGAAAATTTAAATATTTAATTGAAACCTACTGCAAAAAACCGATATACCGGTTCATCTGGGCGTCATCCGAGGGTCAGTATTGTGGAACAAGGATTTAAAGATGCTCTTTTTCTATTAAATATAACATTGAAATAACATATGTTATTATATCATGGAAAAATGAAGAAAAGGATTGTGGATTTCAAGAAAAGGGATTTTAGGCCAGTCCCCCATGTCCCAGAGCAAACCATAGACAGAATCGTGGTAAATTCAGGGATTACGCAAAGGAACCTGCGCGACATGGGCGATGGATATGATGGCAGCACTGTAGAGGACTTGAGGTCTTACCAGCACAATGTCGCAAGGGAGCTTGTCATCTACCTGGAAAAAAAGAGACAAAAACATATGGGCGATAATTACAGATAAATATTCTAATTAATGCTTAAAACTTTTGCTCTTATCTAAATCCAGCCTAAAGATTCAGCTTATTATTCCTTGATACCCCAAGTCCTGGAAATTTGCCTGATTCTGCTTAAATTTTTTAGTTTTTCATAAATTCGGCATAATCCCGAATAGACCCCCTGGCACTAAACCGGGTTATTACGGAATCATCCCGACAGTTCGGAATCATCCCGACAGACCCCCCATATTATGGCATCATCCCGACAAAATAGTTTGAGGGGTCTTTTTCGTACAACCCCCCCTCAACAACCAGGATATGGCAAAAGTCGCTGGTTTTGCGGGGTTTTTCCTGCCTGTAATGCATAATCCCGACAGGCTTGCACCAGTATACTATTTCCTGCAGAAAAAGGGCATTTCAGTTCAGGAGTCTCATATTGCTGTATACCTGCCTGACCAGGCGGTTCAATTCGATCTCTTTGTCTGTGGGCGGGACCTCGAACACATGCTCATTCATGCCCTGGCCTGGCTTGCGGACATACCCGTCATCGCCAAGCTCTTCTTCAAGACGCCTGATGAACATGTCAGCCGGGGTTTGACCCCTTGTGTAATGATAATCAGTGACGACCCTGCTGATGCAGGAGAAAATCTCCCTGTCTGTCTTTTCAGGCAGGGCACTGATGCCTTTATACAGTTCCCTGGCAGCATAGGAGGGGTCCTCGAATGCCATGTCCAGGAAGGGATGGACGTATCTCTCCATATAATCATTGAATCGCCTGAGTGCACTGTACACCCCTATTTTCGGTCCGGATTGCATCTTCTAGTAATATCTCGACGTGCCCAGCAGCTTGAGGTTGCTCTCCAGCATCTCAATCCTTGCCCTGAGCTCCCTGTTCTCCTTTTCGAGGTAGATTATCCACTCGTTGGAGTTCTTCTTCAGGAGCGTGAGGTCCCTGCCTATGTCCCTCACATCATCCCTGATATCTCTCATATCCTTTTTCGCGTTCCTGAACGAGTTCTTCACAGCCTGTTTGAATCCCATGTTTATCACCATTATTAATTACTCGTTGGTTGTTACATGTATATTTATAAATATTTATGTTCTACAGTATACAATAAAACATTTAAGAAATGCTTAAAACTTTCGTACGCAAATTCAGGCCTATTTTCTATAGTTCATAAAATATATGTTGTAATGGTGTTATTCTGATATATATATATTGAAGATGCATGGGTTGTCATGAGTTCTCGATGACCTCGAGCTCGAACTTGTCGATGCCCTCTTTTATCTTGCTGATTATGTCTTTTTCATAGCCGATTATCACTGCCTCGTCATTTATGTCGAAGAACAGCCTCTTGAGGTTTGCCATCTGCTCCTCGACGGGCATCTTGAGGAATTTCATCTGCCTCTGGAGTATGGGCTGGAGCCTGGATATGTCGGATCTCAGGTCCTTTAGCACCTCCTCGAGGTTCTCCTCCCTCTCGAATACAGGCCTCGTATCCTCGTCTTCTATCGCGTATTTTATGCTGTCAAGGGCCTGGACAGTGAACCTGACCTCTCTTTTGTCTTCGTCATACTGCTCATTGAGTATGGTCTTTATCTTTTTCAGCTCCTTTTTGAGGGTGTTGATATGCTTTCTGTCCCTGGATTCAAGGATCATGTTCACTATCCTTATCTTCCTGTTGAAATTCCCTATGTATCTCTTGAGGTTCTTCATGTCCTGGTCCAGGTCTCTGCTGATGCCCGAGATCGTGGACATCCTGCTCTGGTTGAAGAGCTTCTTGTAGAGCCCGTGCTTTATGGATTTCAATGAGAACCTGTCCCTGTCTTTCGGGTCCCCGCCCGGCTCAATCCTGAAGAAAAGCCTGTCGATTATGCCCATAAATATTTCCGTAAGAAATCAAATATAAAAAAGTTTTGCTGTTCAGGCTGTAAGCGCCACCTTCTCTGCCCGCATGTTCATGCTCGTCTTCTCGTCATTGATCACCTGGACAGTGAGCTTTCCGTAATCCTCTGCTCCCCTGCTGCTCTTTGAATAGGAGAATATGGACTTGTGCTTCTCAGGCGCTTCCTTGAGCTTGGTGTTTATCCTTATCGGGTCGCTTATTATGTCGTAGTAGATGTTGTTCATGATCTCAAGGATCCTTTTGCATATCCTGTTCCTCTGGTCATACATGGTCGGGATGACTTTCGTGACCTTCAGGCTGTGGTCGTATTTCTTGTTGACTTCGTCTATGAGCCTGAGGGTGTTTGTCGTTCCCCTGAGCCCGAGGACGTCTGTCGCAGACGGGATGATGGCCTCGTCGCATGCGAGCATGACGCTCCTGTTGAGTATAGATAGCGAAGGCGACGTATCCGCGATGATGTAATCATAGCCCTTGATGTTCCTGAGCTTCTTTGTCACGCCGTCCATCCCCTGCTCTTCTGCCAGGATCTTTTCCATCTCTGCCAGGTTCTCCTTTGTGCCCAGCATGTCCAGGTTCTTGCCGAGCTTTGAGATGCATTCCTTGACATTTACGCTCGTCGTGAGATAGTCGAACAGGTCCCTGGGGTTTGAGCCTTCAAGTGAGAACGTGGTGCTTCCCTGCGGGTCCAGGTCTATTATAAGAACTTTCTTGCCCCTCCTCGAGAGCCCGGCGCCGAGGTTGACTGCTGTAGTCGTCTTGCCCACGCCGCCCTTTTGATTGATAACACAGATTCTTCGCATGCTGATTCCTCCACTTAGATTATTTTACAATTTCAGAATAGTCACAAAACACATTTAATATTAAAACCTTTCGGATTTGTCCATCTCACAGGTCAAGGAGGCTCGTCTGGCTGGATTTCCGGAGCTCTACAGCATCTCCGTCCGTCTTCTTGTCGACGACAACCCTATCCTTTATCCTATCCTCGTCCTCGAGCCTGAACTGAATCTCCCTCGCCTTCTCTATCACGCCCTTTGGCATGCCCGCCAGCCTTGCGACGTGGATGCCGTAGCTCTTGTCGGTCCCGCCCTCGACAAGCTTCCTGAGAAAGACTATGTCCTCCCTGTCCTCCCTTACGGCTATGTTGTAGTTCCTTACGCCCCTGTGGCTGGAAAGCTTCGTCAGCGCATGGTAATGCGTCGCGAACATGCTGTTGCATTTGACCTCTCTGCAGATATGCTCGGCGACAGCCCATGCAATGGCCACGCCGTCATAGGTGGAGGTCCCCCTGCCTATCTCGTCCATAATAACAAAAGACCTCTCTGAAGCGTTGTTGAGTATCTGCGCGACCTCGTTCATCTCGACCATGAAGGTGGACTGGCCGTGGGTTATGTCGTCGTGGGCGCCGACCCTCGAGAATATCCTGTCCGAGATGCCGAGCCTGGCAGACTCCGCCGGGACAAAGCTTCCCATCTGGCCGAGTATGACCGCAAGCGATGCTGCCCTCATCAGGGTTGACTTTCCTGCCATGTTCGGTCCTGTGATTATCATCAGCCTGCTCCTGTCCGAGAACAGGACGTCGTTGGGTATGTAATCATCGACTGCCTGCTCGATGACAGGATGCCTCAGCCCCCTGAGCGAGATGTCCTTCCCGTCGGCAATCTCCGGCCTGCAGTAGCTGTTCTTGACAGCGGTCTCTGCAAGGGCCACCAGGCAGTCGAGCTCTGCCACGGTCCCTGCAGCCTTCTGTATGCCTCCTGTGCTTTTCGAAAGCCTTTTGAGGACCTCCATGAAAAGCTCGCTTTCCATCGCGACAATCCTCTCCTCGGCGCCCAGTATCTTCTCTTCGAGCTCCTTGAGTTCCTCTGTAACGAACCTCTCGCCGTTCGCCGTGGTCTGCTTCCTGACATAGTGGCTGGGGACCTTTCCCATGCTCTTCTTGGTTATCTCGAAATAATAGCCGAAGACCCTGTTGAATCCGATCCTTAGGTTGGGTATCCCCGTGCTCTTCCTCTCCCTGCTCTCCATGTCCCTGATGATGCCCTTGCTGTCCCTGACTATGCCCTGTAGCTCGTCAAGCTCAGGGCTATAGCCTTTCCTGATGACGCCCCCGTCCCTGATGTTCACAGGTGGCTCGTCTCTCATGGACCTCCTTATGAGCTTTTCTGCCTCTTCCTGCACATCAAGGTCCGAAAACTTCTGTAGTATGCGCGAGCCAGCGCCCGCAAGCGAGGCTTTCAGGTTCGGGAGCTCGGCAAGCGAATCCCCGAGCACCACGAGGTCTCTCGGGCCTGCCGTCATGAGATTCACCCTGGATATCAGCCTCTCCACATCCCCTGTCCTCGAGAGGCAGTCTCCCAGATCCTGCCTCATCATGGATCCGCTGCAGAGCTCGTCGACAGCGGCAAGCCTCAGGTTGATGCTCTCCTTTGATGTCAGCGGAAGAAGGAGCCATCTCTTGAGCATCCTCGAGCCCATGGAGGTGCGTGTACTGTCGATCGTCGACAGGAGCGTGTTCTCCCTTGTCCTGTTCCTTATGTTCTTTACAAGCTCGAGATTGCTCACGGTCGTGCCGTCGATCAGCATGTAGTCTGCCTCTTTGTAGAACGAGATCTTGTTTATGTGACCAAGGGAGTTCTTCTGGGTCTGGGAAAGGTAGTTCAGGAGCGCTCCTGCCGAAGAAACTGCAAGAGGCCTGTCCCTGAGACCGAAACCGTCGAGGGAACCTGTCCTGAAATGCTCTGTGAGGGTCCTTGTCGCCTGCTCGTGCACAAAATGCCTGTCCTCGAGCGGATTGACAAAGTAACCCCTTTTTCTGAGCGCGCGTGCAGTATCGTCATCCTCGTCCATCGAAGGCACGAGAATCTCCGCAGGTGCGAGCCTTGCCAACTCATCAATGGGTTCGTCTGTCTCCGTGGACCGAAACTCGCCTGTCGTGAGGTCGACATAGGCTATCCCGAAGCCCTTTCCCCGGTACAATGACGCGATGTAGTTGTTGCTCCTGTCGTCAAGTATCTGCGATTCTGTAACTGTTCCCGGCGTGACTATCCTCACCACGTCTCGCTTGACCACGCCTTTCGCTTTCTTCGGGTCTTCCATCTGCTCTACGATGGCGACCTTTATCCCCTTCCTTATGAGCTTTGCTAGGTAATTGTCGAGCGCATGGTAGGGTATGCCTGCAAGCGGCACCCTGGGCCCGTTCTTCGACCCCCTTCCCGTAAGGGTTATCTCAAGCTCGCGTGACGCAATCTTCGCGTCCTCGAAGAATGTCTCGTAGAAATCCCCCATCCGGAAGAGCACAAGGCAGTCAGGGTGCCTGTTCTTGATGTCCATGTACTGCTTCATCGCAGGGGTGAGTCTTTCTTGCATGAGAAAGAAGGAATAAAATTATATTTAAAAAATTATTGAACAGAAACCTTGGCCTCTTTGCCTTCCCAGACAGTCTCGAACATCTTCTGGAGAGCGCCTGCGAAGAAATCCGTGTTGACCCAGATGCCTGCGTCGTATGCGGCATTGGCCTTCTCGTCATCCATCAGGTTGAATGTTACCTGCTTGCCGTCGACGATCATGAACCTGGCCTTGATCTCGGGCACGTGCCTTATCTCTGCGATGCCTTCGAGCGCCATTACGGCCTTCTCTGTCTCCTTTGTTATTGGGGCTGCAATCTTTATCTCCACTCCCCTCTTGCTGGCCTTCTCGAGATTGCGCCTGAGCACCTCTGCCTTCCTGTTGAGGCCGCCTGCTGTAGTCATGATGGTGACCGAATTCTCAGCGCCCTTAATAAGCTGGTTGAGGTTCTGGTATATGTTGTCCCTGCTCTTGAGAGCGCCTGCGAAGTCTGTCGGCTCGATTATCTCCACTCCCTTGCTGTACAGCATGTTGAGCTCCTCGAGGACCTGGTCCTTCTCGATCTCGTTGATGAGCTCGATTTGTCCCAGGGCATTGTCGTGGATGTCCTTTTTCACCCTCTCGATGACCTCTTCGGGAGGTACCGCTATGTACTTTATGGGCTTGCCTATCTTCATGACTATGAATCCTTTCTTCTCGAGGCTCTCAAGGACGTCGTAGGCCCTGGACCTCGGGACATTCGATATGTCAGAAAGCTCGCCTGCGCTCGAGACTCCTCTCGACAGGAGGGCAGCCCATATCTTGATCTCATAGCTGTTCAGCCCGAAATCCTTAAGCTTGCTCATGAACCTTTTGTTGATTATCATAATTTTCACCTTCGCAGTTGTGAAAGTTGGTAGAATCAGGTTATTTATAAATCTTTTTATTTTTTCTTACTGCTTAGTGGTTATATGTTTTACCAATAAATTTAAATATCATGCTCCCTGTATTGCCCACATGGAATTGAAGGAGTACCCTAAGTACATACTTATCGTGCTTTTTGTCATCATCCTGTACCTCTCATGGAGAGTCGTCAAGCCTTATGCCAAGGCCGTTGTCGCGGCCTGCGTCATAGCCTATCTCTTCCATCCCCTCTATCTCTGGATTTGCAAGAAGATCAAGAAAAAGGCGCTCTCGTCCCTGATTGTCGTTCTGATCATATTTCTCATCGCCGCAGTCCCGCTTGCACTCGTCCTCATATCGGCTGTCAATGAGGTCGACAACACGATAATTTTTCTCCAGACAGAGTTCGGCACCAAAAATCCTCTGGACTTCAACTGCATCGGCAACCAGGGAAGGATATGCACGTTCTTCAACAAGGTCGAGGCCATGGTCCCCGGCCTTGACATAAAGAATTCGATAATATCGACTGTCAAGTCCCTCAAGAGCTATGCCTTGAACCTCCTGACCGGCCTGACATCTGGGGTACTCCAGTTCTTCATCGTCCTCTATATGACTTTCTATCTGCTCATAGACGGCGAAAAGCTCGTCGTGAGGATAAAGGACCTGCTCTCGCTCAAGAAATCATACGAGGACCATTTCACACAAATCCTGCATGAGACGACGCATGCAGTCGTGTTCGGAAATCTCGTCACTGCCTTTGTACAGGGGGCTGTAGCGGCAGTCGGCTACTGGCTAATAGGAGGGTTCGGGAGCGCGATACTGCTCGGCGTCGCGACTGCGTTTTTTGCCCTGCTACCGTTCTTCGGATCTTCGATCGTATGGTTCCCTGCGGCGTTCTATATGCTCTTCAACGGGATAGTCGATTCCTCTACAGGCACCATAATCAGGGCCATCGTCCTGTTTCTCTACGGGTTCTTGATCGTGAGCACGATCGACAACCTGATAAAGCCGAAGCTGATAGGAAACAGGGCCAGGATACATCCGGTCATCGTCCTTATCGGTGTGCTCGGGGGAGTTACTTTCCTGGGCGTCATAGGGATAATAATAGGGCCGATAATCCTTGCTTTCCTCATCCAGTTCCTGAGGCTTGCTGAGATCGAGAAGACAAACAACTAGGTGGAATGCATGCATCTGAGAGTAAAGGACCTTGCAATCGCGACCGGTAACCCGCTCATCGTGATAATCAACTACATCGACGCGCAGAAACTTGACCTTCATTACGCCGACAGGATAAGGATAAAGAAAGGCAGGAGGGAGATAACCGCGATGATAGACATAACAGAGTCGAACGAGTTCATCCTGCCGGGGGAGATAGGCCTATTCAAGGAGGTCTACGAGAGGCTCAGGGGCAGGGACGGTGACATCGTGACCATAAGGCTCGAGGAGAAGCCCAGGAGCCTGCATTACATAAAGAACAAGCTCAGGGGCGAGAAGCTCTCAGACAGGGAGATAAGGGAGATTGTGGACGATATCATCGAGGACAGGCTTTCCGAGATAGAGCTCACCTATTTTGTTGCGGGCTCGTTCACAAACGGCCTGGACGACCGTGAGACTGTCGCCATGACAAAGGCGATGCTCCAGTCCGGCGAGAAGCTCAAACTAAAGAGCAGAATTGTCGTCGACAAGCACTGCATCGGCGGTGTCGCAGGCAACAGGACCTCGATGATCGTCGTCCCTATCGTCGCAGCAGCGGGCCTTGTCATCCCCAAGACAAGCTCCAGGGCCATAACGAGTGCTGCTGGCACGGCTGACACTGTGGAGGTTCTCTGCGACGTGTCATTCACGATTGACAGGATGAAGAAGATAGTCGAGAAGACAGGAGGATGCTTCGTATGGGGAGGTTCTGTCAACCTCGCGCCTGCTGACGACAAGATTATAAAGGTCGAATATCCAATGTCACTTGACCCGGTGGGGGGGCTTATAGCGAGCATCCTTGCAAAGAAGAAGTCGGTCTCGTCCACCCACGTGCTAATAGACATACCCGTCGGCAAGGGCAGCAAGACGGAATCGAGGGAAAGGGCCCTGCTGCTCAAGAGGAAGTTCGAGTCCACTGCAAGAAGGCTTGGCATGAAGGTGGCAGTCGTCATCACCGACGGCAGCCAGCCCATTGGAAACGGCATCGGGCCTGCGCTAGAGGCGAGGGATGTCCTCTGGACCCTCATGTGCTCTCCCAAAGGTGCAAAGGACCTTAGGGAAAAGTCAATAAAGCTTGCAGGCCGCATCCTGGAGCTTGCCAAAAAGGCGGGGAAGGGTAAGGGCTTGCTCATGGCAGAGGAGCTGCTGGACAGCAAGAAGGCCCTCAGGAAGTTCATCCAGATAATACAGGCGCAGAATGCCAAGGTGATATTCCCAGAGCAGATCAAGGTTGGAAGCTATTCGACGACAATAAAGGCGCAGGGCACGGGCAGTGTCAGGCATATCGACAACAAGAGGATAAACAAGGCAGCAAAGCTTGCCGGAGCCCCGCATGATCCTGAGAGCGGCATATACCTCTACGTCCACAAGAGGGACAGGGTGAAGAAAGGGGACAGGCTCTTCAGGATATATTCCAACAGCAAGGAGAGGCTGAAGTTCGCAAAATCCTTTTCAAGACAGTTCAGCCCTGTGGAGATAGGAAGATGAGGTCAAAAAAAGAGGGCCAGGTGACGATATTCATACTCCTGGGGCTAGTGATACTTATCGTGATGTTATTTCTTTTCGTCGTCTCGAACCGTGATGAGGAGCCGGTCGTCCGGCAGAAGGACGATTCCGTAGGCAGTTACATCCGCCAGTGCCTGTACCTGACAACAGAATCAGGACTCATGGTCATCGGCAGGCAGGGAGGCAGGCTTCACGTGCCTGCAGAGAACCTCGAGATGCCCTATGCCACCCTCGCGTTCGGTTTCAACCACGGGCAGAACAGGATGCCGGGGCTGGGTTCTGTCAAGAGCGACCTGCAGCAGTACATCGAGAAGAACATCATGGGCTGCATCGGGAATTTCAGCGATTTCCCGCAGTACAGCATAACAGCAGGGAGCGACATACATTCTGATGTGACATTTGCCGACGACAACACGATTTCCGGGCTCACCATCCCTATCGACATAAAAAAAGGCAGCTCGACACAGGTGATGGATGAGTTCTATGCGGACATACCTGTACGGTTCAGGAAGGTCTATGACAGGGCATACAGGACGATGGAGGAGCTTCGGCAGAGGCAGGGGATGGTCAACCTGACATATCAGGGGCAGCAGGACTCAGACCTATACATACTTACGTACAACGACTCGTTCGTCTACGTGTTCGAGGATCCGAACTCTGACGCGATGGGAGGGCCTTACAGGTTCATCCTGGGGGTTGAAAGGGATGGATGATGGATACCTAATTGCAAAGAAGATAGAGCTCGTCGAGAAGAAACTCAAGCTCATAGAGTTCAAGCAGGCGGAGATAGTCTACAAGATGAACAAGGTCATCGAGAGGATCAACCTCGTGCCGAGCGACTTCAGCAAGAAGGAGACCCATCTTGAGAAGAGGGTGGCATACCTGGAGTCCGAGGTTGAGAGGCTCAAGAGGCGCACCAACCTCCCTGACGAGGACATATAGTAAATTATAAATATTCTCCGGAAGTTCCGGGACCTTATGCCGAAAATAATCCTTCTCGACGACGCTCTGATAAACAAGATAGCGGCAGGCGAGGTCATCGAGAGGCCCGCATCCGTCGTGAAGGAGCTTGTCGAGAATTCTATAGATTCCGGCGCAAGGAAGATATTCGTCGAGATAAGGGAAGGCGGGAAATCCTACATAAGGGTCACTGACGACGGGTGCGGCATGGAGCCAGACGATGCGAGGCTATCGCTTCAGAGGCACACGACCTCGAAGCTGAGGAGCCAGGCAGACCTCTTTTCCATCTCCACTCTGGGCTTCAGGGGTGAGGCCCTCGCCAGCATCGCATCTGTATCAAGCATGGAGCTCAGGACTTGCTCAGGCGGTTCAGAGGGGATTTCGATCCTGTCAGAGGACGGGAAGATAACGGGCGAGAAGGGCGCGGTCATGCCCAGGGGGACGACAGTGATTGTCAGGGACCTCTTCAAAAACGTCCCTGCGAGAAAAAAGCACCTCAGGACCATAGAGACAGAGACGAGGAAGGTCGCCGACGTCATCATGCATTATGCGCTCATAAACCCTGGAACCTATGTCGAGCTTGTCCAGAACAAGAAGGCGCTTATAAACTCACCTCCTGCAAGCGACCTGAAAAACAATGTCGCTGGTCTCCTGGGATCCGGGACGGCAAAGAACCTCATGAGCATAAGTGCCGAGAGAGACGGGATAGGCATATCCGGTGAGGTCTCCATGCCCGGGCACCAGCTGAGGGGCAGGGGTCTGCAGGCGATTTACATAAACGGCAGGCACGTCAGGAACAGGGCGATAAGCGACGCTGTCTATTCTGCATACCACACCCTCCTTAATGTAAACAAGCACCCGGCATTCATCCTTGACATCAAGATCGACACAGAAAAGATTGATGCGAATGTCCACCCGCAGAAGCTCCAGGTCAGGATCGACAATGAGGAATCAGTGGCAGGAGCAGTGAGGTCTGCTGTGGCAGACGCGCTGAGAAAGGACAAGAGCGCCTACAGGCCCGGCAAGAGCATGGCAAAAGCCGCAACCCCTTCCCTTGATAATGCGCAGATTAGAAGAGATGTCCAGACAAGGTTCGATTCGGTCCGGGGTGTCAGGGAGAAGCCAGCCTCCGGTCCGGAGAGGCTGCATTTCAGGGTGCTCGGCCAGGT